>JAAXIK010000385.1 GCA_012270385.1 Rubripirellula sp. | reverse complement strand
GCAACGACGCAGGAAGCAAGGAATAAAGAAGATCAACAAATCTCAGGTCATGGGGAGAGGCATCACGGTCTGTTTTCGAGTGCACCGACCGATGGACATCAATGATGTCAGTCCAAGACCCCGTAATGTAAGCATTGGCGAGATAAAGATAAGACTCTGAGCACTCAAATGACATCATCGATCACGACCAGCCATCTCTTTATTATGAATCAACTGAAAAAGAGCATCCTTTTGATGGGCACGCACTGAAGCCAGTAAACCTTCAAGCTCTTCAATTCGCGCCGAAAAAGCCTTGAGCTTGGCCTCAACTAAGGATTGCTGATGAGCTTGCATGCTCTGTTCTGATAAGGTCACACCTTCAAAGCGTCCAAATTCCCAATAGTGAGAAAGCAACTCACGATTCGTAAGATGCTTTAAGTCAGATCGAAGCGAGCGATAAAACTCGTAAGGGAATAGACTGATTAAAACTTCCATAATTGGAGCAGCATCATTCAGATCGCTGAATTGAATCGGTAACGATGCCTTAGCAATCAACTCGTTCGACATACGACTCATAGAGGCGGCAAGTCCAGTCGCATCAGGCTCACTTAACCAATGCTGATACAACTCTAAATCTGTGAAATGCTGTAAATCAGAGCGGAGCCTCCGATAGGCATCAGGGTTGAATAAGGCAGCGATCTGATCATTCAGGGACGACCAATGCGTCAACGAGATCTCTCGCACGGCAGGTATCCACACCGAGGGGTCGTCATCTGACTGATGAAAGCCATGGATTGACAAATAATCGGCACACTTAGAGCGATCAGTTTGAAAAAAACGCTGGGCACGGAGTGTGATTTGTGAGCAACGATTAAGCCATAAGCCCGAGCCTTTTAACGATGAGACGGGGTCTCCCTGACGAAAATGAAGTCGAAAGGTTGCGCCCGATTCACGCAGTGATGGACTCGTCGCGAGGATGGATGAAAGTGAACGACCCCGACAAATCTGAGAGTTCAGCTGAGTAAGATTGACACCATACGTTTTAAGAACATCGATCTCATTTGGACCGTTAAATCGTTCATCGTTAAAAGTATTCCATACCACTTCGTCGCCGTCATTCTCAGCCAGAACACATTGCTGAAAAGTCAATGGCCAGGGATGCTCGTCACCAGTGGTGGTCGAACTCAGACGATCAAAAGACTGCGGGTCCGCATCCAGCACCAGGCAAGGGCCCATAGGCAACTGGCTCAAAACCAACGGGCAGCCCACCACGACATCGAGGCGATGATTGGAGTCCATCAGATCGTGTGGCATAACGCATCTTAGGATGAGCCTGATGCAAGGGTCTTCATGCGCTTTTGGTGCTCAGCAACCGCCATCGAGCCATGCCTGAAAGAGACCCTTCAAGCTGTAGGGCTGGAACCGTTGGATATCACTGAAATAACACCACAACATATCAACCCTTGTCTCTTTATTTATACCCCACCCCACATATTCCTTAAGCAGATTAAAGAGCAACACAGCACAGCGCCGTCCAGCAAAGATCTGAAAAATCTTTATACGCAACTGAGGAATGTCGTATCGTCCTGCGAACATTCAATTGCCAGTTGGCGACTCCAACAGCTGGACACGACCGCATTGATTCGGCTACTGAACAACAACGAACCTCGACTAGGAAACGAGATATAGCCACCAAAGATTCAACCCCTGACTGGACTCATCACACTGAAAATCATCAACTAAGATGCATCCATTCTCGAAACATACCTAGATCTAGAGCTGAATTCAATACTTCTGGGTCAAGATCCCGACAGCAACTACCTATCACGACTCAAGGCATCAACAACATCCGATCAGCTTCTTCTTGACTGGTGGGAATCCAATCTGACACGTGAAGCAAGCTTTGAAGAAGCACAAACCAATCTGTACAGGGTCGAACAGATTCAGCGGGATTACGACCAATTGGTCGACAGTCAAGAAGACCTGAGGGACTTGGGTCGCCAAATCCATTCTCTAACTCAACAGCTTCTAATCCAACTAGCCAAACAGACAGGCACCCAGCATTGAA
>JAAXIK010000375.1 GCA_012270385.1 Rubripirellula sp. | reverse complement strand
TGGGTACAAAAGCATAAACGAGCCATAACGCCGCAAGAATTGCGGATAAGATCAGAACTCGATTCCGTAATTCGGCTCCAACGTAAGGTGCCAGTTCCGAATCACGAACGAAAGAATAGCCGGCGGAAATTAACGGCGGTCCGAGTAAAAGAGCACCACCAACGAAAATCCATACGGGTTGGGTGTTATCGGGAAATAGGAAGCGACAAGTTATGGCAGCACCTACCGCGAGAACAACCGAAGCTACGGTGAGAAAAACACCTCTTCGAGTAACATCCGTTTCCTCACGTTTCAAAGGCTTTAGAACACTCTGGCCAGATCTATCCTTTGGTGCATCATCCTCCGGAGCATGGATAACAACTTCCTCAGAAGCCTCCGGTACCTTGATCTGGCTTTTACAATTCGGGCAGGGTCCAGTTTTTCCGGCGAATTTATCGCTAACTTGAAACCGCTTAAAACACTTGGGACAAGTAACTTGGATAGGCATAATTCAGTAAAAACAGAATGAGACCAAATGAAAGTGAGAAACACCCTATACCATGCATTGCCCAAACCAATTTCCATGGAGGCAACAGACCTCAGGAAAAACAGAAGTGCAACGTCTCTCGAGAGAGCCAAAATAAGAATGGGAATAAATGGTGAACGACAACACAATTGATCAACATGATAGCGGTTTTCCGCAAATTCAGGGTGGGGGAGTCCCGTCGGCGCACGTCGTCTTGTTTCAACCGGAAATCCCGCAGAACACAGGTAATATCGGTCGGACTTGTGTGGCAGTGAACGCCAAGCTTTGGATTGTGGAGCCCGCATCTTTCCAAATCACGGATAAACAGGTCAGGCGAGCTGGGCTTGATTACTGGCCTCACCTTGATTTGGAAATGGTTCCAGATTGGGAGATGTTTCTGAGCAAAATTAACACCAAACGACTTTTCTTCTTCTCTAAATTTGCAAAACGGACGGTTTGGGATGTTCAATTTCAGAAAGGAGACGTATTCGTATTTGGCAGGGAGAGCTCGGGTTTACCGTCGTCCATCCTTGATCCTGACGACCCGCGATCTCTTCGATTACCGACCACCCAGCAGGTGCGGAGTCTCAACCTAGCAACCACAGTCGGAATTGCTCTATACGAACAGCAACGACAACTACTAGGTACGTGATGGTCCATTTTATGTTATCCATCACGCCCAATTGCGCTTGGAATAAATGAGATCCATCCTTGCACCAAGGATGGATATAAACTTGAGGCTGAATCCGAAGCCCACCTTTAGACCCATTGGTGAAACAGATGCCCAAAAAGAATACGCAGTTTGGCATTGGTTCAATGATGCTCCTCATGCTTGTCTGCGCAGTGATGTCAGCTGGTTTCTTTTATGCATCACGTGTTGATGTCATACAGAGCGAACTCAATCTGAATCCAAACGCTAGTGGGTCGATCCTCGGTCAAGAAGGGCGGATACCACACATTATCTTTATCATGTTCACTTTCACCTCACCACTCATTCTTGCTGGAACTCTAGCAACCATCGTCTCCATACTGCGTTGGAGAGGAAATCGAAATGGAAGATAAGAGATTAAATGGTGATCATGACCTGTTGAAGATGATGGGATCTATTGAGGTCCCCGAATCCCTTGAAGCGTTTCGTTCGGGTCTCCAAGAACGACACGGGAATGCCATTAGGAAACGCCGGGGTTTTTCTGTTCAATCATTGCCGTTTTCATGTGAACCGATACCGTGGTATGACCTTGGCTATCGCCCGGTAGACTCGATCACTGGCCCGACAAGAACACTCGCTTACGCGTCGGGTGCCTACTTCGTTCAGGACGCAGGTTCTTTACTCGCTTTGGCACTTTGTGGAGCGGATAAACAGACAAAAAATCCCTTATTGGTTTGTGACCTCTGCGCAGCTCCGGGGGCAAAATCGTCAGCTTTACTTGAGCATGTTCACCAGTCAGGTGGTTTCCTTCTCGCTAACGAGGTAATCGGATCACGCGTCGCAGCACTGGGCTCCAATTTATCTCGCACTGGATCAAACAGGTTCGCTATCACCTCACTCGATCCTGAGCACTTGGTTGAAAAAATTGGTGCCGTATTCGATCTTGTTTTGGTCGATGCACCATGTAGTGGACAAGCTATGCTTTCTCGGGGCAAGCAAACAAGCTCTTCATTCTCTCAACAGCAAGTCGAGCATAGCGCGTCTAGACAAAACCGTATTCTTGATGCTGCTTCTAGACTGACCAAGCCAGGCGGCAAATTGGTCTACAGCACGTGTACATTCGCGGAAGCAGAAAACGAAGACCAAGTCCGTCGTCTGATGGAGCAAGGCATTGCGGAGGCACTTCCGCAAAAACAACTAGAGGAATATCAAACCGATTCTGGTTGCTATCGACTTTGGCCACATCAACACCGATGTGCTGGTGCATTCGGCTCCATAGTGCAGATCACCCACGATGAAAAAGAACGGTCGATGCGAAAGAAACCAGCTCGGCAAAGGTACCCGAAAATATCGGTGGATGATTGGTACAGTTGTGATTTTGCAGGGGATCGGCTTCATGCGACCAAAGCTTCTCTATTTGCTTGGCCTGAGGATGCACCAGAATGGACGGAAATGATAGCTGTGCACGGACCTGAAATTGCTTATCGAACTGGTCAAACCTGGAAACCTGCACATGCTGGTGCTATCCGTGAATTGACTGGTCGTATTTCCAGTCAGACTTGCGAGATTGACGCCGAAAAAGCCAATTTATATATGCAAGGCCAAACCCTTTCGGTAGATATCAACGGCTGGGCGACGGTGATCTATGATGGCAGGCCACTCGGCTGGATCAAGGCTAGTCAAGGGATCGGTAAGAACCATCTACCTTCGCATGCGAGATTTAATGGGGACTTAGTACCATGAAAGTAAGAAGCGGTGGTGGTTTTCGAGCGATCCAATACACCTTAAAAAAAGGTAGGGAGGCTGGCGGGCTATTCAAACTTTACCGTGCCATGCGATCCCGAAATGCTTGTAAGACTTGCGCGCTCGGAATGGGTGGACAGCGAGGGGGCATGGTTAATGAACGTGGCAAGTTTCCTGAAGTCTGCAAGAAGAGCCTCCAAGCAATGGTTGCAGATATGCAACCGGCGATACCACGTGAATCTTGGACAGATTACTCCGTCGATCAGTTCAAGACCTTTTCACCACGGGAGCTAGAAAATCTAGGACGATTGACTCAGCCTCTCCGTTATCGACGTGGTCAAAGTCATTTAGAGCCGGTCACGTGGGATACCGCAATCCAGGCGATCGTCCAGCGGCTCGACAGGACGGATCCGAACCGCTCCTTTTTCTATTTTAGTGGTCGAAGTAGCAATGAGGCTGGTTTCCTCTTACAACTCTTCGCCCGTCTGTACGGAACGAATCACGTAAACAATTGCAGCTACTACTGTCACCAAGCCAGCGGCGTCGGGTTGCAATCCAGTGTTGGCACAGGCACAGCCACCATCGTCTTGGATGACTTGGAAAAATCGGACTGTGTCTTTTTGATTGGAGGAAATCCAGCAAGTAATCACCCACGATTGATGACCAGCTTAATGCATCTTCGAAGGCGAGGAGGCAGAATCATTGTGATCAACCCTGTGCGTGAGACGGGGTTGGTAAAATTTCGCGTTCCCAGCGATCCCATCTCTCTTATGTTTGGAACAAGGATTGCCACCGATTACGTACAACCTCACATCGGTGGTGACTTAGCCTTATTGTGGGGCATAGCCAAAGCGCTTAAGTCCCGTGAGGCGATCGACGAGAAATTCATAGCAGAAAACTGCTTAAACCATGAATCGTGGCTACAACAATGTGAAAGGATGTCATGGGATGAAATAACAGAAAAAAGTGGAATCTCAAAAACGAGAATTGAAGAGATCGCGCAGATTTACGCCAAGTCGCAGCGAACGATTTTTGCTTGGACGATGGGTATCACTCATCATTCCCACGGCGTTGAAAATGTCCAGGCAATCGCCAACCTCGCTTTATGCCGAGGAATGGTTGGAAAAATCGGAAGTGGACTGATGCCAATACGCGGGCACAGCAATGTTCAGGGAATTGGAAGTGTTGGGGTCACACCAAAGCTCAAAGATGAAATCTTCGAGGCGTTAGAGCGAAATCACTCACTCCAATTACCAACGACCCAAGGCATGGACACCCTCGCCTGCATGGAGGCCGCCGAAGAGTCAATGATGGACGTGGGATTCTTCTTGGGTGGCAATTTGTATGGTTCAAATCCTGACTCTAATTTTGCAGCTCATGCTCTTTCAAAACTCAAAATGTCGATCATGCTCAATACGACATTGAATACAGGACACTTCAATGGACTGGCTGAGGAGTCGTACATACTACCTGTATTGGCACGTGATGAAGAAGCGGCGCCCACGACACAGGAATCTATGTTCAATTATGTTCGACTGAGTGAGGGAGGACCTCGACGTTTAGATGGGCCACGAGGGGAACTGGAAATCATCTCCAAGATCGCTTCTTCGGTTGATCCGACTCAATCGAAAATCGATTGGCGTTCCATGCGAAATCCAGAGTCTGTGAGGAGGTGGATAGCATCTGTGGTTCCTGGGTATTCAAAGATCTCAACGATCGGTGATACCAAAGAAGAGTTTCAGATCAGCGGTCGCACCCTGCACAAGCCAAGTTTTGCGACTGCCAGCGGTAAAGCAACACTTCACTCCCATTCGCTACCCGACCTGAAAGCCACGGGACATTCTGAATTCCGCTTGATGACCGTTAGAAGTGAAGGCCAATTCAATACGGTCGTTTACGAAGAAGAAGATCTCTATAGAAACCAAGATGGAAGGGATGTCATCCTATTGAATCCGGTGGATATTGCTGCCTTAAATCTCAAACACAATCAGACGGTCACCGTAACCAGTGACACTGGGCAGATGAGGAATATTCGCCTGCGATCATTTGAGGATATTCGGGAAGGAAATGCACTGATGTATTACCCTGAAGCTAATATTCTGGTTCCCCGAAACGCCGACCCCGCCAGTCGGACTCCCGCATTTAAAGGGGTTGTCGTGAAGATCACTGCGGAAACATGAAGTTTCACGCTTACTTTTTGGTAAACGCCCGAAATCTCAGTCGACTCAGTTGCATATCTTTGGTACTCACCGAGAAGCGTGTCCTGTCGAAGGATAACGACTCATACCACGGAACGGACCGATGTCTGAGCTTATTGACATTCCTGTTTTATCAGCGACGTTATTCTTCTTCTCCGGGCTAATCTTCGGTACTTTTTTCCGAACCAAGTCTGACCGCACGAGCAAGACCATTACGCTTAGTAAACTGGAGCGACTACGTTTCGCATGGAAACAACGAAAGTCACAGGTCAAGGACTTACAAAAAGGTCAAAGCCTCATCCCCCAGCTAAATCGAGATTTAGAGAAAGCCAAGACCGAAATCTCGACTCGTCGCAGTCAACTCGAATCAATCCAATCTTCACTCAAGCAATTGGAGTTTGACTACTTAGAGCAAAAAGAGCGTTTACATCGGCAGCTCCGACGAAACCGAATGCTCAATACTCAACTGTCTGAGGTGATTGAGGCAAAAGCGAAGCTCGCCGCGTTGCATCTATCAAACCATGTGGAAGACAAGAATTCCGATTCATCCAAAATCGAGAACAAACGTCGATTTCAATCCAACATCTCGAACCAACCGCTTATCATTAGTGACCGGGTGAAACTTCGAGTTCCAAGGAAAGTCGAAGAAGAAAATAAAGCATGACCCAAATTGGATGCAAATAAGGATCAAGCTTTTTTCGTTGAGCCAGTGCTTCCTCTCACCGGCAATTCACTCATCGGGACCTTTCATTCCACCGCTATTCTGAAGTCGTCTTTCCTGCTTTCAGCCTCAGAAACGCGTCAAAGAATCCCTGAAGCTCTCGCCCATCCATGACGCTATTGAAGTTGCCAACATAGTGTCCTGTTCTTGCATCTTTCACGCGTTGATCGGGATGCAAGAAGTAGTTTCGAATCTGAGACCCAAAACCTGTCCTCGCCTGAGTTTCATATTTTTTCGCTTCTTCTGCCTCGCGACGCTCTTCTTCGATTCTCGCTAACTTTGCCCGCAACATCTTCCACGCAGTCGCTCGGTTTTGGTGCTGACTGCGCTCATTCTGACATTGGACCACTGTATTGGTAGGTACATGGGTAAGACGAATCGCGCTATCTGTTTTATTGACGTGCTGCCCACCAGCACCACCTGCTCGGTATCGATCTTCGCGCACGTCTTTATCTTGAATATCGATATCGATTGAATCATCAATTTCGGGTGATACGCTCACGGCTGCAAAGCTGGTCTGCCGCTTACCCTCACTATTGAAGGGGCTGATCCTAACCAGACGATGCATACCCTCTTCACCTTTCAAGTAGCCGTAAGCCATCATGCCTCGAATCGCTATGGAAGCATGGTTGATTCCGGCCTCTTCATTCTCCTGACGATCAAGGAGCTCAATGGTGTAGCCACTATCTACCGCCCATGCTGAATACATCCGAAGCATCATATCCGCCCAATCATTGGCATCGGTGCCACCGTCCCGAGCATTGATGGAGAGAATTGCCCCAGCTGAATCATTGGGTCCATTCAAAAGAGCTTTGAGTTCTAAATCTTCGAGCAATTCTTCCAGACGCTTTAGCTCCGCTTCGACCTCCTCCTGAACGGATGAATCTTCCTCGGCCATCTCGAATAAGACTTCGAGATCACCCACGGAATCTGTGAGATCATTCATTGGTGAAACGACTGTTTTTAATCCTTTCAATTCGGAAACAACGCGTTGAGCAGCTTCATTATCATCCCAAAATCCGCTTTCCCCCATCAGTGTTTCGATTTCTTTGATACGGTTTTTCTTGGAATCGTAGTCAAAGAGAGTCTCCCAATTGGAGTAGGCGAGCATGGATCTCTTTGCTTCTGGAAATTAATTCAGCATCCATTCTCGTGGTGGACTCCATGGTTATGATGTGGTGAAAATGGTCGATCGTGAAAGCGAATCGGTTGTATGATAAGCCGAGTGCATCAAGTCAATTGCGGGATGACTAAGATCATTATTAGAATTGTCGCTTACGGCAACCTGAAAAACTAAGGTGAAATATACATGGCACGAGTGGTTCTAGCGATGAGTGGGGGAGTCGATTCAAGCGTCGCCGCCCATCTGCTGTTGGAGGAAGGCCATGAGGTGATTGGTGTCTTCATGAGACACGGTGAGGAATCGAGCGAGGCGTGTCGAGTTGATGAATCTTCCGGTAACTCACTCCCCATCGTTAACAATCCATCTGGATCGCCCAATGGCCGATTATTTCAGCAACGTGCTGATCACAAGCAGGGATGCTGCACCGCGTCAGATGCGGCTGATGCTCGTCGAGTCGCATTGAAGATGTCGATCCCATTTTATGCCCTCGACCTTCAGAGCGATTTCAAACGCATTGTTGATTATTTTGTTGATGACTACCTCAACGGACGGACCCCGAATCCCTGCGTGAAATGCAACCACTGGATTAAGTTTGGAAGGCTATTTGATTATGCCGATGACGTGGGAGCGGAATTTGTTGCCACGGGGCATTACGCGCGAAAGGCAACCGAAGCCAACCTTTCGGGTTCAGGGAACGATCATACTTATCAATTGCTCCGAGGCTTAGACTCTGACAAAGACCAGTCTTACGCCCTTTTTGGTATCCAACGTGAACGATTGCGAAGGATGTTGCTTCCTGTGGGTGGGTTTGAAAAGCCTAAAATTCGTGAAATGGCTGAGAACCTGGGTCTAGGAGTCGCCGGAAAAAAAGATAGCCAGGAAATCTGTTTTGTCACTCAGGGCCACCACAGTGACTTCGTACGAGCAAAAGCACCGAATCAGTCCAGGGAAACAGCTGGCAACTTTGTCGACATTAATGGAACAGTTTTAGGACAGCACCAAGGCTACGAGGCATTCACCGTCGGTCAGCGTAAAGGCTTGGGTATCGCTTTAGGTGAACCCGTATTTGTCACTCGCATTGATCCATCAAACAACGACGTCGTACTGGGTAAGAAGGAATCATTGGCGCGACAGGTGTTTGAAGCCGACGAAGCGAATTGGCTTGTGGACGATCCTCATCATCTACCCTCCAAGCTAGGAATTCAAATTCGATACAACGGAGAACCTAAGCCCGGGAGAATCTTGCTCGAAGACGATCTCACCCGTTTTAAAGTTGAATTTGATCGTCCGGAATTGGCCGTCGCGCCGGGACAGGCAGCCGTTATCTACGATGGACCTCGTGTTCTCGGTGGTGGTTGGATTTGCTGATCAAGTAAATCTACCCAAAAGACAAACCACTCCACAGAGTGGTTTTTCATGTTTCAGCCGAGGGTCCAGAGAACCGTCAAACCAGTTGCAAAACAATAGGCTTAGAAAAAAGTTGCCGCCTTCTGTTGGGACGACTAAAGTTGAGGAGAACTTTAGTGGTCTTTATCGGAGTTTACAGCTCATCCTGCCGATACCTCATGTAGGGTGCGCGAAGACGGCGTCATTTGCCGAACCATTTTTAGGGGGAAGGAAGCGGGTTCAATGAAGAAAATTGCGTTGACGGTTGCGTTGGCTGGGTTGTTTAGTAGTTCAACCCATACAGTGAAAGCCGATACAAGCCCGGCCTTACTGAGTGAAATGTTTGGTCGTGGGATTCATGCTTACTACGTGGGGAATCAAGACGACGCCCGGGAAATGTTCACCTCGGCTATTGAGCATGGCTTGAATGACCCTCGCGTTTTCTATTTCCGTGGCATCCTGGCTTTCGATGCCGGGAAGACAGAGGAAGCAGTGAAGGATTGGAAGCTTGGAGCAGAATTAGAAGCTAACTCGGGAATTAACTTTTCCGTCGGCCGATCCTTATCAAGATTCCAAGGCAATGGTCGTGTGAAACTAGAAAGTATTCGGCAAGCCGCCAAACTTGAGGCGTTGGAAGCTCGGATGCAACGTGCAAAACAGCGATATGGCGAACTCGCTGCTGGCTCAACACCTCCTGTTGCCCCAGGAAAAGGGATCACTCCCCCACCTATTCCTTCCGATATCGTCAATCTTTTTGGAGCGGACGTTGCCGAGGGAGCAGCAAGCGTCGTGGACAATGACGCACTGAAGAATGCGATGAATGACCCCTTCGCTGGAGAAGCCACTGCAGCCCCAGCGAATACTGCTCCGGCAGCCAACAACGATCCGTTTAGTGGTGGCGGGAATGCGGGTGGAAACGACCCATTCGGTGGATCTGCTCCAGCCAACAACGATCCATTCGGTGGTGGTGCCGATCCTTTTGGGGGTAATCCCTTCGGGAACTAACACCCCATCAATCAAGTCAGTGAAATGAAGAAAAGCAGTTCGCGAAAGTGAACTGCTTTTCTCATGCGCTGCAAGAGTTGAGTTGGCTCATTGGTCTTGAGATCCGAAAAACTTTTGTAGAACTTCCTGACTCGGTTTCGGCGTTATCCATGATCCAAGTATCAAGACAGTCGTCGATGCAAAAACCATAACAACGACGGGCTTGAGTGAAAGATCATAGCCACCGAATGAAAAGGCCAGCATATACGCGCTCAAACCGCCTTGATCGACAGGTACCTGCAATCCTTGATAAAACAAATAGGCCCATGTTCCGATGGCGGTTAACACACTTGCGATTGATCCGAGAGCAGAAAGTCCACGCCAATACAAAGCAGCGACGACGAGCGGAAAAAGAGCAGCAAAACCGCTAAAACACCAAACACCCATCGCAAAGACACTGCGCACGTTACCCAGGCTAAATAAGTAAGTTAAGGCAACGATCGCGACGATAAACGAGCGGGTCAGGACGACTTGCTGGCGATCACTCAAGCGATTCTTACCAACGTAGTGAGTCACAATATCGTTGGTGAATATGGTTCCCAGACACAGGAACTGACTATCCAAACTCGACATGATGGCAGCGAGTATACCGGCAGCCAGAAAACCGCCCAAAATAGCTCCTGTCTGTGTTTTGACGAGGAATGGCAAGATCTTATTCACATCAACTCCGCCATTAGGCAGTGTTGGCAAAGGTGGACCCGATGGCTGAAGTTCCGGAGATGAAAATAGGCCAAAGGTCCAAACCCCGATTAAGATACATGGCACCCACACAATCATGATAAACAGGGGCGGTAGAATCAACCGGGCTTTGAAGGTGTGCGATCTATTAGA
>JAAXIK010000475.1:3821-10222 GCA_012270385.1 Rubripirellula sp. | reverse complement strand
AATCTGTACCCCACCTCGAGACACTCTATAAGTTTGCTGATGAGGGATTACCCGGCGCTCAGTGGGCTCTGCATCATATGGAGGGTCGCGAACTTCCCAATCCCAGCCCCAATCGGGTTTTTATTGACGATTGGTTTCTCTCTCCAGTCCAATCCGACGAAAATTAGGGATCAAAAAAATAACGACCGACGGGTGATCCCGCCGGTCGTCTCCCCTCTCTGAGATTCCTCGTCCTAACGAGAAACTCAAGCACTTTTACATCGTTGGATAAAATTCAGTTGCACTGCATCCGAGCAAGCTTTTCAAAAAAGCAGCGAATAACGTGCCAAGCCGCGATGGAGTCACAAAAACATTGCTTTTTCGTTAACATGCCTGAGCGGGCGATAACGAACCCACCATCAAAGGTGGTCAGCAGCGACAAAAGAATCTCCGAGAAAAATGTAAGCCGATGCGATTTCTACCCATTGTTGGTGATGTTTCGCAAAATGAATGAGCAGGAAACGCAAAGTTGCCTAGATAAGTAGCAGGCAGCACCGTTTCTCTCGCACCCCGCCGAGGTGTGCTGAGGGGCTGTACCGGAGTTGAGGCCAGTCCGAATAGGGATAGCTGGTGCACCAAGTGAATTCAAAGCGGTAGCCTTTAGCAACATCAGTCAATCCGATCTACTATTGACGGCGATTTGATTTCTCATACGAAGCCGACCCGAATGGATGCCGATTTAACACGACCCTCTGATGCAAAGAAAGCAACCTCCAACCCAGGCCAAACGGGTACTCACCGATTTGGACTGTCCACCCTCGAGGATGTTACCAATATCATTCTGCAATCCGAGGATTTACTAGAGACCCTGCAAAATATTGTTAATCGTGTTTCCGATCGCATGCAGAGTGAAGTTTGTTCGGTATACCTAGTCGAAGGTGACCGTATCTCTTTAAAGGCATCCAAAGGGTTAGCAGCGAGCAGTGTGGGTACCACATCACTAGCCATCGGAGAGGGGCTGATTGGCCATACGGCGGAAATCGGTGACGTCGTGAATCTACGCGATCCTGAATGTCATCCGAAATTCCGCTTCGTTTCCGGTTCCACTGAGGAACGACTTCATTCTTTTCTCGGAATCCCTCTGTACGATCGCACCAATCTCCTTGGAGTAATGGCTATCCAAACGGTTACCGCTCGGAAATTTTCAGAAACCGAAGTTAGTACTTTAAGGACCATCGCTTTTCAGCTCTCTTCGGTGATCGCGAACGCGAGGCTTTTAGATTCAATTCATGAACAATCGAGTCTAATCCCCAACGCCTCGCAGATTGGGCCGGGGGAGGAGAACCCTGGTTTTCTAACGGGTTCAAGTGTGGGCACCGGAGTTTGTGCGGCTCCAGCGTTCTTGTATCAGAAAGCGATGCGAAAGAAAGAAGGTGAAACCACAGCGGTCTACTCGGATCTCGATGAGCGGGAGAAACTACAAACTGCGATTGAACAGGCAAAAATTGATACGCTCTGTCTGCAGAGATTGGTGAGTGACCAATTATCTGACAAGGAAGGAGAGATTTTTCAGGCCCATCTGATGATCCTTCAGGACCGCCATTTTCTGGAGAAACTTGAAGAAAAGATTGCCGCCGGTAGCTCAGCTAACCATGCAGTGCGAACAGTGATTGCGGATTATCGCGCGGCTTTTGAGCGAATCCGTGATCCTTACCTGAGAGCAAGATCGGTTGACATTAAGGATGTGGGAAAAAGAATCCAGTTCGCTTTGACCGGAGTGGTCAGCGACAGCCCCATTATCGAGGAGCCATCAATTGTTGTTGCCAGCGATCTTCTCCCCTCTCAACTTGCCATCTTACCTTTCGACAAAATTAGAGGTTTCGTTCTGGAATCTGAAAATTCGAACGGACACACCGCGATTCTGGCAAAATCAATGGGCTTGCCTACGCTCTTTGATGTAACCAATGCAACTCGCCTCATCCAGCATGGTGATGACCTCATTCTCGATGCCAATAGCCGACGGGTCTACCTCCGACCAGATCCCCAAATAATGGATGAATACACTCGAGTTATCTCAGAGCAGGAATCTAGCGAAGAAAACCTACATGCACTGAATCATCTACCAGCGACCACCCGTGACAACCAATCCATCACACTGCGTGCCAACGTCGGTTTATTCAGCGATTTACAATCTGCCAAAAAATTCAAAGCGGAAGGGATTGGTCTCTATCGCACGGAATTTCCTTTCATGGTCCGAAGTGAATTTCCGGATCGGGAGGAACAGTATTCACTCTACCGACGCGTCCTCGAGACCTTCCCGGATCACCCGGTGACGTTTCGCACACTCGATATCGGCGGTGACAAGACACTTCCCTATTTTTCTAACCCCGAAGAAGAGAATCCTTTTTTGGGTTGGAGGTCGATCCGTGTCTCTTTGGATCACCCGGAAATTTTCCAGACCCAAATTGAAGCCATTCTTATGGCTGCACCTGCTGGGAATGCGAAACTGATGTTTCCCATGATCATCAGCGTGGAAGAATTCAATCAATGCCTCGCGATTGTAGAAAATGCTAAACGCAGGCTAGACAATCAAGGAATCGAATATGCTGACTTGCCCATTGGAGTGATGATCGAGACTCCTGCAACGGTGGCCATTGCCAAATACCTCGGTGAAAACGCTGATTTCTTCTCCATCGGCACCAACGATTTGGTTCAATACATGGTTGGAGCGGACCGGGGAAATTCGCGTGTAAGTGAGCAATACCAACCGCTGCACCCCGGCGTTCTAGGTGCTATCCAAACGATGGTGGAGGTTGCCTCTGCGACCCATTGCTCCCTGTCTATGTGCGGTGAGATGGTAAACGATTTTCGCATCCTAGCCATGTTGACCGGAATGGGAGTGAAGGAATTTTCCGTCTCGGCTCCTCTCATACCCTCTCTGAAAATGGATCTGAGGGATTAGGAGCTCAAGACCTTGGAGGGTCTGGCAGACGAAGCACTTCAGCAAGTTAGCGAAGAGACCGTTAGAGGGCTGCTGAAGGATTTCTTTGATGATTAGCGTCATTGCGTTCATCGCTTGCATGACTCGGAGGCTGATTTCTCATCAATAGAGTTAAGGCGGAGACCCCTAAACCAAAGCTGTTGATTGTCCACCATATCTGGTACCCAACCGACTCATTAGAGCGTGTGAAGATGTAGTCAATCACCCCGAACTGACTCTCACTCAGCCGTTGTATGCAAACCGACATCGCATTATTCGCAAAGTGAAATAGGATCCCAGGAAGAACACTCCCTGTTCTGTAGGCGATGACCCCGAGAAGTAATCCCATGAAGGTTGCGCAAATGGATTGTTGCAACACACCATGGGACGATCCAAAGAGAATCGCGGTCACAACAATTGCTCCCCAGTTTCTCCCGTTTTTTGCCAATCCACCGAAGATGAGTCCTCTAAAAGCGAGCTCTTCACAGATTGCAGGTGTCACGGCTATCAGCGTGATCACAATCCAAAGGGGTAGTTCAGCCATCTGTTTAACAACAGGTTGCAGTGCTTCCATTGCCTGATCCGTCATCGGATACACAGTGTTGACCGTTTCCGCCAAAAGGAGATAGGTGGGATGAAACAGAATCCCCAGTGCAAAACAGATAAACAAAGTCCGGACGGATGAAGTGTGTAAACGCAACGCACGCAACGGCTTTAAAGAACAGAATCCAGCGAACGCTAAGGTCGGTATCAGTACCATCGCGATCTGAGGAACGAGCACCATTCGTGCAAACCCTGAACTGTCCTGAGGTAATTCACCCCCTGAGAGTCGTGCAAGAAACAGCAAGACTAAGATGACCGCCCCACAGAAATAGGATGCTGCCGTGGTGGGCATTGCCTCACGCTGTCGCCAAGAGGAGACAACCCATCTCTTGAGATCAAACGGTTCATGCGATCCAAATAAGACCGACTCATCTTCGAATTGGCGTTTTGCCCATCGGAGCGCAAGGCCCAAACATAGAAAGGTCACGCCGAACACAGCCGGTGCATGCAATGCAGCGATCAAATAGTCGCCTTCAATTAACGTTCGCGACAGAAGGAACATGCCGGTAACTGGTATGATGCTGGTCCCCACCGCGAGTTCGATCCCCGGAAGCATAGGGATCATCACCAAAGGTAAACTGATCATCATCAAGGGCATAAGATAATACTGGCCTTCCTTGCTGCTCTTGGCCAAGGCAGCAGCCGCGAGAGCGACTGCGCTAAATAGCAGCGATAGAGGTAACAATGCCACAAGTAGCCAAGATAACGGTAGAAGAGGCGGTGAACTAAAAACTCCTCCACCATCGCCCGATAGCTGATCAAAGAAAAGTGAACTGGTTAGCAGCATACTGCAAAGGTTGAGTAATGCCGTCGTGATACTTGCAGTCGCCACTGCCCCAAGCTTACCCCATACGATTTCGGCACGAGAGGCGGGGCTACAAAGTAGAGTCTCCAGTGTTCCTCGCTCTTTTTCACCAGCGACGAGATCAATCGCGGGGTAAAAGGCTCCAGTCAAAGCCCAAACCAGCATAATGAACGGAAGCATCTTGCTCCAAAACGCGGCGGATTTACTTTCCTGCGGTGCGATGTCGACCTCATCCAATCGGAAAGGATGAAGGATGGTCTCTTCCACGCCAGTGGCGGCCAGTTCGCTACGGATCCAAAGGGTCTGCCATCGATCTAATCGCGAAAGCATGCGTTCCCGTGCCACACGCGACTCGTCCGAGGAAACATCGTAATAAAGCTTTATTTTTGCGACATCTTGGCTGACGCGTGCTGAATGATCTAGGAACTCGGGCGGAACCACCAGAACCGCATCAAAACGGCCTTCCTCGATCCAACGAGTGGTCTCATCCTTCACGCTGGACCCAAGTTTGACTGTTCCCCAGTTGTAGTAGACCAAATCAATCTTGCCACCTTCTTTGAATTCTTCTGCAAATCCATCGCCGTCAAAAAGCGGTACGGGGACATCAAGATGGTCTTTCCCAAGAACACAGATAGTGATCGGATGCTCTTGTTGGAATTGCGCGACTTGAAAAAGGATCATCCCGAGAAGGGGATAAAGCATGATGGGAAGGATCGCAACGGTGAACAGAGTCCGACGATCCCTCAATTGATCAATCATCTCACGGCGGTAGATTAAAAAAACTGCCTTCCACTTCGACCTGTTCTTGGATAAGGATTCCCCATCGTTTGCAAGAGGCGATGATTCATCGTTCATGATTTGCCGACTCCCGTAGCTCTTCCCTTCGGCATGGACTCGGCAGTAGAGATGGCTTGGTTCTCTGCGACGGCGATTCCCGCCTCGGGAGCTTGTTCTTCGTGCCTGCTGAGCAGGGAAAAGAACAACTCTTCAAAGTCATGCTCCTGGTGCCGATCTCGCAATTCTGTGAGCGTCCCGGTATCAAGGATGCGTCCCTGGTGCATGATCGCAATGCGATCGCATAAGCGTTCCACTTCGCTCATGATATGAGTTGAGAAGATGAGGCATTTTCCAGCCTCCCGAAGCCCTCGAATAATCTGAAGAAGATTGCGAGCCACAAGCACATCGAGTCCCAAGGTGGCTTCATCAAAAATAAGAACTGGCGGGTCGTGAATCAATGCCCTTGCGATGGAGACTTTCTGCTGCATTCCTGTCGACATTTTGGCTCCCAAGACATCGCGAAAGTCTTCCATTCGCAATTGTCTAAAGAGCAGCTCAGTGCGTGCACGCACCTCTTCCCTGCTCAGACCATGAAGTTGTCCAAAATGCTGCACCATCTCCACCGCGCTCATTCTGTCGTAGATGGCGGTGTTATTACTGACAAAGCCAATCTTCTGACGGACACGTTCTGGCTCGTCCAAGACACTGTGACCCGCGACGAGAGCCGTTCCAGAAGTGGGTTTAAGAACGGTACTGAGGATCCGTAGGACGGTCGTTTTCCCCGCTCCGTTAGCTCCCAGCAAACCAAAGATTTCACCGGGCTGCACCGAAAAACTAACGCCATCTACAGCCAGCAGGTCACCTCGGCTGGTATCCGCGTAGATTTTCGATAGGGCATCAACAGTGATCATGGATTCATTCGCAAAAAGCGGAGAGCGCCCTAAGAAAGAAGGCGGAGAGCTTCAAAGGACACTTGTAGATTATTTCAATCCAACAGGAACGAAAACACTCAAACACATAGAAGTCATGAAGTTGCCAAATCCAACCCAACTGCCAGTCAGTCCTTGACGCGAAAACGCACCACCGGGCCGGAAACCGATCCAAGTGCTTCAATCTCGTCCGTGGCTTTTTTAGCCGCCCCTTCGGTTGCCTCATGAGTCATAATCACAAGCGGAACCGGATCCAATTGTCGATTGGCATCTGGACTTTCATGCTGAATCACCGATGCGATGGAAATACCATGTCTGGACAAGACAT
>JAAXIK010000475.1:0-3811 GCA_012270385.1 Rubripirellula sp. | reverse complement strand
CGAGCTCGGCGAGCGCCGCGAGCGTCCCAGGATGGTTGGCTGCCGGGAGTCGAAGGTAGTACCGCCCCACTAGCGTTTCCGCGTCACGCAGTAGGACACGAGGGGGTTGATCGTTGGAGAAATACCGAAGCGTACGAAACGTGATTTTCGTTCGGCCCACAGCAGTATCAATCATGTCCGCCACCACAGCCGACGCAGTCGGCATCTGGCCAGCACCTAAGCCGTGGTAGAAGACGGGGCCGACAGCATCGCCGACGACACGGATCGCATTGAACGCATCTCGAACCTCCGCGAGCGGAGTGCCGATGCGGACAAGCGTCGGGGCCACCGAGAGCTCCAATCCATCGTCGGCAAGGTTCGCAATCGCTAACAATTTAATACGGTAACCCAATTCCTTCGCATAGCGGAGATCGTTCGGGTCAAGTCCGTCGATACCCACCCTCGGTATTTGACTCCAGTCAACGGTTGCGCCGAATGACAAATGCGAAAGAATCGCAAGTTTCTGAGCTGCATCCGTACCATCCACATCCATTGCGGGATCTGCCTCGGCGTAACCCAGTTTCTGTGCCTCGGCAACCACTTCATCATAGTCAGAGCCGTGCTCGTCCATTTGACTGACGATGAAGTTACTCGTCCCATTGAGGATCCCCTCCAATGAGACGATTTGATTGGCCGACAGACACTGACTGATGTTGGCAACAATCGGAATCCCACCGGCCACCGTGGCCTCAAACGCAATGCTCCGTCCAAGCTGTTGAGCACGGGTGAATAATTCCGCTCCATGCTCAGCAAGAAGTGCTTTATTGGCGGTTACGATATCCTTGCCCGCCTCCATTAATTCCAGCATCACGCTGCGGGCAGGTTCAAGTCCACCCATCAACTGGGCGACCACTTCGATTTCCGGGTCGTCGATTACTTCACGCAGGTCGTCAGTCAGAACCCCGGAAGGAAGATCCACATCCCGAGGTTTTTCCAGATCCCGAACTACCGCTTTTTTCAGCCACAGGGTCCTACCGGCATGCCGCGCGGTACGATCACCATGATCCAGCAGGAGACGGGCAACTCCCGACCCAACGGTTCCTAAGCCAACGATTGCTACATTTGTCTTTTCCATACCGTGAATATTAACCCGTGACTTTGGGCTTCGGGAGCCCAGATACTCGGGAGTTTTTGATCCAAAAGAATTTGCTGGAGCGTCATAGAACTGATCGATACATTCGGATAAACCGGTCCGATTTACATGAAATCTTGACGTCAAAACCTTGGGATTTCCATGATCCTTCCGGTTTCTTTGCCATTGACCCCACTGGCAATAGGGTGGGAATATCATGCAATGGTGTCAGGAGATCCTGACACCGAGCACCCTGCTGACCTGCGAAAACATCCGATGTACGACCCACTTCCCATCATCAATAGCGTGCTAGGAGTATTCCTTGTCATGGTGATGGGTGCTGCAGCGAGGCAAATAGGCTGGTTAAATCAGGAGTCAGATAAATCGTTAGCTAGTTTGACAACCAATGTCCTTTTGCCGGCGTATTTTCTCGACAAGATTCTCAGAAGTGACCATCCCGTCGTGGGAGACGGTGTTTGGGAGGCCCCTCTTTTTGGTCTGCTCACTACTTCGCTATGTTTTGCCGTTTCGCTCATTTTTGCAAAGAGAATAGGTCCGAAGCTTGGCCTCAAAAAGGAAGGAAGCCAACGTGCTTTTGCCCTATGCGTGGGGGTCTGTAATTATGGCTTCATCCCGCTTCCCCTAGCCGAGCAATACTCCCCCGGGGCCGTTGTTGAGTTGCTACGCCATAACATCGGAGTCAACCTAGCGCTTTGGAGTGTGGGGATTGCGATCATCCATGGCAGTCTAAGAGATGGGTGGAGGCAAGCGATCCTTTCTCCTCCCTTTCTATCGGTGATTTTTGCAGTCGCTTTGAAATCTCAGGGCCCAACTCAATGGATTCCATCGGCAGTTTCCACCGCAATGAGTAGTATCGGATCCTGTGCGATCCCTATGGGCTTGATCCTCAGCGGAGCCATCATGGTGGACTTTCTCAGAGAGGCCACATGGAAGGGAAGCTTACGATTGCTGCTTGCAGCCGTCACGCTACGCCATTTCGTTTTCCCAACGATGATGCTGATCTTTACGGTCGTTCTGACGGATAGCGTGGAGTTGCGACAGGTCATGCTGCTGCAAGCTGCAATGCCAGCAGCAGTTTTCCCAGTCATCATCGTCAAGCTCTACGACCATGACATCGACACTGCGGTTCGTATCGTTCTTGGATCTTCGGTGATCGGTGTCATTACGATCCCAGCTTGGCTCTTGATCGGCGCGGGATGGATATTGGCCTGAATACCATTGCTTCGAGCCGCGAGTCCCAGTGCTCGGTCTATGTATTCCCTGTCACAGCCAAAGATCGTACGCGAGGATCACGCAGATCATTCTCTCCAGGCACGTTTCCGAACGGTCCCACATCCACTAAGGTTCTCAAACTTGTGCCCCTTTTGCGTAAGAATTCGGCATGCGAGATGGCCACGAATTCCTACAGCGCAGGTGACCACCCAGACCACTTTCGGATCAGGTTCGCCTAATTCAGTGATTCGGTCACGAAGTTCGTCCACAGGAATATGAACCAACCGTTCCGTTGGCCCGAGCAGGGGATTCGATTCAACTTCGGCGGCTGTTCGCACATCGAGCACGCATCGACTGCTGAGATCGGCTCAGGCCTCACAAAAACTCTCGATACCGTCCAAGTCATTGGTGGCGACGAATGCGGCTAGATGTACTGGATCTTTAGCTGCCCCGAACGGAGGTGCATAGGCCAGATCCAGTCCACCGAGTTGACGAACATTACCAGAGAAATGCATCGCTGTGGAAACCACATCCAGCCTTTTGTCACAACCTTCACCCCCAACCACCTGACATCCGAGGATTTGTCCGGAGGTAGGCGAATAAGTCAGCTTTAACGTCATCGGTTGAGCATTCGGATAGTACCCCGCGTGATTTTTTGAGACGACGGTAGCGTGACGAACCGATATCCCGTGCTTCTTGGCTGTCCTTGCCGTTAAGCCCGTGACGCCAGCCGTTAAGCCGAATACCCGTACAATCGCAGTACCTTGCACGGGTTGCATTTTATCTGAGTGATCCGTTGCCGCATGTTGCCCAGCCAGTCGCCCTGAACGATTGGCCGGACCCGCCATCGCTACCCGCGCGGGACTTTCTGTCGGACCATAAGTGTATTCAGCTGCATCTCCCACCGCGTAAATGTCTGGGTCTCGGGTCTGCATGTAGGCATTGGTTGCAATCGCACCACTCTCACCCAATTCCAGACCGGCGTCTGAAGCCAGCTCAGAATTGGATTGCACGCCAATCCCAATAATGATCAGATCGGCTTCGATCCGGTTTCCATCAGCAAGAACCGCCGTCTCGGATAAGCCGTCCTGATTCAGCTCCAGCTTCTCTCGTGTACTCTTGAATCGAATCGCAACACCGTTCCTTTCCAATTCGGCTCGGATTGGATCGCTCATCTCGCTATCCAGCATTGGCATTACGCTCGAGGAACGTTCAATGAGGGTGGTGTTCAGCCCTCTGGTTACAAGCTGCTCGATCATCTCAAGCCCTATAAAGCCCGATCCGACGACCACAGCATGTTGTGCACTCCCTGAATCCACAATCGCCTTGATTCGATCCATGTCTTCGAGGTTACGAAGCGTCAACACATTTTTCGCCATCACACCCTCAATCGAAGGAAGCGTGGCACGTGCACCCGGGGAAAGGATCAATTTGTCATATTCGACAGCGTGAACCGTTCCCGTTTGT
>JAAXIK010000084.1 GCA_012270385.1 Rubripirellula sp. | reverse complement strand
TTGGTGAGGCGATCAGTGAGAATGAGCTACTCAAGGACTTTGGGCCAAGAGCAGGCGATGATTTGTGAATGGCAAATAAAGAAGCCGTTGAGCTCATAGAGTGTTGCGAGCGATTCTATCCGAGGGTAGCGGGACATGAGTGACGTGAATCAGAACAATGAGCTCTCTCTCACTCTGATCTTCCCCTTTACCCGACAGCATTTTCGGTCCGATACCACGCGTTGGGCGGTTGGACGCCAAGATAAGTGTATCCCCCGACTGTAAATCCATAGTCATGTTGAGCATGTCGAGGTCCCAAGTTTCACGTCGGGTATCGATTCGGATTGCTGAGTCGCTGCTAACCCACTTTTGCCGCGCCGTTCCGTGTTGGACGGTAGGTTCGATAGCAAGTCGAATTTCTTTGGGGTGGCCTGCATCCGTTGCGGTGAAAGCCAAGAAGTATTGAGCATTCTCGAGGGTCTTCCCGATCGTTTCGCCTTGGTCGCGTATCAGAGCGACGTGACTTCCTTCAAAGGGTTGACGCAAGGGAAACTCAGTTCTTTTTCCAAAGCGAAGAGGTATGGTCTGCCTGCCGTGAGAGATTTCACTCGCTATCGACGCTTGACTTAGAAAATCATCGACAACATTGGTTTCAGTGACTCCTGCCTCTAACGTCTCCCTGAAGCGATCCAGGTTGGAAATTTTCCCAATGCGAAGCCCATTGCTTAAAAAAGGTACCCGATTATCGGGGTCGATCACGGTCTCATCAACATGATGCCACAGGCTTTCAAGTACCGTGTCATCAATGAATGCAGGCGAGGCGTTAATGAATTCAACCTCTAAAGTGGCTTTTCCACTACTCGCATTGCTCAGTTTGGGATCTAAAAAGTTCTGTTTTTGTAGCTTGGCGGTCTTCTTCCAGGGAGAGCAGCCGGTCGCCAGAAAGCAACACGATAACGCCACCCAAACGCTGACCGAGCGGGCTAGATTCGCTATGTGTTGAAAGTTTTGGCTTTTCATCGCCATCGTGCTCGACTCTTCAACCAAGCTTTTAAAATTAGGAGAGATAGGGAAGAGCCGATCACCAACGCGTAAAGAGGTGATCCAACCTCCCTCGGCAGAACGTTACGAACTATCCGTCCGCAGCGTCAAGAGGATTCCAGCGGGGGTCGACCGACCGGACCGATTGTTGCTCAGTCGTCTGCTTTGGGTTTCAATCCCGAGATTTTGACAAACCCAAGGTCCAATGGCTGGGAACCTCCTTCGATGGGCTTCAGTGACCCGCTGTCATCCACCAGATTGGCTCCCACACTGTAGACCGACCAAGGGTGTTCACCAGTGAGACAGATCAACGATTTTTGACTAAAAGGATCTTCTAGCAAGGTTTCAGGTAGGTCCAGCTCTTCAAGGTTACCTGCATCGGACTGCTGACTGAGCATGATGATTCGCATGCATCGTTTGAGAGCTTCGGCGCGATCTGCAGCATCAGCGACAGGTGCTAATGCTGGCAGAACCATTTTACTGATGGCATATCGGAAGCCTGAATCGGTCAGCCTGTCCAGTGTCTCTTGGATTTTCGTGTCGCGAACTGACTTCGGTGCATTAAGTAGCTCCAATTGCTCAGACATAATTTGGTGATAAACAGCTTCATCATCATTCAGGTAGGCTTCAGTTAACCAATTGTTGCCAAGCTGGCCCAAACCACCTGCATTACCAGCGAGAGCCTCTTGGGCGTCTCCTTCGCGGAGCTGATCAAAGGTCATCACTGCGATCGCTCTTTCTGCCTTCAAAGCATCGGAGAGAGATTGGTAGGGTTGTATCGCATTCAGAGATACCAGGAAGCTTTGTATTGCATCGTTGGAGACCTCACAGACTGACAATGTTTGGTATGCCGCGTCCATAGCGATGCTCTGGCAGGCAATGCCGACGAGGTAGCCTACTAAAAGGGGTTCTGAATCTGCGAGCAAACTAAGCTTGATGATCGCTTCGCAATTCCTGAGAGCAGTGTCACCCTCCCCTTGAGGAGCTTTGGTGATGACGGCAAAGGACAGGAAACGCCCTGCGAGCCGAAGGTTCAT
>JAAXIK010000199.1:8174-10240 GCA_012270385.1 Rubripirellula sp. | reverse complement strand
GGATGATGCGGTTGGACGTATTCTCAGAGCCGTTGATGCAAGCGTTCTCAAAAATGAGACGTTGATAGTTTTTACAAGTGATAACGGGGGTAGCACTGCTGAAAATAATGATCGACGGTATCCCGATGATCAGTGTCCAACGGGTCGCTTACCTGGTGACAATCTTCCTTTTCGAGGAAAAAAAGGCGAGGTTTATGAGGGAGGCGTTCGCGTGCCGACTACGGTTTGGTGGCCAGGTAAGCTCTCACCGAGAAAGGAGTCAACGCCTTGTTGCATCATCGATTGGCTCCCCACGCTATGTGCGTTTGCTGGAGTGAAAGTGAATGAGACTTTGAAGTTAGATGGCGAAGATCTCTCAGAAATGTTGCTGGATAAAAATCAGGTGAAGCAGCGAGGAATCTACATTGCTGGACCGAACTGGAGATCTGTTGCGGTGAGGCGGGGACACTGGAAATTAGTAGAGCATCGTAAAGCTGAGAATCGGAACTACGAGCTCTATGATTTGAATCGTGATCCGACTGAAAGAAATGATCTGGCAGGTGATCAGCCAGAGATCTTGCGTGAGATGATTCAGGTTCTCTCCGAACTCAGTCGAGCGGACAGGGATTCCGTTGTCAAAGAAGAATGACGATTGGGTAATCGGAGGGTTCGGAGCGTGCGAGGCAATACCATGAGGAAACTTCAGGCGATCAGGTCGTGAATCACTTTTGGGGGCGTGACGCCAGTGAGTCTCTCTTCAAGGCCGCTGCGTTGGAATGAGAGTTTTTGATGATGTAAGCCTAGCAAGTGTAGGATCGTCGCATGATAGTCATGAACGCTTACAGGGTTCTCTACGACATGATGACCAAAATCGTCTGTTTTTCCATAGCGGCTTCCCGCTTTCACGCCTCCCCCTGCCATCCATGAAGTGAAGGCTTGCATATTGTGGTCACGACCCGTGTAAATACTTCCTGAACGTTGCGAAGTAGGGGTTCTTCCGAATTCTCCTCCCCAGAGAACGAGCGTTGAATCTAACAAGCCTGAGCGTTTGAGATCCCTTAGCAAACCTGCGACGGGAAGATCCGTCCGTTGACAGGCCGCTCGCTGAGTCGACGCTAGGTCAACGTGGCTATCCCATGGTTGTTCCTCCAGAAAGATTTGAACGTATCGTACACCCCGTTCAACAAGCCGCCGGGCAAGTAAACACCGCCGACCGAAGGAATCGGGGACTGCTGGCCCAATCCCGTACATCTCATGGGTTTTGAGTGATTCACGATCTAGATCTAAAGCCTCACTTGCAGCGAGTTGCATTCTTGAAGCCAACTCATAGGATTGGATACGAGCATCAAGCTCAGGTTGGAATGGCCGATTTTCTTTATGAATCATGTCCAATTGGTTCAGCAGGGTTTCTGCTTCCTCAGTGGCCCCTTGCGATTGTTCATATTGTCGTGAGAGATTCAGGATCGGGGATCCCTGTGGGCGAAATCGTGTGCCTTGATAGACGGGTGGGAGGAAACCTGCTGTCCAGTTTCTTGTCCCATTTTTGGGCAAGCCGAGTGGGTCGCTCAATACCACGTAGGCTGGCAGATTTGCATTTTCTGAACCGAGCCCGTAAACCACCCAGGAGCCCAGTGTGGGATAACCCATGAATAGACGACCGCTATGGATCTTATAGAGTGCATTATCGTGGTTGGGGTGATCCGTCCACATGGAATGTACCATGCAAAGATCATCTGCCATGGAAGCGGTGTGAGGAAGAACATCAGCGAACCAATGACCCGATTGGCCATGTTGTTTTATGGGATATTGTCCACCCATCATCACGCCAATATCTGATGTGCTTTGATTCCCAATTTCCTCAACATTCCCAGGATAGGGTTTGCCATCCATGCGATTCAAAACAGGCTTGGGATCAAACAGATCGACTTGGCTTGGCCCCCCATTCATAAAGAGCTGAATGATATTTTTCGCTTTGGGAGCGTGATGGGTGGCTTTGGGACTCAGGTCATAAATCTGGGCTGGATCGTTCTCGTTATCATTTGCTGCTGAAAGAGCGAAGTCCTCACTCAAAAAAATTTTTGCCAGGC
>JAAXIK010000199.1:4783-8164 GCA_012270385.1 Rubripirellula sp. | reverse complement strand
CCAGTAGGCTGCGAGATGTAGAAGAGAAAAAGCTTCTCCTTGTTGGCGAATTCTCAGCCTGGTTATTCAGGGCCATGTCTTGTTCGGAAGGTGAGGTGTTAGCGGACATACTCGCTCTAACGATGGGTTGATTATCTATGTTGTGAGGTGTTGTAAAAGCCTGTTCGATACTTGATCAATGGGTAGAGAATTGACATCAGTCAATGTACAGGAAGGAAGCTGAATTGATCAGCACGTGACAGTAGGTTTCAAACGCCTTCTGCTCGTCTCCGTTCCATTGCTTTGACAAAGCGGTAAGCGATTCGCGGCCGATCTCTTGCTCGTTTGGTGTTGGGAGCCGGGACATCACTTTTTGGTAGGTAAGCTCGATTTTTTCATTCCAGTCATCAGTAAGCTCTTGTGTGGCTGGATGAGTTGCAGGGTCTGTCACTGCGATGGTGGTCTCTTTTTCAATTTCCGCGGCAAGAGATTTGGAGAGTTCGCGAATTTGCTGGTTGTTCAGCAGTAGTAACGCTTGCGGGGAGACTGTGGAAACGGTTCTCTCAAAGCAATTGGGGCCCATCTGTGGGTAATCAAAGGTGTCGAGAAGTGTCGGTATTTCGGTACGTCGATACTGAGCGTAGATGCTCCGCCTCCATTTCTGATTGGGTAGAGGTTTTACGTTAACTTCACCCTCGGGACCCACGCTCACTGGATCAGGGATGCCTCCTGCTTTCAGGTCTAAGCGACCACTGATAAACAGAATCGAATCTCGTAATGCCTCCGCATCAAGCCGTCTCATTGGCATACGTGAATAATATTGGTTTTCTGGATCCAGACGTTTCAAAAGGGGTGAGACTTCGGAAGACTGTTTGTAGGTATTCGATGTCATGATTGTGCGATGAAGAGCCTTGATGCTCCAGCCATCAGACATAAACTTCAAGGCTAGCCAATCAAGTAATTCAGGGTGCGTTGGCTTGGATCCCATCGTTCCAAAATTCTCAACCGTGGAGACCAAGCCCTTTCCAAAGTGATGGTTCCAGACCCGATTTACAAACGTTCGAGCGGTGGTGGGGTGGTTCTTGTTGGTGAGCCACTTGGCAAATGCTAAACGTCTTCCGGTTTTCTTACTGCCATTCGGAAAAGGATTTTCAAAGTAAAAGGGAGTTTTGCCGTCGGTGAGTACCGAAGGCACACCGGGGCCCACCCATCGGCTCGCTTGAGTGTGTTCACCCCGTCTGAGAATATAAGTGGGGGAAGGATGCCCCGCATCCCACAATGCCCTAATGGTGAGAGAGGGAACCATCGAGCGGTCAATCGATTCCATTTGATCTTCCAACCGAGAGATTTTCTTTTGGATCGAAAGAATCTCGGTTGCCTCTTGGATCTCTGGAAGGTTCTGGGCGGTTTGCAGTTTTTCGACAAGCATTCGCTGCGGTAAGGTCCGCTGGTTATCAGCGATACCTAGAGCTGCTAGCGTGCCATTTCGATCTTTTTCGCTCTGATCAGGAAATGCTGCACGGAGGATTGCAACGACTAATGCATCTTGCATCCGTTTATGTTCTGCCTGAACAGCTTTTTTTCTTTTTTGGAGTGGCGGATTCGTTTCTTGAATTGCAACTCGCTGTTCGTTTGTTCCGATGGATAATTTCCTCTGTTTAAAGCTTTTCCAGTTATGCTCGTCAAACGCCCCTTGGAAAATTGCTTTCAGTCTGTAGTAGTCTCGCTGAGGAATGGGATCGTATTTGTGAGAGTGGCATCTCGCACATTCCATCGTTAAACCCATGAGTCCCGAACTCACGATGGTGATTGCATCACTGATCACCTTTAATCGCTCCGGCACAAAATTCATGGTGCGCGATCCCGTCTCGTCGATACCCATTCTTAGAAACCCAGTGGCAATCAGTTGATCAACCTGATCTGCTGTAAGTTCCGGAATCATCGCGTGATCGGTAAGTTCATCACCAGCAATCTGTTCGATGAGGAATTCATCGTAGGGAAGATCCCGATTGAATGCTCGAATCACATAGTCCCGATATTTCCAAGCAACAGGACGTAGTGGATCTGCTGAGATTCCACCTTCTGAGTCTGCGTATCCCGCCAGATCCAGCCAATAACGCCCCCATCTTTCACCGTATCGCGGTGAGGCCAAGAGTTCGTCGATCATCAGTTCGTACCAATTGGGTGCTGTGGATTCTCGCCACTGCTTCCATTGATCCACACTGGGTGGAAGACCGATTAAATCGAAGAAGGCTCTTCGAATCAGCGTGTCACGGTCAGCGTTGGGGCTCAATTCGAGTTGATTTTTTTGCAATGTAGCTTGAACGAAATCGTCCACGGATTGTCCAGTAATGGGCCACTGGGGAGTCTGAAACGCCCAGTGCTGTCTGTCTTCCTGGGTAACTAGAGGATCGGCTTCCCGTGTTGCAACGTCTGCCCTCACCTCACCGATCGGTGCGCCGGCATCGATCCAGTCCCGTAAAAGATGAACCTCCGTCTCGGAGGGACGCCGGACAAAAAACTTCAATAACAATTCCCTCGGTGGGCATTGTTCTTGCTCAATCCTCTGGATCATTAGGCTACTCGCCGAATCTCCTACTTGAACAGCCAGTCCGGAGTCCCCTCCGGACATGATCGAGTCATAGGTCCGAATATCCAAGCCACCGTCTTGTCTCTGAGCGCCGTGACAACTTGCACAGCGAAGGAGTAGGGTCGGAAGAACATCATGGATCGAAGAGGGTAGCGTTGCTTTTGTAGCAGGATTGAGTGTTTTGTGATTTTGGAGGATCCAAGTTTTGATCTGCTCTTTTTCGAGTCCAGTTAAATCGATCTCGCTTGGGGGAGGCATCTCGTCATGTTGGATGACCTGCCAAAGTCGGGATTGCTCTAGATCCTCGTGCAGCAACGGTTCACCTGACTCACCACCCCTGAGGATCCCATCGCTCTGAAGGAGATTCAATTCACCCTTTTGTGTGGACTCGTTGTGGCAACCTCCGCACTTGTTTTGAATCGCCGTGGGTATCGAGAACGCTGCATCTTCAATTTCAATGGTTGTCCCAGTTTCGCCACTCCTCCGTGGGACGCGTTCCACTTCCGTCGAAAGCGTCCCACCTTCAGTTGTCTTGTCTTCGTCGGCCATCGCTTGGAGCGGATTCGGATGCGCCACCAGTGCGGTGGTCAAAGCGATTGCCCAACTGAAGTGCACAGCGAATCTTCGTCGCATCTGCAAACTGGGCCAGATGAATAGGCCAAGCCTTGAGGTGACTCGGTAGATTCCTTCGTCTGGCATGATTATTTATCGATATTACGCCGCTAAGGTTCAACGGCAAGGAAACACGAATGTCCTGGTGATAAGGGTGAGTGGAGATTTTCTCGATCGTATTGGGCGGGGTTGCAAGGCAA
>JAAXIK010000199.1:2316-4773 GCA_012270385.1 Rubripirellula sp. | reverse complement strand
CCATTGGGTTGCCTTACAAATCCAGACTTCCGCTCGGCGGTATAAAAAAGCGGAGGCTTGTTGCAATGCTCAGAGTCAAAGCTCAGCCTGCTGCTTGGGTGGTTTGGGCAATCTGTGACGAGACTTGGCCAAATGCCCTGCCTATCGGTTATGTTATACGGCCGAAGAGCATTGACGATCCAAACAGGCAGAAACCTCTAGACGTATTGTGCATGATTGCAGTGTGACGTCGGATTGCATTGAGTTTGGACAAACATAAAGGCTCGTGCAGAGCATGGGCCACCTGAAGCGACTTGAATCAACACCTGTCTAGAAGTGACCCTGAGATAGGTGATGCCGAGAAGCGAGAGTATTTCTCAACCCGATCATCAACTTTGGCTGACTAGAAGGCAGATTGCTATGCACTATCGAACCCTAATTCTTGCTTGCGCCCTCGCCGCTGTTTTGACTCAGGTCATCTCCTCGCGGAAAGCTACCGCAGCGGATCAGCCCAATATCATGGTGTTTTTGGTTGATGATATGGGTGTGATGGATACGTCAGTTCCATTTCTCACTGACAGCACTGGGCGTCCGATTCGTTATCCGCTCAATGAGTGGTACAGAACCCCAAGCATGGAAAGGATTGCAGCAAGCGGGATACGGTTCAACCAATTCTATGCAATGAGTGTTTGTTCAACGACGCGAATTACGATCATGAAGGGGCAGAACGCAGCGAGGCATCGTTCCACCAATTGGATTAATCCTCGGTCAGATAACGCTGGAAAGTACGGACCCAAGGATTGGAATTGGGCAGGGCTGAAAAAAGGAGAGGTGACACTGCCCTCCGTGCTGAAGAGTGTTGGCTACAAAACGATCCACGTTGGGAAAGGACATTTTGGTCCGGAAAACCATGAGGGGGCCGAGCCACTGAATTTGGGCTTTGATGTGAATATTGCGGGAGCAGCATTTGGAGCACCCGGAAGCTACTACGGAGAGAAGAGCTATGGATTGGGAACCAAGCGAGCTCATCACGCCGTACCGCACCTCGAGTCCTATCATGGATCGGATGTTTTTCTGAGTGAAGCCCTCACGCTCGAGGCCAAGAAAGCGGTCACCGCGTCAGTCAAGTCGGGCGAACCATTCTACTTATACTTTTCTCACTATGCCGTGCACGCACCTTTCGAGGCCGATCCTCGATTCAAGAAGAATTATTCCGACTCCGATAAGCCTGCCAACGCACAAGCCTTTGCAACGTTAATCGAAGGTATGGATAAGTCATTAGGTGATATGCTCAATCACTTTGATGCACTCGGTATTTCCGAAGAAACGCTTGTGATTTTCCTTGGCGATAATGGTTCGGATGCACCGCTGGGCCATCAGCATGCCGTTGCATGTGCTGCACCCTTGAGAGGAAAGAAAGGTGCGCACTACGAGGGTGGGATGCGAGTTCCTTTCATTGCTTCTTGGGCACGTCGTGCACCTGATACGGAGCTTCAGCAATCCCTGCCTATCCCACGTGGAGCGATACAATCGCAAGTTGCATCCGTTGAGGATATTTTTCCCACTTTGACAGAGCTAACGGGAGCGAAGGTCGAGGGCGACCATTTGGTTGATGGTTCCTCCATGGCACCCTTGCTTGTCGGTAAGCGAGATGATGATCGGGAGGAGCAGTTTTTGATGCATTACCCTCACGGACCACATCGCAGTAATTACTTCACCGTGTGGCGAAATGGTGATTGGAAGGCGATCTATCATGCTTTACCGAAAGAAAAAGCCCATGGTGGCTCGATTCAATCTGAGGGCCATTACGAATTATTCAATTTGAAAGAGGATCCTTTTGAGTCGAAAAATCTTGCTTCAACACGCCCTGGCGAGTTGAAGCGGATGCTCTCCGAGATGATTCAACAGCTTGAGGCACATGAAGCCGTCTATCCGACCGATGAGTCGGGCAATGCTCTTCAGCCCAAGTTGCCCTCGGTTAAAGAGTAGCTTTCAAGGCGATCGACAAGGTTTCCAGGTCACACGCACTGCAGTGATCTCTTCTCGGAGGTTACGCTGCGGATCGCTGGTAGATGATTCCTGTTTTTCGCCTATCGATCTGATGGATTGCTCCCGTTTTTTTCAGGACGTAGGCAACTTGCTGAGCGAACCATCTTGGACGATCGATGGTATCAGCCAGTACTGCCGTATCAAAGCGATCGAGATTTGCTGGCAGTTGCAGGATAGTGAGTAGATCCTCGGCGTCTCTCAGTTCAACGATGCCGTCGATGGATTCTAGGATTACATCTTCAATTTGAAAGTCCTTTTGCCACCAGCGAGTCTTCTTCTTTCTGGGGACGCGTCGCTCTTCAATGGTTACGAGTGGGATTTCGATAACCAGATTGGGATGCGGGAAGATACCATTGATATACGTCATCTCTTCGAAGATTTCTAAGGTGATCCCCCGCTTCGGAGTCCGCGTAGTCTAGCATACCGTAC
>JAAXIK010000199.1:0-2306 GCA_012270385.1 Rubripirellula sp. | reverse complement strand
CAGCCTTCTCGAGCTTACCTTCCCACCACGCCTTTTACATTTTGCAATACGGGTTCGACTAACTACTGGTTTCACTACACGAAGCTTGTGTTTCTCCAGCAGTACCCGACACTTTTTTCTTATTGCAGAAAGAGATGCGCATTGGATCTCAATGAGCTCTCCATCGCGAATCGCGTCGATGCGATAGTCCCCTAACCTGACTTCGGTTTTACCCGTGTCGGCGTAGTGCTCTTTGAGTTGTTGGTGCAATGATGATTCCATCGATAGCCCTTCCTTGGGCGACGCATCTTGAGAAACGGTCAGCGCGAAGCGATCGATGATTTCGAGTGAGCCTATTCAGGTTCAATACCAAAATCACGAATGGTAGTCAGTGTGGTGAGTTTGACACCTTTGGCCGCAAAAGCTTCCTCACCGCCGGCTAGGCGGTCGATAATCGCAATGACCTGATCAACCTCTAGGCCAAATTCACGAGCCACCTCGACTGCCTTCAGTGCACTTCCACCGCTGGTGATCACATCCTCAACGATGATGACTTTCTGTCCAGGCTCTACCGGCCCCTCCACCTGTTGACCAGTCCCGTGGTCTTTAGGTTCTTTTCTCACCATGAATCCCTTCAGGCCGAGATCTTGTTGGCCCGCGAGGGTCACGATCGAGGCAGTGATCGGATCTGCTCCGATCGCCATACCACCCACCGCAGCAGGCAGTTCGCCCAAGCTCTGAATTTCTTCAAGCATTCCCGCTGCAATCAGATTCGCACCCTTGGGGTGCAGGGTCACTTTTCTACAGTCGAGGTAATAGGAAGCTTGTTTTCCGCTAGCTAGCGTGAATTGTCCACGACGTAGTGACTCTTGTGCAATTAACTCGATCAGAGCTTCTCGATCATATGACATATGGGTTAAGTCCGAAAATGGCTGTCGTTGCGGATGGCGCTATCTGCAGACAGCACCTAGGGTGGCGATGGATTCCTAAAACTCGTGCCAAGATCCTGACGCTTTTTGAAGTATTTGGAAAGGTGCCAGCTAGGTTTTTTATGGGAATCAACGGCGGACCCAAGCCGATTGTCCGAGAGTGCCGAAGAGGATGAGATCTCCGCGGGCGGCTTGTTCAAAGCGGGAAGGACCGCTTCTGGAGTTCAAACTCGCTTTTTGAAACTTTATTCGACGTCAAGCGAGGCTAACAGGATATATGAATCCTGCCAGCGAACTTCGCTTCCGCTGGTCATCTGCGGATGGTAACGGAAGAACCTTGTGACAGGATCCCATAAAGATCTTTCGCCGACTCGGATGCTAAGCTGATGCATCCTTGGTCGGTTGGAATGGAGGCGGGGCTGCCGTGAATCGACAGCATTCCTCCGAGATCCATCCAGACATCACCATAGGGATTATTGGGGTTGCCAGCAGGTATAGGCGTCCCCACGCGATCATAAAAAGTTTTGTCGGTCTTCTTTGCTTGGACGGTATAAGTCCCTTCTTTGGGAATCGGATCGGATCCTACTTCGATGGGGAATCGGCCAGCGTAAAGGTCACCCAAGAATAAGGTAATCTCTTTCATGGCAAGATTTACCTCTGCTCGGAATGGACCCCGCACCACTTTTAAATCCGTTCCAGGAAGGATGGTGATTGGATCATTGACATGATTAATATTCGCAAGCAGTTGCCACGGCACTTGGTAGATCGAAGCGATATCCATGAGGGTTTCGTTCTGACCAACACGATGCGGTTGCTCAAGTAAATGCCGCTTTGAGTAGATGACTTCACGTGCGAGTGGATCGAGTCTCGACAACAGTTCACTACGTTGCTCGCCAGTCATGTTGGGAGCGTTGTAAAAAATACTCAGCGTAGCGAGTGCATCACGCCTCTTGTCCTCAACAAATTGGCGATCGGCAGTCTGAATTGCATTTTCAAGTCCAAGGTTGGGGGTCATCGATTCGGTGGCGAGCCCAGCATTCTGAATCACTTCAGCTTCCATCGGAGTGTCGGTGGTTGAACTGGTTCCACTGGTCAGGGCAAAGCCTGATTCCTCTGACGTACTCGTCGCTTGGCTCGGAGTCATCGCTAAGTCAGCAGAGGTCCCCGACTCTGACGCAGGTTGAGTTGTTGTCTGGGGCGGCGAGGATGCAGTGAGGTCACTCGCGGCGGAGGAGCTGATGTTTCCACCCACGACATCTGCGGGATTGGCGAGGCTCGGTGACGGTGTGACTGCCGCTTGTTCAGCATCGGGTTGCGTCTCCACAGGATCACTGCTGCCCAGCAGGTTATGCGATGGGGAGGGGAGATCTTCTGAGAACGCGTAGGTTCCCATGGCTT
>JAAXIK010000388.1:29456-43294 GCA_012270385.1 Rubripirellula sp. | reverse complement strand
TCTCTGCATAAAACATCACACCATGTTCGTTAGGACCAATCCCACAAGGACTTCGAATACCACCACAAACCGGAATTGTTTTTCCGTCCGGCGTAATCTTCAAACACCATCCGCGAAACGGAACATCACTGCTGTAGGACTTCGAAAGACACAATGCAACCCAGACGTTGCCCTCCGCATCAGGCTTGGATCCGAAGGAGAATTCGTGATAGTTACGAAAACCCCAAACATCACTTAAAGTTTGAAAATAATCTGCTCTGCCATCAGCATTTCTATCCGTAATTTTCGTCACTTCTGTTTGCTGAGTGACTAGGAAAGCGCCGCTACGATAAGCCAGCCCCATCACCTCATCTAATCCCGAGGCGTACGAATGGAATTTGGTTTTCGGATGCTCATCAAATGCACCACTTACGAGAAAGATATCCCCTCTTCGAGTACCTATTGCCAGCCTACTATCTGGCATGACCTCCATCGAACTAGCCTCAATTGCCAAATCGTCTGGAATGGGTATTTCCACCAAACGATAGTATTCGTACTCACGTTCAGCCGTGTCCAAATATTGACACAACTACTGAGCTACAAGTGTGGCATGGTAAATGAACCATGAAACGAGAAAAAGGAAATATTTGAGCATTGAATTTGCCATGATGAATAAAGCGGGCCTCCTTTTACCAGACATAACTCACCTCCAGGTCCTGCTCTCCTTCCCATTGATCGAGATGGATGTCCAAAGCAGCTTGCCCTTCAACAGTAACGACCACTGCTTTCATGGTGTCTGGAATCGAAACCATCACCTTTTGATCGACCATGTAATTTGCATGCTCTAACGGGATAATCTCCCGGCCTGAAGCGACTCGAAACCTCAGCCCAGAAGTTTGGCCAGCAGATTTCAATTTCACATATCGATGTAGAGCGACCGATACACCTTCATTCTCTTTTTCCTCACCGATGACTCGATCAACAAAATAATCTTGAACCTCAAGATTTCCGTATCGGTAGAGAAAAGTGGGTCGCTGATCATCATCAAGAAAATAACCGCCAAATTGATGATCCGGAGGCCTTCCGTCATCCGGAACCCAAGGTCTATCTCTACTATCAAGATCAGGCCCCGCATGGAGTTGCCAGACATTGGAACTTAAGGGTCGCACTCGTCCGTGGCCCTGCCCTCTCCAGACTCCGCCTGGGTCAACGAACTCCCCCTTCCACATTAGACCGAGGCGCATCTGTTCCGCATCGAAAGCAAGATTGATCCCGAGTGGGTAACCCACACCAATCCCTCGCTTGCCAATATTCGGATAACTCCGCCGCAGCATGACTGCTTCATCGCCATCAGCAAGCAACTGCAATGGCTCTAACTGAAGTCCACGAGGTGTCGGAGCCTGCCGTCCTCTCTTCAAGTAATTCCACACGGCAGTGATTTGTGATTCCGTTGTTCCATCCATCAAATCCTTTCTTATTGCCCTACCTCCTGGCCAGAATGACGGCATCACGGTATTTGGGGAAATGGCTTGCGGGGAAAGCATGTACTGATAAAACCAGCCTGGCTGCAACCGCTCTGCCATCACGGTCAAATCCAGTGCAGGCATCGCCCCCTGACCTTTATTCTGAAAAGTGTGGCAAGCGATGCAGTTCAATCCATTTTGCCCGATCATTTCGGTCGTGGCATTACGTGTGTCCTTGTCGTCAGGCAACTCAACCATTGAGTCCAATAGTTTGGTATCAACCTCGTGAAATGCATCGAGAAAATGCTGTACGTTTTCAAGGCCAAAACGAGGCATCCTTGTGATCATATAAGGCCGAACCGATCTCGCTTCCACAAGCACTTGCCGTAACCATTTAGGATTGAGCTTCGCTCCTATCAAAGTTAAAGATGGAGGTAGTCTCCCTTGGGGCCCTAAGTTCTGATTAGTCGTTTTGAAGAAGGTATCAATAGAGGGATCCACACCACCTATGCCGTCTCGATCATGACACGCCGAGCATCGCATGCTTTTCATCACCCAGTGAATTTTATCCGACTCCGAGATCAGATCTGCAGAGCCAACAACGGCACTTCTTAACGCCGCTAGCTCCTCCTCGTTGAACCGGTAACTGGGCATACCCTTTGAAGGAGTCAAATTTTCAGATAAACAGCCTTCTTCAGGGTCAAGATTGGAGAACGCAGTGAATTCACCTCTGACGGGTAAACCGTCTACCTCATGACACCTAACACAGTTCAAGTCAGTGAACCATTGCTTACCCGCTTCCACGCTCTCATCACTTTGCCAACCAGAGTTGCGAAGATTCACCACACTTTGATCTGTTAGTTTCAATTGAGTAGCCGGAGAAGCAGATTCCTTTCCAGAGAGCGATTTCTCACCTGCATCATTAACAGAGTCTTTTTGAAGACTCATGAGATAGGCGGCAATATCTTGAGCTTCCCAGTGTGTCAGATTCAAATTAGGCATCCGTCCCGAGGGCCTAGCCTGAAGAGGATCTTCCAAGAACTGAGTCAGCGTCTCTTGATGGTACTTTGAATGGATATCACCTAATGAAACAAAATGAAAAGGATGAACCGAGGACGAACCTTGATTCGATGATTCGCTAACCTGATGCTGGAGTGCATCTACCGACATCCGCATTTGAGGACCATGACACGCAACACATCCCACGGAGTGAAATAGCTCATTACCACGTTGAATCGACTCGCCATCGGCGATTCCTGTTTTGACGTCATCTTCTGTCGGCACGACTTCGGAAAGGCTGTCGAGAAAGGCAAGAATTAAGCCCGACACTTCATCCCGTTTCTTTTCACTCATCCACGCCATCTGGTCCGGCATCATTGTCCCAGGTTTCATGTCGTGTGGCTTAGCAATAAAACGAGCAAGATAAGCAGGGTCGGCGCGTTTCGTCACATTCTTTAAATCAGGTCCCACCGGGTTAGCATGAGCCATAGCACTGAACTGCTCTGATGAATCGGTGTTATGGCATCGGGCACACCGATGCTCATCGACTAGTGCCAAACCAAGAATTCTTTTGCTGCTCTGCATCGAATCGACCACCAACGGAGATTTCCGATTCGACTTTGCAGCTGACCCGCGGAGTTGATAAAGATAGCTGACAAGATCCAAGAAAGCTTGCCGATCGCGAAGTGTATCCATTAACTCACTTGGCATCGCAGATTGGTTACTGATTTTCTGGTTTTCAATCGATTCCTTGGGTATTCGAATCAACCGATAAGGAGAAAGCTGCTGCTGAATCACAACATCCCCTTTCTGCTCTTTAATGAACCTTCCGTTGTATTGATTTCCATCAACCGTCAGAATCTGTCTCGTTTTGAAATCCTCCGCAATTTCAGCGGATGGATCAAGCAAAGATCTGACAAGATCCGCATCCGATACATTTTCGTTCAGAAGCGAAAGATTCGGTCCAGGCCGTAAAGAATCTTGAGCATTTGCGGGTACCGCCCCTCTTAAATGGCACTCGGTGCATCTCGAACGACTATCTGCAAAATAAATGGAACCCTGAACTGGGTTTCCCTGTTCCCTAGCGGCTTTAGCCAAAGCACCGTAGCCCTCCTGCATTAATCGATGACTTAATTTCTCAGGTGAACCAGTAACCGATCCCTGCCTACCATCAGATACTGCATCTTGGGCGATCAAGACACAAGTCAGAACATGTAGGGCAAGGAATGCGGAGAGAGCAACACAGATGACCAACTTGTTGGAGTACATCACAGAATTATTGCGAAATGAAATGACAGGTTTTTGAAACAGGTAAAAAATCAACGTAGGTTCCCACACGTTTAGCGACTCTTAAACAGAGTAAACCACCCACGCTAACGTGGATCATCATCACCATGAGAGCCTGCCGAGTAATAAGCAAACGAATCAAGAATCCTGAGGAGCAGTTTCATAGAGTTCAATTCTTCCAAACGCGCTGAAAGACTTGTCCTTCTTAGGTTTCCCTTGCCCCGTAGCACCTGCAACAAGCAGTGTGCCTCCCGAGTTATAGAAACGAGTATCCGTGATCCGAAAACCTGTTTTCAAAGTCGCTAATCGGTGCCCCTGGTTGAGATCAAAAAACGCTGCATTCCAGTCGCCCCCACGTAAACGACCTCCCATCACAAAAAATGATGCATCAGGATCTACAGCGAGAGCTTCCATCAAACCTTCACCTGACTCACCCTCGTGGGTTTGATCGACGAGCTTGGGTTCGTCCGTTGCGAGATCCCACTTCTGCCATAATTGCCGTCCATTGCCCGCCATGGGATCTCTCATTGGCCCCATCCCAGCAAGCAGCAGCGAGTCACCATCAGGTGTGTATCGCATGGAAAAAATACCACCCAGATACGAATGGCTCTTGATGATTCCCCAGCTTGTAAAATCTTTCGTGGTCCACTGATACTGAATATTCCCAGTTTCGAGATCATAAATCCTGATCTCCCCCATCAGATTCCCTGCAGCAACACTTTTTCCATCAGGGCTTATCGCGACGGCCTGCACGGAGGGAACATGGGGAAGCTTGTGAAGCAATTGACCTTCTTGGGCCTCGTAGACTCTGATCGATGGTTCGCTCTCCGCGGCCGGCTCATAACGATAACCTCCAGCCAGATACTGCCCCGTCACAGAAGCCAAAATTGACCGATCGTTGGAAATCGCTAGATCCCAAGACCAGAACTGATGTGCCTTCTCACTCCGAATCTCCTGAGCTTCCTGCATGTCAAACCAGATAATGCGCCCATCATAACCCGCACTGACCAATGTTCGATCTGACAACCACTCCACTGAACTGACATAACTGTCATGAGCATAGAGTTTAGAGATTTCGCTTTTCTCCATATCGACAAGGTAGACTCCATCCAAACACCCGCAAAGTATTTTCTCACCATCCTCTGATAAAGCTGCGGACAGCACTCCCGAAGGAAGTTTCCACTCCTTCACTCGTTTTGGTTCTGGGGCTTTGAGATCACTCTTAGTCATACGAGCACCTCCGTAATCGGCTTTGCTTTTCCCTCTACCCGATGGAAGGTTGGTAAGCCGGGCAACTCATATTCTTGATGGGGATCAATCCCCAAGGCAGAAAAGATGGCCCCCATCTCCATCCGCTGCTCGACCCCCCACGCAGTGCCTTCACCTCCCAACGCTGCCGTTCAACCATTGACGACACCACCGTCGACACCACCTCCAGCCATTGCAAGACTCCACGCATTGGGATAGTGATCACGTCCACGTGCTTCATTCAACCATGGCGTTCGGCCGAATTCCCCCATGGCAATGACTAACGTGTCTTCCAAAAGACCACGCTGATCCAGATCCGTTACTAATTGAAATAGAACGTTATCGAGTTCGGGCACCAACATCTGATGCATCTCATGCTGGTAAACATGATTATCCCATGGCATACCATTGGCAACCATCACAAAGGTAGATCCGTTCTCAATCAGATGCCTCGCTTGTAACACATGTTGCGAGAATGCTCCTCGGCCATAACGATTGCGATCTTCTTCAGGCAATTGATTGAGATCAAACAATGGAGCGCAACTCATCAAACCTCGCACGCGTTGAAATGAAGCATTCAGTGCCCCTGCTGCGTCGCTGCGCTGATCGTTTTCAAACTTACGACTCAGGAACTGACGCAATGTTTCCCGATCCTCATGATCGAGATCACTGATGGAATCGAGCCGATCTAGATTCGGTATGGAATAGTCTCCGCCCGCCCGCACCGGTCCGTATTCGGCTCCAAGCCAACCTGCCCAATTACCTGCTTTAAAGGATTTGAATTCGTTACCTTCAGGGCAAGGATCCAACAAGACAAATTGTGGGACGGGCGAATCGATCTGTCCGAGTTGCTGTGAAATCACCGACCCCAGAATAGGGCGAGTGAAAGGGGGACGCGGCGTATCTCCCCTCGTTAAAGCATCTATACCTTGGAAGTGTTCACTTGGCTTCGTGCTCATACTTCGAATCACAGCCAGTTTGTCCATGATCCCGGCGCACTGAGGCATCAATGAACTGATATGAACACCGGGTAGTGATGTAGGAATGGACCCAAAGGGTCCGCCCGTTTCCACGCCGGGCTTGGGGTCCCATGTTTCAAATTGACTTGGCGCCCCACACAACCACAAAAGAATACACTTCTTGGCGGCCCGTTGTGTTGTTTTCGCAAAAGCTGGAATCGAGAACTGTCCGCTAAAGCTCGCAGCGGAGGCCGACGCACCAGCCATTGTTCCTTCGAGGAATAACCTGCGATGGATGAGATGTTCTGGGCTCCCACAACCACGTTTACTCATGAAAGCTCCAATAGGGCTAGTGATTAAACCTAAACTCGGCGCTTGTAATCATTGACCAAACGACTTGCTGTAACGCTTCAACCGATCTTTCCTTCCGAGCATCTAAATAAGTGGCTACTACTTCCATCTCTGTGGCATCGGGTTCGCGGCAAAAAAGACGACTAAAAAGTGATCGAATTTGCTCATCACGCGACTCCATCTCAAGGTGTTTGGGAATCAGATGATCGGGATGATTACTTTCTTCAATGGCTTTCTGGAGAATGCTCCCATTGGAAAGGAACAAAGCATCTTTAATCGTTGATACGTACGTTTCGGGTAGGACTTCCGGAAACTGCTGACGAAAAGCACCTACGACATCGCTGTCAGCAGAACCGCGAAGAGCCACCATGACCGACCTGGCTAATTGCTCACCAGTTAATGGACGTTCGAGATACCAGGCAAAAGAAGCAGGATCCTCAAGGCCAGCGCGCCGAACTGACGTTTGCTGATAGGCTTGCGATCTAACGATCCCGCGAACCAATCGCTTGAGGTCGTAGTGATTTTGACGAGTATCTTCCGCCAACCACTCAAGTAATTCGGGGTGACTGGGACGATGCATACTGTCCATTTCATCAAACGGGTGCACAATCCCGCGCCCCATCAAAATGGCCCAGATCCTGTTCACAAAAGCTAATGCTAACCTCGGATGATCTCGAACAACTTGCTTTACAAACTGTTCCCGCCTTGAAAACTTAGGGACTCGAGCAAAAAGCGGCGAACCATTTGCTTGGTATAAATCATCTGAATCTTCCTGCTCCTCTTTCCCGTCAGGTCGAACTTCCGAGACGGTCTCCGTTTCTAGAAAAGTCAAGTAATTGGGGGTGCTTTCTCCACTCAAATCTGCGAACTCCGAAAAACCTCCAATCGCAGATTCTTCCACTTTGAGAGTTCCATTGGAATCACTGTTCTTTCCTCGATTGAAAAATGCAACGAGACCCCAATAGTGTGCCTGCTTGATCTCATCCGCCATCATGTGATCGTGACACTGCGCGCACTCGATCCGCACCCCGAAAATTGACGGTGCTATCGACTCTGCGATTTTCTGAAAATCATTATTTCTTTCATAAAGAAACCAGACTAAGCCCTTCTCTTCGTGCTCCTCCTGTCTCGCAAGCAGAATCTCCTCGACAACTTACTCCCACGACCGGTTATCGCGAATCGCTTGCTCTAGATAGGCTCGCCACTGGCTCTGTTGTCTTTCGTGATACTTTTGCTCCGAAGCACGCCCCATTAACAACGCGTCAAAGAGATCCGCAAAGTGCTGGATGAAATCGTCACTTTCCAGCAAACGGTCAATTAACAGACCGCGGTCCCTAGAGGATTGCATCCAATTCTCGAACTCAGCCGATGTTGGGATCCGTCCCGCAAGATCGAGATAGATGCGGCGGCAGAAAGCTTCGTCCGAACATTCATGAGAGATATTTACATTCCTCTCTTGGAAACCTTCCCCTAACCATCGATTCACCGATTCCGTGATCACACCTGAGTCCGCTTGGGCTTCAACAACCGACTGAGGTGTTAATTCGTCTGAAATGACCTTACGGGGCGTCATACTCACGAAGATCGCAAATATGATCCGGTAAAGCAGTCGATCAAAATACACGGATAACGCCACTTCCTCTCCCACTATTTGAACGATTGGTTTCTCCAATGAGAAAGTAGCAGATCTCTTCATTATCGGGCACGAGAGCGTACCGCAGACCACCCTATTTTCTCACCAAGATATTGTAATCAAGTTAGCAAAACTTCGAATCATGGGAAGACGAACCAAAAATGGAGGATCATGGAGTCGCACTAGAACAAGTCAGGTCCACGATGGAGAAACCACCCTGAATTTACTTGGATTCCATAATCCATTCGAGATTCATTCTAGCGCAGGCGATCGTGTTATCACCTTCGTAGAGGCACAGGATTGTGCCATCAGGTAAAAGAGCAAGGTCGGAATAGGCACTTGGCCCCTCATCAATCGTACGCGATATCTCCCAAGTGGCTCCACGATCACGACTAAGCTTGATGGTTAAATTACGACGCTTGCCGCGGCCAGCCGGCACTTCCTCACCCTTTTTATCTTTTGCAACTGAATGAGGGTTCGTGAACAAGACCAACTCCTCGTCACCATCCCGCGAGGGTACGCTCAGAATACTTGCCATGCAAACGGGTTCGAGTAATTGAGGGTGGAACTGCGGAGTACCCCAATCACCAATCCCAGTCTTACTCTTGGTCACTATCTTGCGGTTTGGCTGGGAGACACTTCTTGTGATCAACATGACCTGCCCATCATCAAAGGTGGTCAGCATACTCTCGTTAGGATGATGAAACATTCCTTCGTTCGGGACTGCAACCTCCCCCGCCTTCCAAGTTTTACCGTGATCATCACTGTAGATGGTCCCACAGAAGGACGGACTATGATCACCCACATCACCGTAAGCCATCCATACAGGAACTAGCAATCGACCACCAGCAAGCTGACTCCCATGGCCAGGACCTGTTGCAATCACCTTCCAAGGATAACGATCTCGAAATGGCTCAAAGGTCTGAGTGATCTCAACAGGCTGGCTCCAGGTTTCACCATCATCCTGACTACGAATGGAAAAGCAGCGCGCGTAATTCAAGCAGTACAAAAATTCAATCGCACCGGTATGATGATCAACAATAGCGACTGGATTATTAACCGTCTGCTCAGCTTCGCCACCCGTCTTCTTTCGTGGATTCCCTTCCATTCGCTGACCATGATGAGCGATATGCTGTACTGGCAGCCATGACTTTCCACCATCGAGTGAACGGCGAAGGTGAATTTCGATTTCGCCCCAGTCGGCACGACTATCGCGTCGAGCCTCGCAGTAAGCCAGAACGGTTCCTTTGGGCGTAACCACAATCCCTGGAATTCGGTATAGCGTTACACCATGCATTCCCGCAGGAAACACATCAACCTTTTGAAATTGAGGTTCGGCGGCTAGACAGGGTGAATCCCCGAACACAAGAAAAGCCAAGCTCATCAAGACAGAACAGCGAAGCATCTTCATTAACTCCCTCTTGGATGTATTTCAGAAATAAAATCCATCCAGAATTCTTTATGTAAAAGAGTCAGAACCCATAAACACCCGTGCCTCGATCCTCTGAGAACTGGCGAGCAAGACACTGGCTTCCCACTCTATCAGTCCTTGAGCGGCATCACTTGAATATCACGAATCTGGACGATACTGCCCGGGTCATGCTGCTGAAAGGCGAAATGACCGGCAGGATAGGTTTTGGCAAAGTCCATATATTCGTAAAGCTCCTTGCCATCCACGGTTATTTTAATTCGTGTCATCTCACGACCTCGCCAAACATCATCACGGACTTCAATTTCATAGGTAAACCAAGTATCGGGTTTCACCAACTGTGGATAGACATGGCAAAAACCATACAGAGATCCCGTTCGGATTGGATCGGTGTGAGTGCTGTCAATCTGTGCCTCGTAACCATCTAAAAATCCTGGCCGCCGTGTCGTTCGAAAATACAAACCCGAATTTCCGCCATCGTTGATCTTTACTTCAGCTCGGTAACGGAAATTCTTGTAGGGGCCGGCCGTACAAACCAACATGGAGGGAGAGCCCGTACCAGTGATTTCTCCATCCACTACTTTCCAATGACTATCTTCTGCTCCCACTTTCTCCCACTGACTGAGTGTTTTCCCGTCAAATAGCGAGACCCATTTTGCATCTTGAGCAAAGGAATGGGTAATCAGAGTGGTGAACATCAAAACTGAGAAGTTGGTACGCTCAAGCAAGACTGGCATGCAGAAGATCCTTTCAATATCTAGCGTAGGAAAACGGAGGGCATTTTGAAGCAATCGATACTTCACCCCGGTCAGCGGTCACCGAAGTAAACAATGCAAGTCAATTTTACATTGATTTCTTCGACCAATCTCAGTTTACCAGATTTGGTAACGAGGAAATGAGCCCAAGAATGGATTAAGATGTCGTCGAAAGCGTTCCTTCTTGCCAACAAAAAAACTCGTTGGTTCTTTGTTCGACTACACAAATATAGCCGTGCTTGCGTGCAGTCTTTTCTGATTAACCGAGAATCGCGTCCTAAAACGCCGCCAACATTGCCATTGATCTTCTATGCATACTTCGAAAATCGATCATCCGTTTCCCATGAATTGGAAAGTTGGCAGAGGCATTCTTTTGCTTCTGGGAATCATCCTTGGGTCAGCACGAACCTATGCAGATGGACCCAATATCGTTTTGGTGATGGCAGATGACCATGGATACGGGGATACGGGGTTCACGGGTCACCCGTTTGTGCAAACCCCGAATCTCGATCATATGTCGGATCACGGAGTGGTGATGAATCGCTTCTATGCGAGTGCGCCGGTTTGTTCGCCAACAAGAGCAAGCGTGATGACGGGGCGGCATCCGTTTCGGGGGAATGTACCGAATCATGGGCATTACCTAAGACCCAAGGAAATCACGATTGCCGAACATTTAAAAACAAACGGTTACGTTACCGGTCACTTCGGGAAATGGCATATCGGTTCTGTTCAACCTCAAAGCCCAACCTGCCCAGGACAACAAGGATTCGACGAATGGCTCTCTGGCTTGAACTTCTTCGACCTCGATCCCTACCTTAGCCACAACGGAGAATACAAGCAGTTCAAAGGCCAAGGATCGATCATTACCATGGATGCCACTCTGGACTTTATCCAAAAACATAAAGACGGAGAATCACCTTTTTTTGCAGTAACATGGTTCCCTTCACCCCATGATCCACAGCAGGAAATTCCCACTAAAACGCAAGACGCCGCGACACTTTACAACGACGAAGAGACGAAAAAGCCGGGTTACTTTCGAGAGATCACATTACTGGATCAACAAGTGGGTCGACTTCGCAAAGCATTACGTGAATGGGGAATCGAAAAAAACACGCTTCTTATTTACACCAGTGACAATGGCGGACTCGTGAGCGAATCCTCGGGTGGACGAGCAAAAAAGGGAAGCATCTATGAAGGTGGCTTACGTGTCCCGACCATTTTTGAGTGGCCAGATCAATTAGATCCCGGCTCAGTCGATGTTACAGCAAGCTCCTCAGACTTTTTCCCCACGCTTTCCGCAATTGCTGGATGCAAAACACAAGAACAACTGAATCTTGATGGAATCAACTTACTTCCCTTCTTGGATGGGTCCAAAAAACAGAGGAAAGCGATAGGTTTCTGGCACGGCTACGAAGCGGGACAAGCAACTTGGAACGACCGAGTGATACGCGATCTTTTAATCGCAAAGAAAAATGGTGAATCAAACCCACACCCGGATCGCATCCTGAAAAATGTAAATGAATACCCGAAACGTGACCTCAATCAATTGACTGGACATGCGGCATGGAACGATTGGCCATGGAAACTCCACCGAATCCAAGCTGGAGACAAGGTTAACCTTGAACTGTACAACCTGACCAATGACCCGATGGAAAGTCAAAATCTGGCACAGCAGAATCCAGAATTGGCTTTAAAGATGAAAAAAGAACTTGAGCATTGGCAACGTTCAGTACTTCAGAGCTGGCAGGGTGCTGATTACTCGATTCGATAATGTTCCTCACAGCAGATCCTCAAGTCACTTCACTCACTTGTACTCAATCATCTCGAAAACTCACCACGATGAAAACCAAGCTTTCACAACCATTGCTTCGCAGTCAAATCTTGCAACGGATGATTCAATCTGCTTTTTTTATTGTGGCATCCATCGTCATGATGCCAACTCAGGCCAAAGAAACTCAGACTCCCACATCACAGGAAGAAAAGGGTTCGCAGGACACAACCGGTAGGGCGCGTCCAAACATTCTTTTCATCTACACCGATGACCAGAGTTATCGCACCGTAAGTTGCTATTCTGATGCCTATCCTTGGGTAAGGACACCGAATATTGATCAACTCGCAAGAGATGGAGTGCGGTTTGAACACGCATACATTGGATCCTGGTGTATGCCATCTCGAGCCTCGATGCTCACTGGCCTCCATCAACATGGAATTGAATCCATGCGAATGGAAGGTCAGTACCCCGGCAGCAGCTACGATCCTGAGAAACTGCATTTTTGGCCGAGTGTGATGAGAGACAATGGATACACAACCGCCCACATTGGTAAATGGCACACAGGACGTGACACTGGATTTGGTCGGGATTGGGACCATCAGATTGTCTGGAATCGTCCTGGCTATCCCGAGAACGCTCCCAACTACTACGACAACCAGCTGATCAGTGTCGACGGCGGACCTCCCACAATGACGAAGGGATATTCCACGGATAATTACACAAACTGGGCAGTAGACTTTATCCAGCGAGAGAGTGAATCCACAAAACCTTGGTACTTATGGCTTTGCTATGGGGCTGTACATGGCCCATTCACGCCAGCCAATCGCCATTTGGAAGCCTACGCGGATCTGGAGGTCCCTGTCCCAGCGGACATCTATCCACCACGCCCCAATAAACCGGGTTACGTCCAACAGATGGAACACTGGGAGCCGGGAAAAGATGGCTTCCCCGTGGAACGAAAAACCCGTGATGTGTCACCTGTTGGCATGAAGGATGTACCCGGTCGGTCATTGAAAGAATGGATCCGACAATATCATCAAGGGGTGCTAGCGATCGACGAGGGTGTCGGCAGATTACTTGAAGCTCTTCAAGCAACAGGCCAGGATCAGGACACGCTAATCATTTTCACTTCGGATCAAGGATTTGCGTGGGGTCAACACGGCTTCAAATCTAAAGTGGCACCCTATCGAGCAACGGTCGAAGCTCCGTTTCTGATCCGTCCTCCGTCGGGCAGCTCGCCACAAATCAAGGGAAGAGTGATCTCAAATCCCGTGAGTGGAGTGGATATTCCTCCGACCATCCTCGCCAGTGCAGGGATCAAACTTCCTTGGAAAATGCACGGGGAAGACTTAAGTCCGCTCTTCAACACGCTCTCCTCTAAAAGAACATCGCCTGCAATGCTGGTCCACACGGGCAAGCTCTATGGAAGCGATACAAACACGATACCCAGGCAAGATGATCCAACGCTGTATCACGGCCCTGGCGTGCCATGGTATGTCATGCTCGCAAGTGGGAAATTCAAATACATTCGAAACTTGATAGATGGTGAAACAGAAGAACTCTACGACCTGGACCGAGACCCCGACGAACTGAACAATTTGGCCATGAAAAAACTATACCGCTGGCGTCTACGCAAAATGCGTGAATCCGCTGTTGAAGAACTTGTGCGGACTGAAGCTGGCTTGGTCAATCAGTTGCCGAGTATCAAGAACCGCAAATAAACACCGTTACGAGGCAAAAAACGTGAAATGAATGCATAACACGTAGAATTCTGCCTCAGCTCAATTGCTGTGCCCCTGCCGTACCGTTCTGAATTCTAAAGGTTGCTGCGGTATGCATTGGTGAACCCAAACGATCAACAATCGGGGTGACTTGGTATCGGGTAATCCCTTCCTCTGGTGTAAGCGTGCAAGACACATTCCTTAGATAGGTGTGTTACCAACGTACTAATTCATTTTGCTCTT
>JAAXIK010000388.1:0-29446 GCA_012270385.1 Rubripirellula sp. | reverse complement strand
CGCGATCACATTGCCACCATTCCCACCTGAAGTCATGGACGTGCCGACCAACTCTGTGCCGACCAAAGGCGATGACGGATCCTCGAAATCTAGCTGCAAATCGTTCACCCAGTTCACATGAATGTCACCCGTCAAAACAACAGGATTTGGGACCTGTCTTTCATGCATGAATCGTAACAATTTACGGCGGCTGAATTCATACCCCGGCCACTGGTCCATGCTGTATTTGGGAGAATCAGGAGTTCCACGATTGAGTGGAGCCATCATGACTTGTTGTGCCAGCACGTTCCACGTGACAGGAGATCGAGTCAAACCCGACATCAACCATTTTTCCTGATCCGTACCTAGCATGGTAGTCTGGGAATCGAAAACCTTGCCCGTCATCGGTTTCTGATGATCGCCATTCGGCTGATCTGTTCGATACTGGCGAGTGTCCAGAACAAAGAACTGAGCCAATCTTCCGTACTGACAACGACGGTATAGCTTCATGTTTTCTGCTGACGGAAAAGATCTTCTCCGAAGTGGCATGAATTCATAGTAAGCTTGGTAGGCATTCATGCGTCGAGCTAAAAACGCCTCGGGCGAAATACCATCCTCCTCTGAAACTAAATCTGCGTAGTTGTTATCAAACTCATGGTCATCCCAGGTCACTAACCAAGGAAACAACCGATGGGTCTCCCGCAGTTGATCATCGCTCCGGTACTGCGCGTAGCGCAATCGATACTGATCAAGCGTCTCGATCTCTGGCCCCAAGTGCTTACGAGGACGCTTATCTTTCCCCGCGTACTCGTAGATGTAATCCCCCAGATGAATCACAAGATCAAGATCTTCTTCTTGCATATGGGAGTAGCCATTGAAATAACCTGATTCAAAGTGCTGACACGAAGTGAAGGCAAATTGCATTTGCTCAGGCATAGCCATCGCTGCTGGTGCAGTACGTGTTCTACCAGTGGGACTAGTCGCATCGCCAGCATGGAATCGATAAAAGTACCACCTCCAAGGCTTCAGACCTTCAACTTCAACGTGCACGGAGTGACCGAGCTGTGGTACCGCGAGAGAGGTGCCTTTCTTTGCTATTTTGGAAAAGCCCTCATCCTCGGAAATCTCCCACTGAACTTCAATTGGAAGACGAGGAAGCCCGCTGATCTCCAGTGGACCTGAAGAAAGGCGAGTCCACAAGACGACACCATGCGATGTGGGATCCCCTGAAGATACACCGAGGGTAAAAGGATCGGACGTGAACTTTGGTTCTTTCTCGATAGGTGATTGAGCAAAAAGTGAAACCTGTGGGATTGAACTCAAAGCTGCGAGGTATTGCAGAAAAAACCTTCGATCCACACCATACCGTTGTTGCTTGAAACGATTGCGTTTCCTGGACATGGGAAGATAGAAATCCATAGTGTATTCGCTCCGTTGGGTCTAACCTTTTCTGCCATGCGGATCATTCGCATCACATTTCAACCGTAACCAAAAAAGAAGATCGCCCTTACGAGGGTCAGGATCTAGCGACGGAGGAGGGAAAAACCTAAGTCACCAGCCCACTCTCCGACTCATCTATAGCTTAAGCAAATATGTCGGTAGCTACACGCCCAGCAACATCAGTCAAACGAAAATCACGTCCAGCGTGATGATAAGTGAGGCGTTCATGATTGATCCCCAAGAGATGGAGAATGGTTGCATGCAAGTCGTGAACATGCATCTTATTCTCAGCAGCATAGTAGCCATAATCATCCGTCGACCCGTAGGCGTATCCCCCCTTCACACCACCACCAGCCATCCACATTGTAAAACCATGTGGATTATGATCTCTTCCATTATTCCCCTGAGCTGTGGGGGTTCTTCCAAATTCACCTCCCCACAACACCAGCGTATCACTGAGCAATCCTCGCTGCTTCAAATCCATCAGGAAACCGGCGATGGGCTTATCCACTTCAGCTGAATTCTTGGTGTGCCCATGATACAGATTACTGTGTTGATCCCATTGGACTTCACTGTCACTGTGAGTGACTTGTACAAATCGCACACCTCGCTCAATCAGTCGCCTCGCCATCAGACACTGGCGACCAAAATCTTCAGTGACTGGATCATCAATCCCATAGAGACGCTGCGTTGCTTGGGATTCTCCTGAGATGGATTGAATCTCTGGCATCGAACTCTGCATTCGAAAAGCAAGTTCAAACGAATCAAGCCTTGAGGACAGCACCTGCTCGTCAGGATTTTCAGAGAGGTGCCTCTGGTTAAGCATGGAAATGAAATCCATTTGCTTACGCTGATCGGACTTGTCCAGCTTTGCGTTGGCAATATGTTTGACTGCGGCTTTTGTCGAGGACATCGATGCATTGCCCATGGGTGTCCCTTGACATGAAGCTGGCAAAAAAGCTGAGCCCCAATTATTAACACCACCATGAGCCAGTGTGGGACAGATCGTCACAAATGCGGGCAGATTCTCATTCTCCGTACCCAGGCCATAAGTGACCCATGCTCCCATGCTTGGACGCACAAATTGGTCACTTCCGGTGTGTAGCTTTAATAGCGCGCCCCCATGTGCTGGATTGGTCCCGTGTACCGAGCGAAGAATGCAAAGGTCATCCACGTGCTTGGCAACGTGGGGAAAAAGATCGCTGACCGGTAACCCACTCTGTCCGTATTTTCGAAATTTCCATGGAGACTTCAGTAAATTACCCTGCTTGGCAAACGTTACACGAGGCAGTGGAAAGGGCAAAGGTTTGCCATGATGCCGATCAAGCATCGGCTTGGGATCAAAAGTGTCAACGTGTGATGGACCGCCTTTCATAAAAAGAAAAACAACGCGTTTGGCGCGAGCCTTATGATGTGGACCAAGCACGATTCCCACTGCATCATTGCGATCACTCGACGCAGAGATAGGCTCACTGCTTGTGTCGCCTCCCTTGCACAAACCTTTTTGCTGCAACAGTGAGGCAAATGCAAGTTGGCCGAATCCAATCGCAGTGCTTTTCAGGGCAGCTCTGCGGTCTGGTAGATTGTCATACGCGAGTGTTCTCACATCCATCATATCTTTCCGGCTTCCCTCACTGGATGTAAATGAATTCATTAGCAGCCAACAAGCTTTGACACAAAACCGACCATGCCACCACAGAAGATGAGCTTGATCCATCACTAACCTGCTGGATCAATTTGGAGGCGGCTGCTGATTCCGTAGCATCGGGCTTCCGCCCCAGGATTCTCAGAAAAGCTGACTCGATCCTCGAGCTTTCGCTTTCAGATTTAGCGGTCAGTTGTCGAGCTAGCTGATCAGAAGCCTCGATCACTAGCGGAGAATTCATCAGCAGAAGTGCCTGTGGCGCAACCGTGGTCACGGAGCGATGGCCTGTCGGCGTTGTCGGATCAGGAAAATCAAACTGCTCGAATGCTGTGTACAAGTTGTTGCGAATCACTGGCAGATAGATAGCCCGTCGAACACTATCGTATTTTGTATGATCGACTGAAGTGTGATTAAAAACGAATTGTCGGTTTCTTAATGGAACCGTCTTTCCCCCAAGTGTGACATCCAACTTTCCACTGACAGCAAGGATGGCATCACGCAATTGCTCCGCTTCCAATCGACGCATGGGGAACTTCCACAACCAGCGATTTCCAGGATCCTGCTCTTGGGCGAGCGAGGAGGCTTGACTACTTGAGGACTGTTGGTAGGTGCTGGACAAAACGATCATACGCTGAAGTTTCTTGGTCGACCATTCATTCTCAACGAATTCAGCGGCAAGCCAATCTAACAAGCGAGGATGACTTGCTCGGTCGCCCAATACCCCAAAATTCTCAGGCGTTTGTACAAGCCCGGTGCCAAAATGCCATCCCCAGATTCGATTGACTTGGACGCGTGCCGTCAGTGGGTTTTCACCTGATGTTAACCATCGTGCCAATGCTAGCCGGCCACTACCTTGATCCGATAATGGTAATTTTCCGGCAGCAAATCGCATCACCTCTGGAACGTCTGTCTTGACTGCAGGCCCAAGATTCCGGTGATTACCTCGGATGTGAATAGCAAGTTCTGGAACGATCTCCCCATCCTTAACGCTCATCACCGAATCGACATCAGGCGCGGCACTCTCATACAGCCTTGCTTCCTCCATGAGTCGGCCGTACTCCTGATAGGTGGAGGCATCAAAGGCAAAATCAGGCTTTGGAGGTACGGCCAAAAAACCGGAATTATCCATCAGAGCAGAGTGGTAGAGCCCCACATCAAAATCATCTCCATCAGCAAGCTCAACTTCTGAATCTTTCTTTGGAGCTTTGGGATCAAAGTCAACAGCCTTGCGAAATCGTTCTCGGTATAGTGCTTCAACTTGTTCAGCATGCTTGTCACCTGAAAGCGCATGCCAGGGAGCAAATACAGGATCATTCGGATGGAATTGCAAATGCTTTCGACAGTGATGGAGAACTCGAGGATGTAGCCCCTTTGCAGCAGCGATCTCTTCCACATCGTTCAAAGACATATCCAATTCAACAGAGGTAGCAGCAACCAGGTAATCCACCGCTTGCGAGCGAACCTTCTGTCTCAAATCACCGTATGCCCGATTGCGAAAATCAGTCGCCGATTTTTTTAATGCCGCAATCCGATCTTCAACCTCCTTCATCGACTCCAGATCTTCAGCGGTAGCAAATACATGCTCATTCCAATGCTTGATTGCTCCTGTGTTGGTATCCCCAAAGGTTTGAGTACTTTTGAAGATCGCGGCAAGTCCGTAGTAGTCGGCCTGCGTGATTGGGTCGAACTTGTGATCATGGCACCTCACACATCCAAAAGTCATACCCAAAAAGACTTTGCCTGTCGTATCCAGTTGCTCATCAATCGTGTCCATCTCTAATTTCTCTCGATCAGGCTCAGCTAGTACCTTGGCGCCTAAAACGAGAAACCCAGTCGCAGTGATTGCTGAACGATCGGCATCTGGAAGCAGATCTCCAGCAATCTGCTCGACAACAAAATCACCATAAGGCTTATCCGAGTTAAACGAGTTAACAACCCAATCTCGGTATTGCCAAGCGTTGCCAAATGCGAGATTTTCATCCAAGCCGTTACTATCTGCGTAACGCGCGACATCAAGCCAATGCCGACCCCATCGAACGCCGTATTGCTCAGAAGAAAGATATTGATCAACAAGCCTTCTGTAGGCATCTTTTCGCGTGTCGTTTACGAAATCTTCGGTTTCTTCAACGGTGGGAGGTAAACCCAGCAAATCGTACTTGAGACGTCGAATCAAATCTTTCCGATCTGCAACCGCTGCCGTTTCCAATTGATTGGCTTTAAGGGTTTATAAAACATACGCATCAATTGGTGGTTTCACCCATGGTGAATCAATGTTTGGGACGGCAGGAGCTTCAATCTTTCTCAGTGACCAAAATAAGCGTCCATCCTCGATAGACATACCCGGACCTGAGGATAAGTTCTTCGCAAGTTGAGCTTCAGAATCGCGTGGGTCATAGGCTCCATCTAACACCCACGACTCGAGGTCCGCAATCTCGCTCACTGACATCTTGCCAGACGGGGGCATGGAAAACTCAGGATCGGTATACCGAACGGCTTGAATAACAAGACTTTTATCCAAATCGCCCGCAATGATTGCGGCTCCACTGTCTCCGCCCTGCCGGATTGCTGTGGAGGAATCCAGCAGAAGCCCGCCTGCTCTTTCTTCACCCGCATGACATTCGTAGCAATGACGATCAAGCAATGGTCGAATTTTCTTCTCAAAGAATTCTGCCTTCGCCGTTTGATCCGATCCATTCACTTTTTGAACTGCAGGATTATCTCCCGGAGTCGCTTCAGAAGATGCCGGCACCGAAACATTCTGGGACGTTCCCTTGTTAACCTCGGCTACCGCTGCAACCAAAAGAATGTTCAGGTTCACGCAGCACAGCGACAGAAAATAAAAAATCCCAACACAATTGAACTTGGTCACGGGCAACTTCACAATCGCCCAAAAAGGCAGAATCTGTCGCAGGAATTGTGAACAAGCTTTCATCGGAGATTCTGTGACTCTTAGTGCCTTTGGAGAATAAAAGATCCTTGCTGAGCTCGATCCTCATGGATGGGATACACCCTTCCAGTGTAAAGTACAACTTACACAGAACCCAAGCAAAATCCTAATTGATGGATACTTCAAAGATGGGAATTCTTGGTGCATCTTGCAAGAGGCCTAACCCAATCCGGCACAAGACCCATGAACGCTTCACCCTCCGTCATTGATACGCTTACTCATTTAATCTCCATTCCAAGTGTGAATCCAAATTACTCGGGAGGTAGTGGAGAAGGAGAAATTGGCCAGTGGGTGTTCGATTTTTTTGAGCGGAAAAATCTCCAAGTAGTTAAACAACCCATCGAAACGGGTCGCTTCAATGTCATTGTCAGGATACCGGGTCGTACCAGTAATCGACGGATCGTTTTCGAAGCACATTTAGATACCGTATCCGCAGAAGGCATGACGATAGCCCCCTTTTGCCCGAAGCTTGAAGGAGGTCGCATCTACGGTCGCGGTGCCTGCGACACCAAAGCTGGACTCAGCGCGATGATGCACGCGATGGTGGAATTATCTAATCAGAGATGCGATTGTGAGGTTTGGTTAGCCGCGACAGTCGATGAAGAATACTCGTATCGAGGTGTTGCAGGTTTTTGTGAGCAACACAAAAAGTTCGATGCAGCAGTGATTGCGGAACCCACCGAACTACGTGCAATCATCGCAAGCAAAGGGCTCTTGCGCTGCAAAATCATCACCAAAGGCACATCCGCTCATTCAGCAAAACCTCACCTCGGAGACAATGCTATTTTGCAGATGCTTCCTATCATCGAGCGACTTCAACTCGATGCACATCAACTGCAGAACACTCATCATCCTTTGTTGGGACATGCGACTTGTAATATCGGAGTGATCAAAGGTGGCATTCAAATCAACTTTGTACCCGATCATTGTGAAATCGAGATTGACCGTCGGCTATTGCCACATGAAACACCCTTTGAAATCTGGGAGCATTATCGCAACTTGGTAGATGAAGTTATGGAACATCACTCAGGTATTCAAGCTGAACTACTTCCGCCGCTCCTCACCGACTCCCCATTGAGCACCGATCCGGATGATCACGCCGTTTCCACCATCAGTCAGGTACTCGCCTCACATCATCTACCGACAGAACCGGGAGGTGTTCCATTTTGCAGTGATGCAAGTAAGTTCGGAAATTTGGGAATCCCTTCACTAATTTTTGGTCCAGGCAGTATTGACCAAGCCCATGCGGCGATCGAATACGTAGAATGCGAACAAGTCCAAAAAGCGGTAGAAATCTATCGCGATTTCGCGATCAATTTTTAGAGTCTCCTGACCCCGTGAATCCCATGCCCACTCAACAGACTAATCGCCTCATTTCAAGACGCAATTTCAATACTGCCATCGCTACTTCGGCAATACTGAAATCAGGAACTTGTTCTGCACAAGACCAGATTGAGTCAAAGACCAATTGGATCGATGCGCATGCTCATGTGTGGCATCCGGATACTGAAAGGTACCCGATCAGCAGAAACTATAAGATCGAGGACATGCAGCCGAAGAGCTTCACTGAAAAAGAACTCATCTCACACTGCAAGCCAGCCGGTGTGAATCGAATCGTCCTCATCCAAATGAGCTTCTACGAATATGACCACCGTTATATGGAAGAGGTCATGCGGGCTAACCCTAATCGGTTCTCGGGCGTTTCCCTGATTGACTGGAATCAGCGAAGATTGCAGGCCGAAGTTAAGAAACACCGCCGTGCCGGGATGCGTGGATTCCGCATGCACTCGCGCGGAGACGCTGGCAGGTGGCCGTCGGATGCCAATGTTAGGAAACTCTGGAGTCTCGCTGCAGACTATGACCTTGCAATTTGCCCTCTGATCAATCCGGAGGATCTCGAGCATATCGAATCCCTGTGCAAACAGTTTCCCAAAACGAAGGTGGTCATTGATCATTTCGCAAGAATTGGGGTGGGCGGACAGATAGATGAAGATCGGATTCAGCTACTCTGTCGCTTGGCGAATCATCCACAGACACATGTCAAAACCTCTGCTTTTTACGCGCTCGGCAAAGGCAAGCCACCCTATCTAGACCTGCTACCTATGATTCAACGTATTGTGAATGCTTATGGAGCGGAGCGACTGATGTGGGCAAGTGACTGTCCCTACCAAGTTCAAGCTCCCCACACCTACCAGGATTCATTAGATCTAATCAACAAGCACGCGAACTTTCTAAGCACGGATGACAAAACTGCGATCTTGAGTAGCACCGCAGAAAAGATTTTTTTCTGATTGAAATCCATCCAAGGCAGAACGCCCGTGCGATCGGCGTATGCTATCCTGAGAGTCGGATCGTACATGGGTCCATTCAAACCGATGTAGCTCATTGATGAGTCATCATCGCCATCTTTGCTCTACGAATTCACTTGAAAGAAATATGGGAATGAATCGTACGCTTTGCGCAATCTTTGTGACTTTTCTCTTTTTAATTTCCACGACGCTAAGATCGTTTGCTGAGAACACTGAGAAAGCACCAAGTGCACCAAGGATCGGATTTCGATTGGCAGATAATCAAGCTTTCGAGGGATCACGAGAGGCTAGAATCCCAGGTAATGAAACCCCCATCTTTATCGAATCAACAAATCGTCTAGATGAAACGGCGATCGCGAAAGCCGCTATTATCTCAACGGAGCAAGGCAGACCTGCGATCGCTCTTTTTTTCGGTGAAGAGGGAAAGCAAAAACTTGAAAAACTGACCAGCGAAAATGTTGGCAAACGGCTCGCTATTTTGCTGGACAACGAGTTAGTTGAGGCGCCGAAAATTGTCGGCACGATTGGACAGCGTGCAGTCATGCATGGCAGCTTTTCTATTCAGCAGGCGGTTGAGATTACCCATGCACTGAACCAAACCTCTCTTTTTTCGCCTACCACCACACCAACCATACCTCTCGATTCCTTTCAACCGTTGTTCAATGGAGAGGATCTAACAGGCTGGACAAACGTGAATACCGACGACGACACATGGTTCGTCAAGGATGGACTACTGATCTGCAAAGGCTTACCGATAGGTGTGATGCGATCCAATCAGCAATATGAAAATTTTATATTGCACATTGAATGGAGACACATGAAGCCGGGTGGCAACTCAGGAGTATTTGTTTGGAGCGAGGGAACTGTGCCCGCAGGTCGGCAACTGCCCAAAGGAATGGAAGTTCAAATGTTAGAATTGGATTGGATCAATCAGCACCCACGAGGTGGTAATCCAAATCATGTGGGATATGTTTCAGGTGAATTGTTTGGAGCAGGCGGCTTGAATGCTACTCCAGATAACCCCCGAGGCAGGCGGAGCATGAGTAAAGAATTACGATGCAACGGTGCCGGAGAATGGAACAGCTATGATGTTGTTTGCGTGGATGGAACCGTAAACCTGTCCATCAATGGTATTTTTGTGAATTCCATTCGTGGTTCTGACGTTCGCCGAGGCTACCTCTGCCTTGAATCGGAGGGATCAGAGATTCATTTTCGAAACATTCAAATCTTAGAACTACCCGGGGGTCTTCTTTCCTCCAACCAACAAGCAACCGTTGTTGAAGAGTAGTCAGTGAAGAGGAAACTGGGCACCCTCACTACGCTGACGAGCTTGTCGAATGAATCACACAACGGCACGTGTCCACCATACGATTATCTGAAACCAGTTCTGATTTCCGGCGTTTGTGCAACATCCTACGAACGATGCATGATTGGTTTGCATGTCAAATATTAGTTCTAACCCAATGAATGCAATGAACTTCAGGACGCAGACAGTGAATCTGTTTGCCATGCTGTTGCTGCTGTACCTGCCACGGCATACTGAGGCGGAATCTCTACCCAAGAGCCTCGGTGAGTCGAGACCTAATATCGTTTTGATCATTTCGGATGATCATGCATGGATGGATTATGGTTTTATGGGAAACGAAAGGGTACATACTCCGAACTTGGATGCCTTGGCAGCTAAAGCTGCACAATTACCCAACAGCTATGTTCCCTCGAGTGTTTGCCGTCCTTCACTCGCAAGTATCCTGCCCGGTCTCTATCCACATCAGCATGGGATACATTTTAATCACGGCCCCCCTGGCAATTCGGGATATAACCGGATCGACTCTCAAACAGAATACGAGAAGAAGAGAAAGATTGAATTTGAATGGATTGGAAATCATCAGTTGCTGCCTAGAGTCCTGCACGAAAAGGGTGGGTATCGGTGTCTGCAAACTGGAAAATTCTGGGAGGGACACTTTCGGAACGGTGGATTTACGGAGGGTATGACAACCTTTTCGCCACCCGATCCAACTCAAACGTATGGCGGAATACGTACCTTGGCTAATGGAGTGCAAGTTGCTCACGGAAATGGAGACACAGGCCTGAAGATTGGCCGAGAAACAATGGAGCCAATCCGGTCTTTCATTCAAGACTGCGAGAATGATGCGACACCATGGTTTGTCTGGTATGCGCCCTACCTACCGCACCTTCCCCATGACGCTCCAGATTCCTATTGGAAGCTAATGGAACAGCGACCAGGTGTACTTCCATGGGAAAAACCCTACTACGCATCCATTGCTCAGTTTGATTCCAGTGTGGGTGAACTGATGTCAATGGTCGATGAGTTATCGGACAGCCAAAAGACGATCTTCATTTTCCTAGCAGACAATGGGTGGAGGCCAAGCCAGAACCGATCGAAGAATAGGAAAGAAGAATTCAATCAAACCATCAGGAGTAAACGTGCTCCCTTTGATGATGGAGTACGAACACCTATGCTTATTTGCTGGGAAGGAGTTATTCCGCCGCAGGCGGACGAAGGGTTGGCCAGCAGTGTCGATATATTTCCGACACTCATGAGCGCTGCGAAGATTGAAAGCTCAAGTCCGACATTTGCTTCGGGCATTGATCTTTTCAGCTTATTACAAGAAGGCAAAGAGATACCCTCGGACAGATCGGTTTACGGCGAAATTTACCCTGGTGATGCGACTTCGCTATCCAACCCAGAACATGACATCGCTTACCGCTGGATTCGCAAAGGTAAAATGAAGTTGATTGTTCCTCATCCCATGATAAAAACCGCCCCAACTGCGGGCGTATCACATTCTGACAGGGGGAGCGATTCGATCATCGAAGCTTGGAATGGATACGTAAAAAAGCCATCACTCTTCAATCTCGCTAATGACCCCTATGAACGACTCAATCTTGCTTCTTCCCCGCTCTACCAAAAACAACGTGAAGACCTTCTGAAAAGACTAAACGAGTGGTGGACGCCATAGAAGACCTTTGCCATTTCGACTCAAGTGCTTTCGCAACCACATCATTTCGAGCCAACGATGAAAATTCATTCTGCGCGAATCTGTTACCCGCTGTTCATGCTTGCTTTCGTTTGTGTATTCGTGACGAAAAATACTCAACGTGCTTATGGCCAGGAGAACCGTGAGCAACCAAACATTCTCCTCATTCTTGCGGATGACATGGGATACGGTGACCTCGGTTGCATGGGAAGTAAACACCTGCAAACTCCGCATTTAGATCGCTTGGCTCAATCTGGCGTGCTATGTACTCAAGCCTATGTTGCTAGCGCTGTGTGCTCACCCTCACGAGCTGGCTTGATCACCGGCAGAGATCCAAGACGCTTCGGCTATGAAGGGAATTTAAATCAAACCTCGAGTCATTATGCGACTCGCCCAGAACTACTGGGGCTACCGCCAGGTGAACACACTCTAGGAGATCACTTGAGGGATGCTGGATATCAAACTGCAATCATTGGGAAATGGCATCTCGGAACCGGTGAGCTATTTCATCCACTGCAACGAGGCTTTGATTACTTTTGCGGCATGCTCGGTGGTGGACATGGTTACTTCCCTAACCCCAAAAACAACAAGCTCGAAAGAAATGGCGAGCCGCTCAGCGAATTTTCGAGTCCGTACCTCACCGATTTCTTTACTGATGAAGCATTAAATTGGATTACGAAAAACTCAGAGTCTCAGCAGAATTTAAAACCATGGTTTTTATATCTCTCTTACAACGCGCCCCATGGACCTCGCCAAGCCAAACCTGAAGATGAGGCGTTATTCTCCTCCATCCAAGATCCAAAGAGGAGAACCTATGCCGCCATGGTCTATGCGATGGATCAGGGGATTGGCAGAGTCTTAGAACTGCTAGAAGAAACCCAAGAGCTTGACAACACTCTCATTTGTTTCTTTTCGGATAATGGAGGTGCCACCAACAACGGCAGCTGGAATGGGCCTTTGTCTGGGGTAAAAGGCTGCCTCAAGGAAGGTGGAATTCGAGTGCCAATGATCTGGTCATGGCCAAGCGTGATTCCTAAACAACCTCAACAAGCAGGAGTCGTTTCAAGCCTAGATCTACTCCCAACCTTTGCGGCAGCTGCTCAATGCAATCCACTTCCGCTAACCATGCCTCGAAGCCATGAGGACGCAAACAATCGCAAAAAAATTGTTCAAAAATATGGCTCCTATGATGGTGTTAATCTACTTCCACTCCTCCGCGGCACTGCGGTCCCAGAGCGACGTACACTTTTCTGGCGACTCCAAGGACAAGCAGCTATCCTAGACGGCAATGAAAAACTCATTCACCTTTCTCATCGACCCGCAGAGATGTTTCTTCCAGCCACCGACATAGCGGAAGCTGAAAATCAAATGCAAACTGACCCAACACGCGCGGCGGAATTGTATCAGATGCTTGGTAACTGGCAGTCACTTCTACCCACAGTCCCTTTGTGGGGCTCTTCACCTTTCTGGTCCAGCCAGAGTGCTCAACACTACGATCAATGGATACCTTCTGCAGAACCTGAATAATCAAGTGACGTCAATTAGCATCCTCCAAATGACGAACTTGAGTATCTTTGTAAGCTTCCAAGTCGGCAACGATATCCGGGTATTGTTCTGCAACATTTGTTTTCTCGCCGATATCTTTGGCAAGGTTCACAAGAAAACGAGAAGGCAACTTCACCTGGCTTGCTGTTTCAGACCGATCAGTGGGATTACCGAGTAATTTCCAATCACCCTGACGCACGGCCCACTGAGCCCTTTCACCCCGACCGAGAAGCCAAAAGAATTGTTCGTGCGGACTCGTCTGCTCCGACGATTGGATCATGGGAACAAGGCTCTTACCATCAAGATGGTGGCCAGGTAATGCCAATCCGCAAAGCTCCGCAATGGTTGGATACCAATCACAACCTGTTGCTAATTCACTACGAACCTCGTTCGAAGGAATGACCCCCGGCAACGAAACAATGGATGGAACACGAATCCCCCCTTCGAATAGACAACCTTTCGCTCCTCGAAATGGTCCAGCATTTCCTCCGCCTCCAAAAGCTCGCTCTTCGGTGGAATGCCCATGGTCAGATTGAAAAATAATTAACGTGTTCTTTTCAAGAGATAATTCTTCCAAGACGCTCAGTACCTCTCCAACCTTTTCATCCACCGTCGAAACAAATTCTGCATACTGCCGTCTCGGTGACTCCAGGTCCTTGTAACGCTTTCTCCACTTGGATGTCCCCTGCATCGGGTAATGAGGCGCATTAATCGCCCAATACATAAAAAAGGGTTTGTTCGATGAACTGTGAATAAACTGCCTCGCTTCTTGCACCATCAGGTCCAGAAAGAATTCACCATCCTCAAAGATTTCCTTTCCGTTACGCCAAAGGTCATGTCGATTCGGCCCATTCCAATAAAAAAAATGAGAATAGTTATCGATGCAGCCACCCATGTGCCCAAATGAATAATCAAAACCTTGCGCATTGGGCATTGTTTCGGGTGAATAGCCCAGATGCCACTTACCGATGTGTGCCGTTGCGTAACCGTGACTCGACATGAGTTCCGCTAAGGTGACTTCACTGCTCGGCATACCCGGAACACCTTGTGCCGACGACACATTACCCGGCACTCCGGCTCTTGCCGGGAACCGCCCTGTCATTAGCCCAGCTCGAGAAGCGGAACAAATCGCCGAGGGCGAATACATCTGAGTAAATCGAACACCTTTCGCCGCAAGACGATCCAAATGAGGTGTGTGAAGATCACTGGAACCATAGCAATTCAGGTCCAAGCTACCCTGATCATCTGAGTAAATCACAATCACATTGGGTTTCTGCTCCGCTCCTGCACGGATTGAATAGAAGCAAGAACCGAAAGCAAACAACAATAACAATAAGGCTCGGATTTTCATTCAATACTCCACATCGAATACCTGGTCTTATCGGCCATGAATATCCACGGTTTTCCATTGATCTATCGGGAGGTCGGATTAAATTTTTTCCAAATCCGCTCGCTGAGACTCGTACGTGACGCAAAAAGCTCTGGTCGCTTCATCAGGTTCCTTGCCCCACACCTTACACGCCTGCTCATAAAGCTCGGGCCACCAGTTACGATGTTCAGTCCGGCCCTTCTCCAAGTCTTCTCTCCAGTAGCTCAGTACTTTTGACCAGCAACGATCACCGTAAGACAGAGCTTCTTTTAAATTATCATACCTAGGAACATACCAACGCCTGCCTATCTGGGCATGCAGGACTTCATCAGCCCAATCAAAATCTTGAAAAAGAGCTGATAATTCGTCACCGCTTTCATTGGCAACCTCCCACTCATATCGTTTCCCGGTTCGAGGCATCAGCCCTTGCTCAATGAAAAATAGCACTCCATGCCTTTCCCTGGCGTCCAATTGCAAGTTGAGATTTCTGGACCAGGTAAAATTGATCGGAATCTGCGTCCAATCGATACCGAGGGATGCGAATCCAACCTCACCCATCATCGCATGCCTCGCTTCATCCCATAATTGACGTGACATCTCCATGTGGAAGCCCCATGATTCTTCATCCCGCAGGTCAACCAAAATACTTGCCATCATTTCTGGGACATCGAGTTCACGAATCCGTTTGTAGTACATCATCAAGGTTTTATCTTGAGCTGAATAACTCTCATCATAGAGAAAGGCCTCCGGATTCACGCCTGCATTGAAGGGATCCAAGAATCGTCCATCTCGTCGAGGCTCCCGATGATAGACTGCGTTTTCCTTTGGGTAACGCCTCTGCGGTGATGGGATGTCGGGGATTTCCTCAACGCCATCCATAGCACCTGAGAGTGACAAGAAAGTGCTTAAGTGCTTACGCCACGGATCTACATCTACAGTTTCCTGCTCACAAGTTAGATATTCGCTTGCTGCTTGCCCGAAACTCGTGACCTCTGAAAGCTCAAATTCGATTAGCTTCGCAACACGTACGGTCGGAGCGTCTGCCAAGGGATGAGCATCTTTTTTTAGTCGTTGACACGCTTTCAAAACTGCCGGGAGAGCAACCTGATAAACTCCAACCAAGAATTCCAATGTGTCCGGGGTGCCATGGATTTCATCAAAAAACACAGCCAGAGATTCGTCAGGACACTTATCCAAACCCAGGGGCGGTTCCCTCATTTCTGAGACACGACGTCGAAGCAAATCGACTTGCTCAGCACAGAGATAGGCATGCAAACTATAAGCTGTCTTTAACTCATAGATGGGCTCATGAGTAATTTTTTCCGTCAACATTTCGTGGAGGCGTTTCAGGGAATAATGCAGGCGCTTTAAGCGACTGACACTCTCCTCAAGACTCCAATTCCCGTCGACAGCTCTTTCCATCGAGCAGAGGCCCGCCAGTGCAGGCACTGCGGCCGATCCTGATTCCACTTCCCAAACGTTCATCTCTCAGCTCCACGGTACCCGATACGGGTTTAGCTTGAGCAACTCATCGGCTTCAATATCATCTTTGACTCGCTCATTAACAGCATCCCAGAGAAGAGGCCGTTTCAGTTGCCATGAGACATAGCCAAGGTGCCCAGGAGTAATGGAACGGTGAGCCACCTCTGCAGGTGCGATACATTCTTTGCGAGACTTTACACAGTCAAGAAAATCTTTGACGTGGTCGTTCGACTCTTTCACTCTCTTGAGACCGGGCAAGAAAGAACGCGACTTCCAACTTTCATCCGAGGTTTCAAGCTTTCCTCGATTAACAAAAACGTTGCCTCGCTCACCCTTAAAAGTTACGCCCGCTCGATTTCGAGTGCTTATCGAAATGACGGATCCATCATCGTACTCAGAGCGTATCTCATAGTGATGAGGCGTGTTGTAGATTGGCGTTTCCGGGAAAGTCCAATCCACGGCCTCCACTTTATTGGGCCCGCCACGGTCCACCCCAAGAGCCCAGTGGGCAATGTCGTTATGGTGGCCAATCCAATCCATCAGCACTCCACCACCATATGCTCGATGCCCTCGCCACCAGCGATGATGCCTCGCACGCATGTAAGGCAGAAAGGGTGCGGGACCACACCAGAAGTCATAGTCAAGAAACACAGGCGGCTTGGCCGGTTCAGGATCACCCTGAGGTGAATCGTAACCCGGTGGAAGTCCCACTTCGACGGACTGGATCTGTCCGAGATGACCATTGAGAACCAGCTCAACGGCACGACGAAATTTCTCGTCACTTCTCTGCTGACTTCCTGTTTGGAAAACCGTCTTCGCATCTTTCACCGCACGATAAACCCGCTGGCCTTCGGTAAAAGTATGTGTAACTGGTTTTTCACAGTAGACATCCTTTCCATTCCCAATGGCTTCGAGTGTACACAAGGCGTGCCAATGATCGGGAGTGGCGACAACCACCGCGTCGACGTTCTCTGATCCGCAAAGCCTTCGAAAATCTGAAGTTTTTAATAGACCGCCTTGATTCCCTTGGCTCGCAGCTATTTTTTCAGCAGCTGGATTGAGCCCGTAGGCTAAGCCCTTTCCCCAATCGCGGTCACGATAATGCAAGTGATCCACATCACAAACCGCCGTGATGATCGCGTTGTCCTTGGAGAGGAAAGAGTCAATTAAGTTGTAGCCTCTAGAACCAAGACCAATCACACCCACTTGAACTTGATCATTGGCCGCAACAGGGCCGACAGCGGAAGCGGTGGTGGTATGAACGGCCGGAGGGACGAGCATCCCTGCCGCACCAAGCTTCAGTAAATTTCGCCGATGCACCATCGTTTGAGGACGCAACACAACGGTCCGTTCTTTCATCGTAGGATTTCTTTGCAAGAGTTGGTTTGCACACTGAAGAATGAATTAGCTGATAAAGCAATTCCTCTTCAAGCGTACCATAACCACCAAATGAGGGACGATCCCGTTACTATACTGCAGTGTTTTTTTCGCAAGACCCTTGCCGAGCAACAAAGTGGTTCAGTTGCTCACCTCCGTGGTTTTTCTAAATCTTCGAAAAACCATGCAAAGCCGCGATTTTCCAGTGCAAATCACCAGAGTTATCGATCTTTCACGTGACATGAGATGCTGGAATCTTTTCCATCGCAGAACTACGCGAGCAACTCTTTGACAATCCTACCGTGAACATCCGTGAGCCTAAAATCTCTTCCTTGAAATCTCACGGTGAGACGCTCGTGATCCAAACCGAGTTGATGGAGCAGCGTAGCGTGCAGATCATGGACATGTACCGAATTTTCCACTGGCTCGAATCCAAAATCATCCGTCTTGCCGTAGACTTGCCCGGCTTTGAACCCGCCCCCGGCGAGCCACATCGTGAAGGCATCGATATGATGATTCCGTCCCGTATTCTGGCGAACCTCTCCCATTGGGGTTCTACCGAACTCACCTCCCCAAATCACGATGGTCTCATCCAATAATCCCCTTTGTTTCAAATCTTTGACCAAGGCAGCGCTCGGTTGATCAATATCCTTGCACTTGGAAGGCAAATGCTTTTCCAACGTTTCGGTAGGTCCACCGTGATGATCCCAATTCGTATCGTACAGCTGAACGAATCGCACTCCCCTTTCGATTAAGCGCCGGGATAACAAACAATTCCTCGCATAGGTCGACTCATTCGGATCTTTAATCCCATAAAGATCAAGCGTGTCTTGATCCTCATCAGAAATATCCATCAAATCCGGCGCACTACTCTGCATTCGGTACGCCATCTCATACGCGTTAATACGAGCAGCTATCTCACCATCACCGGTCTGCCGAAGCCGTTCCTCATTCAATTGATTGACCACATCAACCAATTTCCGTTGCTGATCAGGAGAAACGGACTCGGGTGTCGAAAGATTGAGTATCGGATCACCTTGGTTCCGAAGAGGTACACCTTGGTAGGTGCTAGGAAGCATCCCATTACCCCACAAGACCGAGCCACCGCGTGGCCCACGCGGTCCACTTTGAAGCACGACGAATCCAGGCAGATCATCACACTCGCTACCGATTCCATAGGTCACCCACGAGCCAATACTCGGTCTCCCAAATTGCCCGCTTCCCGTATTCATGAATAATTTTGCGGGAGCGTGGTTGAAAAGATCCGCTTGCAGAGTCTTCACGATGCTTATCTCATCTACGATCTCTGCGGTCCAGGGGAGGAGATCACTCACATAGGCTCCGCTATCCCCATATTGCTTGAATGTTCTTCTGGATCCCAGCAAATTGGTGCGGTGACTGCTGTTCATGAACGCAAACCGCTTGCCTTCAATGAAACTATCGGGGATCGGCTTTCCACTCCGCTCAGATAACTGAGGTTTATGCTCAAACATCTCCAATTGCGAAGGACCACCAGCCATGAAAAGAAAGATCACATTCTTTGCTTTCGCTGGGAAATGTGTCGGCTTCGGCGCGAGAGGGTGATCCGAATGCTGAGCTTCGCCAGCGAAAGTCGTTCCTCGGTTCATGAGGCTCTGGAGCGCAACAGACCCCAACCCGAGCGCCCCCGTACTCGCTGCCGACTGACCAAAAAAGTGTCTGCGTGTTTGCTGAAGTAATGGATTTGAATTCATCATGATTCACTCTCGTGTTATGGTCTCATCAAGATTCAGGAGTGCGCGAGCAACGGTTAGCTCATCAAGACCTTTGAGTAATTCCAGTTCTGTTTTGTTCGGTTGCCGACTGGTACAACGCAGAAACGCTTCGCTGACACCATCCTCCTCAATCACCTTAGCAAGCGATTGAGAAAATTCAAAAAAGGCAGCATCATTCATAAGGTTGAGAGACTGAAGCGGGGTATTACTCCGTGTCCTTCTGGTACAACTACTGAATCCTTCAGGTGCATCGAAAACTTTTAGCGATGGGGGTGGTGTGCCACGATAAACGAAAGTGTAGAGACCGCGTCGATAGCGATCCTCACCTTGACTGACTGACCAAGACCGTCTCACCTGCCCTTGACCCATGACTCCATCCGGAATGGGCGGATAGACCGGAGGACCACCCTGCTTACTGGAAAGTAAGCCGCTGGCTTTGAGAGCAACATCGCGGACTAATTCTGCATCAAGTCGTAGGCGATTCTGCTTCCATAACAATCGATTATCAGCATCCATTTCCATTGCACGATCCATCGAGGGCAGCAACCGCGAGGTTTGCCGATACGTATTGCTCGTAACGATCAGACGGTGCAGGAATTTGAAACTCCACCCATTCTTGACCCATTCCACAGCCATCCAATCGAGTAGATCAGGATGGGTAGGCCTCGCACCCACCAAACCAAAATCGTTTTCGGTAGCAACGATTCCTGCGCCGAAATATTGTTGCCAAATGCGATTCACGATGACTCGCGAGGTGAGTGGATTCGCAGAATCGACAATCCATCTCGCGAGATCGAGTCGATCTACCGTGGTTTCCGTCTGCTCAAATGGATGGAGGATGGAAAGCGTCCCAGGCGTCACTTCCTCTGCGGGTCGCGTGAAGTCACCCTTTACGAAAACATTTGTCTTCCTCGGGGTTCCGCGTTCACTGAGCACCATCGTAGTTGGAACATCGTTCAATCGCTTACCCAAAACGGATCGCTCATCTCTCAAAGACTTGAACGCTTTCCGATCTTCCTCACCGAGTAGTTCCTCCACCTCACTAAGCAGAAGAACCTGATCATCAAAACTTCGCTTACCGGGCTGCTTTCCCAGTACCTTCTTAATGGATGAGCTCAAAGCATTCTTTGCCTTTTCTCCCAGGGCTTCCTCCCAAACATCGAGCTTCTCAGCGTTAGCATCGATTTGTTCTTGGATCTGCTCCTGCAGTTCCTTTCGTCGTGCATTAATGGAATCCACATCGGTTCCTGGCGGATAGACTTTGATCGACGGCTCATCTTGGTTATTGAAAAAGGCGAAGATCTGGTAGAACTCTTTCTGGCTAATCGGATCAAACTTGTGGTCATGACACTGGGCACATCCAACAGTCAATCCAAGCCAACCCGTTCCGGTCGTCCCAACACGAACAAACACGCTGTCGATTCGGATTTGCTCCTTATCAATACCCCCTTCCTGATTGATCTGGGTATTTCTGTGAAAACCCGTCGCTATCTTTTGTTCAAGGCTCGCCTCGGGAAGCAGATCACCTGCGAGTTGTTCAATGGTAAATTGATCAAAGGGTAGATCCCGATTAAAAGCATCAACCACCCAATCCCTGTATTTCCAAATCGAACGCGGCGCATCAATCGAATAGCCGTTGCTATCGGCATATCGGGCTTGATCAAGCCACCAACGTCCCCAACGCTCTCCGTAGTGCTCACTCTCTAAAAGACGGTCGACCAAATCAGTCCACGCTGTTTCAGAATCTTCTCCCCAAGCATTCACAAAGTCCTGAACTTCCTTCGGACTCGGTGGCAGACCAATCAGATCCAAACTGACTCGACGGATAAGAGTAGCGGGGTTCGCCATGGGCGCAGAGTGCAGTCCAGCCTGCCCGAGTTGCTCTTCTATAAAAAGATCAATGGGATGACTTGCCTCATTGCTCGCGTCTGGTACAGCAGGTTGCTTGGGCGCGATGAAAGCCCAGTGTGCATCATAGGAGGCACCTGCATCAATCCAAGCAGAGATCAACTGCTTTTGCTCTGCCGTCAAGCTTTTTCCGGTTTCCGGTGGGGGCATCACTAAATCGGGGTCATCCGAATGCAACCTCTGCACTAATTCACTAGCCTTTGCATCACCTGCCACGATAACGCCTGTCCGTCCCCCACCGACTGCACCTTCGCGGGTATCCAGACGCAGACCCGCTTCGCGAGCCTCCGCATCAAATCCGTGGCAAGCGAAGCAATTTTCAGCGAGTAACGGCAGGATATCCTTGCTGAAATCCGGCGCGACTTCCTCGGCGAAAGCCTGACCAAGGTGCCACATGGGAGAAGCGATCATAACGAGAAAAAACGAAAGTTTCATTTTTTTAAACCGACAAAAAAACGCTGTTAGGGAGGCGTTGAAAATCTTAGGAACGCGATGCAGGATCGTGCAGTCTATCGAGGCGTGTGGACCTTCTAGTGTCCCGAAAATCTCAACCACGAACAACCATCAAACCATGCTGTTTCTGGATTCGCTGCGAGAGTCTCGATGAGAATGACCGGATCAGACAGTTTAGTCCGTTTGCTACCGACCTCTAGCAGGTTAGCTGCCTTATTCATCTCTTAAGGGCCGCACAGGAAGCAAGCTCTGTTGTTCAAGGAAACTTTCCATTTTTGAAAGGGTTTGCTGGAGCAGAGATTGGTCAAACATAAGATAGCCATGTCGTCCTCCCTCGTGAGATACCAGCTCACATTCATTTCCCTTGCGATGCATTTCACTGACGAATTGCTCAGCCCCAGAGAACGGTGTCACTGTGTCGGAAGTTCCATGAAATAGCAAAGTGGTAGGCAGATTACCGGTTACATTGTGCAGCGGCGATAAATCCTTCCACTTCTCACCAATTTTCTTCTGACCATAACCGTTGGCGGATGTGTCAATGACCGGAAACAAGAGCACCAACGCTTTAGGTCTTGATGTCAGATGGCGAATCTTTTCGTCGATGGGAAGGTTCTCAAACATAGCGGTGGATGCAGCCAAATGGCCTCCGGCAGATCCGCCGCTGACGACAATCTGATCCCGATCGATTCCAAGCTCACTGTGATGCGATCGAATAAAATCGAGTGCGGAACGCACATCACTGACGGCATCCAATACAGACGTCCCTGATTTTGCATCTAGCAGGCGATATTGGACACTCATTCCTACCATCCCTAAGCGAGCAAAGTGTGAAGCGAAGGGATACATCCGTCGTGGTTCACCGCCTGTCCACCCTCCACCATGGATAACCAAGAAGCATGGCCTCCTTTGATCGCTTTCCCAGCCATCGGGCTGAAAGACATGCAGCAAGAGTTCACGTTTACCGGAGACGTCATCTTCCCCTTTGTCGACGACTCGATAAACCACTTTTCGATCAGGCTCAAGATGAATAGCCAGTTGGTCCACTGGATCTAATTTTTTCTTTCGAATCCGTGGTGGTGGATTGAGCGATGCATGCTGAACTATGAATTCAACGATGGGCGATGGATCTAGAAGACCATGAGGGTGGTGACCCAAACCTGGTTTCTGAATGAGCTGAATCCTTCCACCCAACTCTCGATAACGCCGTGCAATCACACCTGTATTTTCGTTCCACGGAACAACCTGGTCTGCGTCGCCATAGACGTGAAGCAATGGGACATCTTCTTTCGCAAGTGCCTGCAAAGTATCAACCGGGTTCCCTAAGTACTCATTGGCTTCCGCATCGGATTCGAACCCGTACCGGCTCAGCACTAATCCCCAGTCTCTCTGACTCCCTCGCCCGTCACCCTGACCACCAGGCCAACTTTTAAAATCGCAAACCGGGGCATCTCCATAGATACATGCTACCTTTTCAGAATTCTTTACAGCCCAGTTATAGCAATACAAACCACCTCGACTCAGACCTACCAAAGCTACTTTATCCGCGAGCCCATATTTCTTCGTCATTTCTTGGTACACAAGATCCCAATGCTCCACCGCAGGTGGTGCGCCGAGCATGTCGGGAATTCGAGTATAGACGACATGAAAACCACGTTTAAGCAACTCAATATCTGGAGCAGGTTTGTGACCAAAAAACTCACCGTGCCATACCCACGGTTTACCGGCAACCGGTTCATCGGGAGATACAACTAGCACAGACCTACCACCGACCTGAAAGTCATATCGAACAAACCCATTCCAGTTACTGGTCTTGCCCGGGAACTTTGCTGAAGATTTATCCGCGAGGGCAGACACTGGAGAGACAGCGGCGGGAACGATCATCATGAACAGAAACAAGCCACAACGTGATGGTGAACACCTTCTACTCTCGCGAAGCCGCAGCCACGTCCAGCAAATGAGATCCCAACCCATGAGATGCGCGCACCTCACATCGAGGCATCGATTGGGCTTCACGTGAGGTTGATCTATTCCTACCAAAGATATCTCTCCAACAACGATTTCCATACGAACAAGTCCCCTCAACGATGCGATCGTCACAAAGATCGGCCGAAGTCCAAAGGTCGACCCGAAGCCAATAGGCACTGAAAACCGAACCATTCCGACCAGAGGTCACCTGCTTGATTCAAGGTGCAAGGAATGAGAACAATTAACAGGGTTGTCAAACTTCGAATTCGAAGAGGTTTACATGATAATTGATTGCAGATCTCCGACGATTGTACGACAATTGAAGGAGTCCTGCAGATCCTCCCCCTACCTCACCTCACTGATCCCTCCGTGACTCGCGTTCTTCATCAACTCGTACTACTCGCAGTAGCAATCGTTTCGCAAGCTATTCCATTGGCTGCGAATGACAAGCTTGCATTCTTTGAATCCAAGATTCGGCCCGCCTTGGTGGAGCACTGCTATGAATGCCACTCGGAAAATGCAGACTCAGTAGGTGGCAAACTTCTCCTCGATACACGAGAAGGGATTCTACGCGGGGGTGAATCCGGCACCGCGGTCATCGCTGGCAACCCGGAGAGTAGTCTCATCCTTCAAGCCATCCGACACGACGGCATCGAGATGCCTCCTGATACTCGCCTACCCGAGACAGTCGTCAAAGATTTTGAGCGATGGATCCAAGATGGCGCTGAAGATCCGCGATTGAAGGCACCTGAAAACCCAGCACCTGAGCACCAACAAGCAGCACATCGCTTGACTGAGAGTGGATCTCAACACTGGTCATTTATGCCTCGCCTGAACCCCAGTATCCCACACGTAAAAAATACGGACTGGGTGAAGAACTCGATAGATTTCTTCACACTATCTGCAATGGAAAAGTCTGATATTCAACCGACTCAGGATGCCCCCCCAAGAACCTTACTCAGACGATTGCACTTTGACCTCACAGGATTGCCACCCACCTTTCAACAAATCCAAGATTTCGAGCAAGCCTACAGAAAGGATCGTGATCAAGCGATCGCAAATGTCGTCAACCAACAACTTGCTAGCCCGCAGTTTGGAATTCGCTGGGGACGACATTGGCTCGATGTTGCTCGATACGGTGAATCAAACGGGGATGATGGCCTCGGTAGGAATGCAAGCTTCCCACATGCTTGGCGGTACAGGAACTATGTAGTGGATGCGATCAACAACGACATTCCTTACGATCGCTTCATCACTGAACAGATTGCCGGAGATTTACTCCCTTATCTTTCTGCAGAGGAACGCAACCGACTATTGATTGCCACAGGTTTTCTAGCAATAGGATCGAAGCCCGCTGCTGCGATGAACAATAACTTTGCGATGGATATAGTTGACGATCAGATCAACGTCATCAGCACGGGCGTGATGGGCCTGAGCGTCGCCTGCGCGCGATGCCACGACCACAAGCATGATCCAATCACCACCCGTGACTACTATGCGCTGGCGGGAATCTTCACCAGCACAGAAACACTGTATGGTGCAGCGGGAAATGAAAAGCTCACAGCACCTCCAACCGCTTTGCACGAACTCACGTCAAAGCTAAATGCTCCAGAAAATAAAACGAGTGACCGTACCGAAGCGCCAAAGCTACCCACAACCTATGAGCAAGCGATTCAAGATCTGAAGCCGATGGCCTACGCCATCCTGAACGAGAAACCTAAACAATTAAAACACGAAAACATCAATACTTTCGACTCCTCGACCTTCGCGACCGTGGAAAACTCCCAAATTCGATCGGTCATCACGGGCGAGCAAAAGGATTACACCATTTCCTTTTGGTTCCGCAATGAACTTAAAAATGACGCGCGACCGATCACAGCATATTTATTTTCCAGAGCCGCTTGGAATGATAAAGCTTTGCCGGGTGATCATCTTGGGATAGGTGGTAAACACGAAGCTTCTCGAACCGGAAAATTGTTTGTCTTTAATGGAAATGAAGCGAAGCAGAGCATTGCCGGGTCGACTGTCATTCCCGCAAACACTTGGAACCACATCACCTACACTCGCAAAGGTGATCAGGTGAAAGTTTTCCTCAACGGGCAATTAGAAATTGACGATGTCCTTCCAGCAAAGTTTGGAACATCGAGAGATGTTTCCGTTTCAATGAGGAGCGATCAATTCGCACCGCTACAGGGTAACATTGGCCATTTGGCGATTTTGGATCGTGCAATCTCAAACCAAGATGCAGAACTCCTGCATGCAGCGTCAGGCCAGCCTCGAGGCCCCGAGCCTGTTGACATACTCGGTCTTGCAATGGGGGTTCAGGATAAAAACGACCCGAACAACTGCAAGATTCACATCAACGGTGAAAGCCGAAAGCTGGGAGAAGAAATCCCCAGAGGAATACTATCGATTTACAGCCGGCCGAATGGTAGTGCTTCTATATTGGGTGAAATACCCGATTCTCAAAGCGGACGTCTGCAGCTTGCAAAATGGATTACCTCACCCGAGCATCCTCAGACCGCAAGGGTGATCGCTAATCGAATCTGGCTTCATCTTTTCGGAAAAGGCATCGTCGCCACTCCGAACGATTTTGGTGTCTATGGTGCTAGACCCACTCATCCAGAATTACTTGATCATCTTGCTAATGAGTTGATCACCGGACAATGGTCACTCAAACAATTGATACGTAAGATTACTCTCTCGCACACCTATCAACTTGATAGTCAGTGCGAGATGAACAACTACCAGAAAGACCCATCCAATACTTGGCTCTCTCGTCATCAGCGACGTCGATTGGACGCGGAGTCAATTCGTGATGCAGTCCTGTCCACTTCGGGAACACTGGATTGCAGCATACGAACAGGATCCGATGTGGAAACGGTTGACATGCTGATCAATTGGCCACCTGGCGAATCAACCAACTTACATCGTCCCACCACACGACGAAGTCTTTTTCTTTGCATGCTTCGGCATGCTCCCCCCAAAGAACTGGCTGCGTTTGATCTTCCTGATGGTGTACAAGTTGTCTCAGAGCGAGAGACAACTACCTTGCCCACGCAGTCCCTCTTTCTAATGAACAGTGATTTCATGGTGGATCAGACAACGGCATTGACAAAAGGACTCTCGGAACTGTAATCTTAATAAGAGACAATCAACATGATTTTTCTATCCACAATGCAGATCAAACCCGTGGCAAGTGAAACCATCCAGGGTCTGAGTTACATACAATCCATGACTCAAATGCTAACTGAAGAAGTGACAGATCCGGACCGTCGCCAAATCGTTGTTTGGGCCAGTTATGCTCAGGCCATCATGAGCAGCAATGAATTTCGCTACATTGATTAAAGAGAAAAAAATGTCTATCGCGTCAACATTCACTCGACGAGCGATGCTGCAAAATGCATCCTGCGGCTTCGGGCTCTTGGCGTTCCAAGCTCTCAACCAAAAACCCGCTTTGGGTTCGCAACTCACACTGGATCCATCAGGGATCCCCACACCACCCGGAGGAAAAGCAAAGCGGGTCATCTTCATGTGCATGAGTGGTGGCCCCGCGCAAATGGACACCTTTGACTACAAGCCGCAAACCTCCAATCAACCCCATCCTGGATCCGTCTACCCTTTTCAGAAACGAGGCGAATCCGGAACATGGATCTCGGATCTCTTACCCGAGACCGCAAAGCATGCAGATAGACTCTGCGTCATCAATGGGATGTACGCCGACACTGGAAATCATGCTCAATCCTTTCTGCAAATGCACACCGGAGAGAGATTGCGAAAGCGACCAAGCATCGGTTCCTGGATTTCCTATGGACTAGGAAATGAGAATGAGAATCTGCCTGGATTTATCAGTTTGAATGCTGCCAAGCCTTCGGTCTACTCGAGTGCGTTCCTACCCACGCAGTACACCGGAACACCAATTGGTACTAATGGCGAGAACATGTCGCTGGCCACGATTCGAGACATATACGGTGGGCAATTACCCGACCATGCTAAGCGTTCTCAATTGGATTTGATTCAAGCGATGAACCGAGACCACTTTCAACAACGCTCACAGGACCAACAGCTTGAGGGTGCGATTGAATCGATGGAACTAGCCTTTCGGATGCAGGATTCTGCCGGAGAAATCTTAGATCTGAGCAATGAAACCAAGGCGACTCTTGAACGATATCGCGTTGGAAAAAAACTATCGGTTGGAACATGCCGTCCAACTGACTTTGGTCGTCAATGTTTACTAGCAAGACGCTTCATCGAATCCGGTGTGCGTTTTGTTGAGGTCAATCATGGAGGATGGGATCAGCACAAGAATCACCGCAGGGATCTTGAGGCAAACTGCCAAACAGTGGATGCACCCATCGCAGCACTACTGGAGGACCTGGCCGCTCGCGGCTTACTGGAGGAGACTCTGATCGTCTGGGGCGGAGAATTTGGTCGACCCGGACTTGTACCCGGCGATGGCAAGGACGAAACAGGGCATAACGAGAAAGGATTTACATTCTGGCTTGCCGGTGGCGGCATGAAAGCCGGATACACTCACGGCAAAACCAGCGAGACCGGTGCGAAGGCGGTGGAAGGAAAGGTGCACTTTCGAGATCTCCATGCAACGATCCTTCACTCACTCGGTCTGTCCCATCACACGCTCTCCTACGAGTACGAAGGGCGTACGCACCGTTTGACAGGACCCGAAGACGCGACGGTGGTCAGTGAGCTTTTCGCGTGACAAGTCCAAGGGGCGATTCGCTAGTCGCGTAACGCATCCGAGCACACCTCATCAAATTTAAACCTACCTCCAAGCGTCGAATGTAGCGACTTCCATCAGATTAATCATGCTAAGAACTCAAAACGCTCATCTCATGGTCATGATCCTCTGCACCATCGCCGGCAGTATTTCTGCGGTGGCCGATGAGTCGATTAATTTTGATCGAGATGTCCGCGCAATTTTGTCGGACAAGTGCTTTTACTGCCATGGTCCGGATCAAGAACACCGTGAAGCGGATCTCCGTCTCGACCGTCAGGAAGATGCTAAAAATGTAATCACCGCCGGTGACCCAGAAGCCAGTGAAATGATTCTTCGAATCTTGGCTGATGATGAGACCATCATGCCTCCCGCCGATTCAAAAAAAGCGTTGACCGAAGACGAAATCAACATTCTCGTGAGATGGGTGAAAGAAGGTGCTGCTTGGACTGACCACTGGTCGTTTTTGAGACCTGAAAAAAAAACACATCCAACAAAACGCATCGAGGATACCATTGACGACTTTGTCAAAAAGAACCTCCCTGATCACAAACTCGCGGAGAGAGCTTCAAAAGAAACACTGATTCGACGTGCAACACTCGATCTCACTGGCCTGCCGCCCACCCCAGATGAAGTGGATGCCTTTCTTGAAGATACATCGACGAAAGCATATGAGAAGCTAATTGACCGATTACTCCGATCTCCAAGATATGGCCAACGCATGGCAATCGACTGGCTTGATGCTGCGAGATACGGGGACACAAGCGTTTATCATGCTGATGGACCTCGAGACATGTGGGCTTGGAGAGACGCAATCGTGGACGCCTTCAACCTCAACATGCCATTTGATGAATTCTCGATCAATCAGCTTGCTGGCGACCTGATCCCCAATGCTAACGACCAGCAGCAGTTATTGGCTGGATTCAACCGCAACAATGGAACCACCGATGAAGGTGGTGCGATCGCAGAGGAGTACCGCGTTGAGTATGTGGTGGATCGTGTGAAAACGACATCAACCGTCTGGCTTGGATTGACCATGGAATGTGGCCAATGCCATGACCACAAATACGATCCTATCAGCCAAGAAGATTACTATCGCTTCTACGCTTTTTTCAATTCCAGCAGTGATGGAGGCATGCAAACACGGCGAGGCAATGCAGCACCGATACTTCAAATTGCGGACCCTGTTAAAGAAAAGCAATTACCCGAGAAACAACAAGCACTTACAGAGACGAAGCAGGCGATCGAGAGGATCGAAAACGCCAATGTTGAACAGTTAACAAATTGGCTTACCCAACAATCCGACAACCCAGATCAAAACCGAACTTATCTCGATGATTGCCTCATCCGTTTTCCACTCATTGAAGGTGAGGGAAAAGAAATCCAAGCTAACGTCGGCGAGAATCTAAAGGGAGTGATCCAAGGGAAAGCGAATTGGACTCCTTCCAGAGTTGACTGGGGGCTGAAATTTGCCGGCAAGAACTTTGTTGACGTGGGTGCTCAAGCCGATTTCGAACGCACTGACTCCTTTTCCTATGG
>JAAXIK010000279.1 GCA_012270385.1 Rubripirellula sp. | reverse complement strand
CCTCCCTTACCAGAGACGCCGCCGGATGGGCGGAGGGTCCGTGAAATCACCGAACGGCATCGTAAGGATCCTGCCTGCTCGAATTGTCATTTAAGAATTGATCCCTTTGGAATGCCTCTCGAGCAATTTGATGCGTTGGGGAGATTACGTCCTAGCGTCGAATTCAAACCTGGAGACATAAAATCGGTGACACGTGATGGAGTCGAGATAAACGGCTTCGCGGGCCTGAAAGAGTATCTTGCTGTACATCGCAGAGGAGACGTCTTTTCCTCACTTGCAAGAAAGCTAACCGGCTATGCCTTGGGGCGTTCCGTTATGCTTTCGGATCGTGAACTGTTGAATCAAATATCTGAAAGTATCGCTTCTGGGGCTTGTTGGTCAGAGGTTCTGCTCATGATTGCGCAAAGTGATCAATTTCGATCTGTGCGACCGAGTGAGGTTCCAAGTGGCAACTGACCAATCTCCACGAGCCATGAATTAGGTAAAGTTACTCGAGTGATGTCATTCGATAAGATGGAATGAAGATTAAGTGAACACCTCGTTTTCATGCGAAGATCATGGAACGAAGAATGAAAGAGCGAAAAGGACAAAGAGACATGTCTGAAAGAGCCAATCCAACTTCTACGCGAAGAACATTGTTGCGTGGGCTTGGTGTGTCCATGGCACTGCCATGGCTCGAGTCGGTACCCTTTCCTTTGGCAGAAGCGGCTGAGGATTCCTCTCGGGGCGACAGTGAGCAGCCACCCACACGCACACTGGTGACCTTCACCGGTATGGGATTCCACTCTGACCACTGGTGGGCCAAAGGCGCTGGAAGTGCAATGGAGCTTGGACCCTGTCTGAAGCCGCTTGAGCCATGGAAAAAGCATTTGGTTTTTATTCGCGGACTTTGGAACGAGCAAGCCAACAATGGAGTCATCCACTGTATGCAGACCGGTAACATGCTCAGCGGTGCCGTGATGTCGAAAACGGAAGTGCGGACCGGGGTGAGCTTTGACCAATTGATGGCTCAACGGATTGGAAATCGTACTCGAATTCCATCTCTAGTCCTGGGTTGCGAGGGGCCGATACCTGGTCTTCAGGACGGACATCCCTTGCTCTACAGTTCTCACATCTCTTGGAGCACGGCGGTCTCACCCACATGGACCGAAACGCGTCCAGCACTCGCTTTTGATCGACTATTCCGGATCAAGCCCAATCGAGGAGACCAACGTGTGGTGGATGCCGTTTTGGAGGATGCTCGCGCGGTGCGGAGACGACTTTCTGTCTCCGATAGACAGCGATTCGAGGAGTATCTGGGAAGTGTTCATGAGGTCGAGGGCCGAATTAAGCGTGCGGGTGAAAAACGCGAAATGGGTGGTTGGAAGCCGACTCTTGATGTTCCAGATTCACCACGTCCTGCTGATGGGATTCCTACTGAGATTCCTGATTATTGGAAGCTGATGAACGACATCATGCTGCTTGCATTTCGCACCGACTCCACACGCATCGGTACGCTCAAGTACTGCAATGACGGATCGATCCTGACTCATGCTCATGCTGGTGCAAAGGATCAGCATCACCAGATGGCGCACACTCAGCCTCAAGAATTAGTGGGTGTCAATCAGTTTTTTATGTCCCAACTTGCCTACCTTTGCGACAAAATGGCAAGCGTTCAGGAAGGCGAAGGAACGCTATTGGATCATACCGCACTCATGCATTGTTCAAGTATGATTCATGGCAATCATGATTCGAAGCAGTTGCCAGTGGTCTTGCTTGGTGGTGCGGGCGGAAGACTGCGTGGTGGTCGTGCCCTTGATTACCTTGATTCATCGAACCGTCGTATGTGCAGTCTATTTTTGGATCTCATGGACTGGGGCGGCTTGACTGTCGATCGCTTTGGTGACTCCTCGGAAAGGCTGGTCGGTATCTAATTGGTGATCCAATGGATGAGATCGGCTAGTTTCGCTAGGCGTTCACTCTGATAGCGTGAGCGGGATTCGATCCGATTCCCTGTCATGCTCCATGATATCGGTTCTTGATTGCTCAATTCATTAAACTTGAGTCAATTCAGTCAGTTCACCTGTGCTGTCTGCAAAGGCTTTGGTTTCTTTTCCGAATCGGTTTAGCATCGTGACAAAAAGATTGGACATAGGCACGTCGTTGCCAAACTTAAGATACCTACCGTGCTGCAAACCAAGATTGGATCCACCCGCCAAAATCAGGGGGTAGTTCTGATTGTTGTGTGTGGTCGAGTTACTGCTGCCGTACAGTACGAGCGAGTTATCAAGTACGGAGTGGTCGCCTTCCTTTGCGGAAGCAAGTCGCATGAGAAAGTACCCGAACTGCTCGGCCATAAATCGATCCCATTCGCCAAGCTTTACGGCTCCTTCCGGTTTGTTCCAGCCGTGTGCTAGGCCATGCAAATTGCTCTTGAATCCCTCAAGCTGCGGGAACTTTCCAGCATTAGAGGAAGCGTCTGCCATGTTGGTAATCTGGTAGGTGGCCACGCGTGTTGAATCGGTTCGAAAAGCCAGGTACATCAGATCGTACATCGTTCTCATCAAGAGACGCGGAGCCTGATCGTCAGACTCGAGATGTAACATGTCACGTTCTTCATCGAGAAGATTCGGGCGAGGGATCTCCAGCCAGCTTTGGGAACGTTCCACCCGTTGTTCGATCTGTCGGACGCTAGACAGGTACTCCTCGAATTTATCTTGATCCTGTTTGCCCAGTTTGCGACTGAGGGATTTGGAATCCTCGAGGACTCGATCTAGCATTTTCGAAGCGCTAGATAGCCGGCGTCGTTTTGCGATGGAATCCGCGTCACCCTCGCCGAAGAAACGGTCGAATATCTGTTTGGGTTGATGCATCGCAGGCAAAGGTCGGCCTTTGGCGTCGTAGGACAAAGTACTGGACCTTGTTGGCTCCCCCACACCGCCATCAGTTGAAAGCACCAGGGAGGAAAACCGAGTTTGATCAGTCACGGTTGCGGCTGCCACTTGGTCTACCGAAACGGTGTTGTGCAGGAATTCATTGTTGAGGAAAGCGCCTGTCAGGAAAGTATCACCGGTGTCATGACCTCCCATTTTTCTACCATTCGGATGGGAGAGCCCACCGAGCACGGTGAGGTCATTACGAAAGCATTCCAAAGGTTGCAGTGAATCGGTGAACCTGTAATCGCGTCCTTCACCTTCAGGGAACCATCGCCAGTTGGCATGTTCGCTGTCTTCTTTAGGCAGGCCGATACCGAATCCCCAATACATGGCGCATAGGCGTCGGGGAGAGGGCGGTGCAGGTGTTGAAGCACCCGCCATGCATTCCATCCAAGGTAACGCGAGGGAGGCTCCACCGCTGCCCTTTAAAAAAGTTCGGCGGCTGAGATGCCACGACTTTCTTGCCATCGTTTACTCCTGACTCATTTCAATAATTCTTGGAGATCATACAGGGAGTGTAAGTCGATCTCGCTTGCTACTATTTTGTGTGAAATGCTTCACTTTGTGCAATTTGAACAATGAGATCCTTTAGCTTCAATCCATTGTTCCTAAAGTTTAATGTTAATTCGTCAATCATCCGTTGATCGCTTAAATCAATCTGTCGACCGAGTGCATAGGCCAAAAGCCGGCTCACCAACGATCGTGCGAACGGTTCGGTTTGGTTTTGAACAAGATAACGACGTAATCCCTCTGCCCCTTGGAGTTGCGATCCGTCGGGTAATTGATCCACCGAGTTAACGGGGAGCGTTTCGAACTTTTTCCCTTTTTTCCTTCGCACTTCACTTCGCCAAAGGCCGACCGCATCAAAGTTTTCTAGAGCGATCCCCCATGGATCAATATCCTTGTGGCAACTGGAGCATGCTACTCTCTCTCGATGAACCTCGAGTTGTTCTCGGATGGTAAGGTCCAAAAACTTCGGATCCGCTTCCTCCAGCGTCGGTACATCCGGCGGAGGAGGTTTAGGTGGGTCATTCAGGAGCCGATCACGGATCCAAACGGCACGTCGGACTGCATGTGAATCGGAGCCAGTGGAGTTGCTGAGAAGTATGCTCGCTTGTCCAAGCAGACCGCCTCGTTGATCATCACTTTTCAGCTGGATCGGTCGGAATTCGCGACCCCATACCCCCTCGTAGCCATAGTGCTTAGCGAGAGCCTCGTTCATCATGGTGAAATCTGAGTCCAATAATTGAATGGCACTCATGTTTTCGCGCAAGAGTCGAGCGAAAAATTGCTGGGTCTCACCCACCATGTCCTGTTTCAATGTATTGGAGAAACCCGGATGATAGTCTTTGCTGATGGAAACACGGTCCACGACATCCAAATTCAACCACTGCCTCGTAAACTGATCGACGAAAGCAATTGAGCGTTCATCGGAGATCATCCGAAGGATCTGTTGGGCTAAAACTTCCTTTTTGATCAGCGAATCATCTGCAGCTTTTGAAGAGAGCTCTTCATCTGGCATGGTGCTCCACAGGAAGTAGGACAGCCTCGATGCGAGTTCCCAACTCGTGACAGGGCGTTTTTCTTCGCCGGCAGGCTCAACAAGGTAAAGGAAGTCGGGGCTAATGAGAGCTAGCGTGAGGGTTTCCCTTGCCGCTTCTTCGAACGTTGGAAATTCCTCTCGGATACTATCGAAGAAATCCAAGAATTTCTTAATCTCGCTTTCCGTTACAGGACGCCGAAATGCGCGTGGAAGAAAACGGGATAGAACGTTGGACATGCGAACTCGTTCATCCAATTCCGAGTCCGAAGCGGTGCCCATGAGTGCTCGATGTAAACGAGGTGGCCACTGTTCGAAAACAGGTGCTTCAAAGTTCAACGATTGGATGTGGATGACTGGAAGTTCCGGCTCATCAGGAAACACCCCTTTATCTCCTTTGGGACGAGGTGAACCGTCGTCATAGAGATTGCGTACGCGGACAACGAGTCCCGGATACTTACCCTGGCCCCGGACCGGAAGAGGATAGTTTTCCAGGCGTCCCGTGAATTCAAGGGTCTGCTCCTGTTCTGAAGTGATCTCGGCAGTACCCACAGAACGGAAAAGAACTTCTGTATCTGGACGGTAGCCCACGGAAACCTCCAGGATTGGATAGCCTTTGTTGGGTCGCAATTCAGAGCTAAAGGTGACCTGGATTCGAAACTCACCTTCCTCTGGGTAGTCTTTTGTCATCGTGCCGAGGAAAACCTGCGAACGCTGCAGACGATTGCTCCGTTGCACTCTTCCCAGCCAATTCTTGACATTGGACTCTTTGAATTCATGTTCAAATTGGTTTGGAGCTGGTCCAGCGATTATCACTCGATCCAGTGCTTGGCGGGCGGTAGCGATGAAGTATTCCATCTGAAGAGCGGACATCTGCAGCGCCAGGCCGTTATTTTTAAATCCGTCTACCGAAGGGGAATCTGGTGGTAAATCCATGGAATAGTTCATCTCCAGTCCCAGCAGATCGGACATGGTATTTTGATATTCCACACGATTCAAACGCCGATGTACGACTCGTCCATTTTGTTTCGCGGTGGCTTCCACATACCTTTCAAGTGTCTGGCGAACCCATCCACTCAATCTCTCATACTGTTCTTCGCTGAGAGGTGGTTCGTCTTCTGGGGGCATTTCTGCGGCGTCAATCACTTGAAGGACTTCGTGCCAATCTTCTGCCACGGAACGGTCTGACATCAAGTTGGTTGAGAGAGTGTCCAATCGGATCATCGATTCCTGCCTCTCTGCTCCGTGGCAGCGAATGCATTTCTCTTCAAGGATTGGCAGAACTTCTCTAAGAAAAGTTCTGGAAGGATTCTGTGCAAAAACTGGCACACACAAGATCACCATCTTTGCGATCAAAAGTTGAATCAGAATCAGTCGATGCCGAATGCGATGGTTCATGCGATCTCCAGGCCCCGCACGGATTCTGCGGTGCTGCTACCAAAACGATCCACTTCTAATCCCATTCGTTGAGCAAGAGACACATAGACGTTTGCTAGTGGCGAATTGTTATTGACGTCATGCGCAACATACGAACCGTGCTTGTAACCTCCACCCGCGACGAGGATGGGTAGATTGCGCCAATCGTGAGAAGATGCGTTACCCAGATTCGAGCCAAATAGAACGGCGGTATGATCCAGAAGTGTCTTGCCCGCCTCCTCGATGCCTCTGAGTTGGTTCAAGAACTCATTGAAGGCCTGGAACTCAGCGATTTCGATCAGTTTGAGTTCATCGATCTTTGATTCGTCTTTGCCATGGTGCGACAGATTATGCCAATCGGTCTGCACACCCTGTATATTGCTCGGCACGGCATTTAAGCTACCAAGGTCAAAGGTGATCACCCTGGTTGAATCCGTCTGAAGTGCCAGAGCCATCATCGAATACATGAGCTTCTGACGTGCGAGCACATCGTTTTTATCTTCGATGTCTTTGGGCTTTTCCGCATCGACTTTAGATTTTGGACGTCGAACCCAATTTTCGTTCTGTTGAATACGGTTTTCCAGTTCGCGAACCGAACTGAAATACTCGTCGAGCTTTTGCCGATCAGGACCTCCAAGAGATTGGTTTAATCGCTGGGCATCCCTCAGTACCGTATCCAAGATGCTCTTGCCACGCTGTAGATCGCGAATTTCAGCAGCTACTTCGTCTTTCGTCCCTTCAACAAATAATTGCTGAAATATTTTTGCCGGTGACGTCTGAGACGGAATTTGCACTCCATTGGAAGACCATGATAAGGACGAACGTGGAGGGCTCAAGGCCACGAAAGGTACTCGAGTCTGCCCAGCGACATGCTGTGCCATGAGTTGATCCAGCGAGATGGTGTTTTTGAAACCCGCCAGTCCAGGGCGTGGAGCGGAGGTTAACCATGTCATGGACGAAGCATGCCCGTTATTTCCATTCTGATTGGGATGAGAGAGCCCTGAGAAGAGTGTGAATTGATCGCGGTGGTCTTTAATCTGTTCGAGGTAAGGTGTGAGTGTGTAGGAGGATCCCTCTGCCTCGGGAAACAGGAAGGGCGCATGAAAGCCTAATCCTGCATTCATCGCTACGAATCGAGGGACTTCCGCTTTGGATTTCGCTATCTGTTTAGCTGCCGCGCTGCCTGTCGATGGCACCATGGCTTCGAGTAATGGAAGCGCGATGCATGTTCCAATGCCCTTTAACAGGTGACGACGGTCCAGTGCAGGATTAGTGACGTGAGGTGCATTCATCATTACTTCTTTTTGAAGATGCTGCTGTCGATGACCAAGTGAATGAGATCACGAACGCCGTAATTCTTTTCTGCTGATTCTTGTACGATCCGATCAATCTCTGCACGATCAGAGAAGCCCATTTCACGACCGGTCGCGAAGGTGAGCAATTTGATGGTCAACGATCTTGCCAGTCGATTCTGGTCCTCAGCGAGTATATCACGTAGTGCACGGAAATCTTGAAACGCTTCTCCCGATTCCAAGATACCCGTCGCATCCACATCGCGTCCTAGACGATATCGAACAGCTCGACCCGAAATATGAATGTCTACTTTGTCTCCCTCGCCTATCGTTCGATATCTATGTCGAAATCCACCGATGGGATTGAATTGTTCTAACGCAAATCCAAGAGGATCAATTTTCTGATGGCATGACTGGCACTCGGTAGCGTTGCGATGCTGACTCAAAAGTTCGCGAAGCGTGGAAGCACCGCGAATGTCAGGCTCAACTCCCGGAATCCCCGGCGGTGGTGGAGGAGTGGTTTCACCAAGGATACGTTCCATGACCCAAATGCCTCGAAAAACAGGAGAGGTGTTGGTGCCGTTGGCGGTAACCTTCAAGATGCTCGCCTGACTCAAGAGACCGCCACGCACGCTATCGTCCGATAGAAGGACTTTTTGGAGTTTTACTCCGTCTACTGGAGGGAGTGCATAATGGTCGGCTAGCCGATTGTTCAGCATTGCAAAATCGGATTTGACGAGATTGGATACCGGTAGATTTGAGACAATCAATTCTTCGAGGAAGGATTCGGTTTCCTTCCGAATCGAGTCGTGCAGAAACGAGTCATACTCTGGGAAGAGTTTTGCATCCGGTGTTGTGAAATCCATTTCGCGAAGATTAAGCCAAGCATCGCAAAAATCCCTCAGGAAACGACTAAAGTTTTCATGAGCCATCAAGCGGTCAGCTTGCTCTCGAAGTCGACCTCTTAGTTGGTTCAGTTCTCCGGTTGAAGCCATCTCACCCAGTAACGGGTCTGGCGCAGTCCGGTTCAGGAAGTAAGACAAGCGATTCGCTAACGCATAGTCAGTGAGATCGTCGCTGGTATCTTCATGAGGTTCCTCGAGGTAGAGAAAGCTCGGAGATGAGAAAATCGCAATCACAGCCGTCCTCAATGACATTTCGAAAGATTCACCTTTATCACGTTCTGCGATGAACAGCTCTAGAAAAGGTTGAACTTCTTCACGCGTCACTGGATGTCTGAATGCGCGCGTTGCAACCCGGTTCAGTGATTGCTTTACATCTTCGATTTCGTTCTCGGATTGAATTTCGAATTTTGGCTTATACCAACTTTTTGTCTTATCGTTCGGGTTTTTTGGCTCGATTTGAACACGACTGATCCTTTCTAAAACCAATCGGTGACAATGCGAGGGGAACTTCTCCACCAAAGGTCCGTCCATGGTTGCGGAAAGTAAGGCGAATCCGGGGCTATGGATCTCGTTAACATCCAGCCTCTTGTAATGATTCGGGTCAACAAGCCCGTAGGGATTGATCTTTAACATATAGTTCTCGTCGATCCATGTGATGACCTCAAAGGTGGTGGGTTTGTCGGGAGGGAATGAGCAAAATCCGAACAGCGGTTGAGCCGAACCTGGTCGATAAGAGATCCCTGATAAATCGACAACCACCGATTCCTTTGACTGATAGGCATAGCCGGTTACACGGATTCTATATTTTCCAGGTTGGCGTGTGCGACCTTCGCGTAGATGTCCTCGTGATAAGCCATTGGGTGAATACCTAACCAAGGCGCCGTCGTCCAAGCGTTTGACGGTCTTGCCAAGCTCTCGGTCGACTTCGGATTCACGAAAAAAACAGTCGATGATATCCGCTTTGGGTGCAGAGACTGTGGTCGCAACCGCCGCGTCAAAGACCATGCCAGCAGCTTCCATGTAGCGTTGCATGTGTGGCATGGAGAGACTGAGTTCTTCGCCGACGTTGTCGATTTCATGAAACCGAGAGTCTTCTGGTAGCATGCTCTCCAAGTCCAATGAAGTGCCGAAAATATCGTTGAGTGTGTTTTGGTACTCTCTGCGATTCAAACGGCGTAGCACAGTGCCCTTACGTGATTGGTGTGCGTCGCGAAGGGATTTTCGAAGAATTGTCTCGAAGCGTTCCCTGTCCTGTGGGTTGAGCTTTTTCTCGCTTCTCGGTGGCATCTCTCCAACAACAACGCGGTCGAAGATTCTTTCCCACTTGGAGAATGTAGCGATGTCATTGAGGTCTTCCGAGAGATTTTCCAAACTCAGGCCGCCTTCTGCAGAACCTCCGCCGTGGCAGTCGTTGCAATAGGAGGAAAAGAAACCATCGAGAGTTAAATGCAAATCAGTTGCGTGGATAATTGAGCTTGGCGTGCAAAGTGACCAAGTGATGAACAACGGGAACCACAGCCAAGAAGCTCGAAGAGTGGGCATCACGCGTTGTCTGGTATTGCTCATGGTTATGTTACACACAACGGATTTCTTTTGTTGATCGTTGCCGATCGGAAACGAGTCAACTCTTTTCCCTTGTGGGGTGAAAGGGGGCGAAGATCAAGATTTGCATTAGCCAACCTTTTTAGAGATCAATAGACATACCGCTGCGGCCCCTGTGACGTTCACTGAGGTTCGGCACATATCCAGAAGACGATCCACTGCAAAGATAAGTGCTAGACCCTGCTCCGGCACGCCAATTGCGCCGAGTACGATGACGAGCATCACCATGCCCGCTCCGGGCACTGCTGCAGACCCAATGGACGCAAGAGTTGCCGTGAGGACGATCGTCACTTGTTGGCTAAAATCCAATTGCATACCGAAAGCCTGAGCAATGAAAACCGCTGCCACTGCCTGGTAGAGACTCGTGCCATCCATGTTCACCGTTGCACCCACTGGAAGCACAAAGCTCGACACCTCTTTTTTGACTCCAAGGTGCTTCTCTACTCTTTCCATCGTTACGGGAAGTGTCGCAGCACTCGAACTCGTCGAGAATGCCAAGAGTTGGGCCGGCGAAATACCTTTAAAGAACGTGGGATAGTTGACGTCGGTTTGCCAAGTCAAGAGTGCCGGGTATAAGGCAGACATCATGAATGCGAGC
>JAAXIK010000066.1:1193-2068 GCA_012270385.1 Rubripirellula sp. | reverse complement strand
CAGTCCTGGGCGGCAGATGCCGTTGTCCTCGCCACCGGTGGATACAGCAACGTTTTCTATCTTTCAACCAACGCTGTTGGCTGTAACAGTATTGCGACGATCCGCGCCTACAAAAAAGGCGCTGGCTTTGCTAATCCTTGCTTTACGCAAATACATCCAACATGCATCCCACAAAGTGGCGATCATCAATCCAAGCTCACGCTAATGTCTGAGTCGCTCCGCAACGATGGCCGAGTTTGGGTCCCGAAGAGTAAGGAAGATTGTGAAAAGCAACCCAACGACATTCCCGAAGACGATCGTGATTATTTCCTTGAACGAAAATATCCAAGCTTTGGTAACCTAGCTCCTCGTGACATAGCCTCCCGCGCTGCGAAAGAAGCTTGTGACGAAGGCCGTGGTGTTGGACCCGGTAAAAGAGGTGTCTACCTTGATTGCGCTGAGTCTATCGAACGTCGCGGCGAAACAGCTATGCGAGAACGGTATGGAAACCTCTTTGACATTTACGAGCGCATCACTGGGGACAGTGCTTACGAAAAGCCTATGCGCATTTACCCGGCACCTCACTACACCATGGGAGGTCTTTGGGTAGACTATAATCTTCAAAGCACGATTCCCGGACTATTTGTCATCGGAGAGGCAAATTTTTCTGACCATGGTGCCAACCGCCTTGGTGCTAGCGCGCTCATGCAAGGACTTGCGGACGGCTACTTCGTGCTCCCTAACACTATACCCAACTACCTAGCAGAGCAGAAACCTGGCGCAGTCAAATCTGATTCTGATTCCTTCAAGCAGGTTGAGTCCGATGTGAATGCTTTCACTGAAAAACTTCTCAACACTAACGGCACTCGCTCCCCACGCTCACTTCACCAAGTACT
>JAAXIK010000066.1:0-1183 GCA_012270385.1 Rubripirellula sp. | reverse complement strand
GTGATGCGTTTGAACAAGCAGGATGGTGGCCAACGTCAAAGTATATCGATCACCAATAATGAAGTAGGCGCGGATGAGCAAAAGAGTTTGCGCAAAAAGGGGTTACGGCCAGGTGATGCGGACTGGGAGAAATGGGGTATGTCTCGTAATAAGGCGGGTCTTGATAAAGCCCTTCAAGAAATATCGGCTCTACGCGACGAGTTTGAAAACAACCTCAAGGTCAGCGGTAATGGTAAATCCCTAAACTAAGAATTGGAGCGTGCTGGTCGTCTCTCCGAATTCATAGATCTTGCCGAATTAATGTGCCACGATGCACTAGATCGTGATGAATCTTGCGGAGGTCACTTCCGAGAAGAACACCAGCCCGAAGATGGTGAGGCCGTGCGCCATGATGATAAGTTCTCCCACACTGCCGTCTGGGAGTTTACAGGATCGGGTACGAAACCTAAACGACACACCGAAGAACTTTCTTTCAACGATGTGAAACTTGCCGTCCGCAGCTACAAATAATTCTTTTGATGAACCTTAAACTCAAAATTTGGCGTCAAGACGATCAGAGTAACTCTGGGCAATTTAGAGACTATGAGATTAGCCAAGTCTCTCCAGACTCCTCATTTCTCGAAATGCTGGATCTGCTGAATGAGCAGCTTCTGCAAAAAGGCGAAGAACCTGTAGCATTCGACTCTGACTGCCGCGAGGGTGTTTGCGGAATGTGTTCGCTCACGATCAATGGAATTCCTCATGGAGGAGATCGTGGAACGACACCCTGTCAATTGCACATGCGCAAGTTCAATGACGGTGACACTATCACAATTGAACCTTTCCGCGCGAAAGCTTTCCCGGTTCTCCGTGACTTGGTTGTCGACCGTGGCGCTTTCGATAAAATTATTCAAGCTGGTGGTTTTATCACCTGTCGGACTGGAAGTGCCCCTGACGCTAACGAGATTCCTATCCCTAAGCCAGTCGCTGACAGCGCGTTTGATTTTGCTGCTTGTATTGGTTGTGGCGCTTGTGTTGCAGCCTGCAAAAACGCTTCTGCAATGCTATTCACCGGTGCTAAAATTTCCCACCTTAATGGGTTACCCCAAGGTAAGGCGGAGAAAGACCGTCGCTCCCTTGCCATGGTAGCCAAGATGGACGAAGCTGGTTTTGGTAACTGCCGCAACTACGGAGAATGCTCCGC
>JAAXIK010000531.1 GCA_012270385.1 Rubripirellula sp. | reverse complement strand
CTCGCGGGCTCTTGTACGATGCGACAAAGCTCTACTTGATTCAACTCGAAATACTTACACGAAAATAGCATTAGGAAGGCCACCGGCCAGCATCTCACAAGACGCTCAGCGCTGAGAAAAATCAAAATGTTGACACCCCGATATCTTTTGCCTTTTGATTCTCGCAGAGCACTGCATCGGTTTACCGACATTCTTATTGTCGGTGGTGGACTTGCAGGTTTGCGTGCTGCCAATGCGGTAGCATCGCATCAGAGTGTGTTGATTGTGACCAAGGATCGTTTAGCAGAGTCCAATAGCTCTTACGCTCAGGGGGGGATAGCAGGAGTGCTTGACCCTGAAGATTGTTTTGAGTCGCACGCTGAGGACACATTGGGCGCAGGGGGAAATCTGTGTGATCCCGAGATCGTTGACATGGTCGTCAGGGAGGGGCCCAGGCGGATCGAAGAACTGGTGAATTGGGGTACGCAGTTCGACCAACGCGAGGGAACGCTCCTGTTAGGCCGGGAAGGTGGGCACAGTCGCGAAAGGATCGTGCACGCGTACGGTGATGCGACTGGCCGCGAAGTCATGCGTGCGATGATCGATCGGACGCGCGAAAAAGAGAATGTTGATATTTGGGAGGATGCCTTCACGGCTGACCTGTTGACTCACGAAGGTCGTGGTCGCGGTGCATTGATTGTTCAGAAGGGAAAGCAGCCGGTAATTGTTTGGGCAAAGGAGACCATACTCTGTTCCGGCGGTACCGGTCAGATATTCCGTGAGTCGACCAACCCGCTTGTTGCAACTGGAGATGGTCAAGCTCTGGCGTTTCGAGCGGGAGTAGAGTTACGTGATATGGAGTTCATGCAATTCCATCCCACCGTGCTTTACATTGCGGGGGCGTCTCGTTCTTTGATCACCGAAGCGCTTCGGGGCGAAGGTGCTCGCTTGGTCGACTGCAATGGTGATCGTTTCATGCTCGCCTATGATGAAAGGGGAGAACTTGCCCCTCGCGACATCGTCAGTCAGTCAATCATTCGACAGATGGAAAAGACAAAGCATTCCAATGTCTATTTGGACCTAACGCATTTGGACTCCAGTTTCGTTCATCGCCGGTTCCCCGGTATCGCTCAAGCCTGTGCCAAATTTGGACTCGATATTGCGTCGGATAGAATTCCTGTTCGCCCCGGTGCCCATTACATGATTGGTGGCGTCTCGATCGACCGACAAGGAGGAACGTCGTTGCCAGGCTTGTGGGCTGCAGGAGAAGTCACCAGCAGTGGTCTTCACGGTGCCAACCGACTCGCGAGTAATAGCTTGCTCGAAGGGTTGGTCTATGGAGCTCACGCGGGAGAATCCGCCTCGAGAGCAGCAGCAGAGAGCTCGCAGCGGATGATCGCCCCTCCTCTTGAAAACCCGGTTCGCCCGCCAAGTGAAGCGTTTGATGTTGCGGATGTGAGAGTATCACTGAAAAGTTTAATGGGGCGTTTGGTGGGAGTCGAGCGACATGCGGAGGGACTGCAGGAAGCTTTAGATTCCATCCGCACCTTGGCTGCCTACGTGATGCCCCATCAGTTTGATTCCATTGAAGGTTGGGAATTGCAAAACATGCTGTTGCTCTCCTCCTGCATCGTCGATTCGGCGTTGTGCCGAGCGGAGTCGCGAGGTGTTCATTTTCGCAGTGATTATCCCAACGTCGATGATCAGAACTGGAGGCGGCACGTGACCGTTCAAATCGATGTAAATGGTGGGCACCCGCAACGAAGTGATCCCCTCAGCCCCGCTAAGCAGATCACATCTGTTTGAATCGATTGATCAAATGAAGGGGTTCTCCATAAGTTCGCGCTCCGATACGGTTCGTGATCGGATCAGGTGCACTAAGATTTCAATGATGCAAATTGCTAGGAAGGATTGTGGCCCACAATGACAAAGGCGAAGCAATGCAAGATCTGAGTGATGGATATGTTGAAGTCGATGGCGTCCGCCTTAAGCTGTCTCAGCCCTATACCGGTTCTGCGCAGTGGATTGGTCAGCGAGAAATTCTAATGCAGTTACTTGCGTGCTGGATCACCGTGGATGAAGCCGATCTACCGCTGACCCCACGATTGGTCGGTGCTCCAGGTATGGGAAAGACGCAGCTCGTTATCGCGGCCGCGAAAGAGCAGGAGTTGCCCCTTTACATCTACCAGTGCACCGCTGACACGCGACCGGAAGATCTTCTGATCACTCCAGTTCTCGGACAGAATGGAAATATCTCCTATCACGCTTCACCGTTAGTGTCAGCGATGCTTTGCGGTGGCATATGCCTGCTTGATGAAGGAAATAGGATGAATGAAAAGTCGTGGGCGTCGCTCGCTCCGCTTTTCGATGGCCGCAGAATGGTCGAGTCGGTGGTTGCAGGAATTCAAATTCCAGCATCGAGCGAGTTTCGTGCGGCGATCACGATGAATGACGATGAGTCAACTTTTGAAATCCCGGATTACATCCTCAGCCGCTTGCAACCCACATTGAAAGTGGGTTTCCCCAACAGGCAGGATGAAATGGAAATCCTGCGTTATCACCTGCCCTATGCCGAGGCAGAGATGCTCGCCATGACCGTCGAGTTCCTTCAAACCTCTCACCAACTCAAGCTGGATTTTTCACCGAGGGATGGTATCAATGTGCTGCGATACGCGCTGAAGCGATTGCAACAAGATTCGACCCACCCTTTGAGCCGGGATGAAGCTTGGCAGGAAGCATTGGAGCGATGTTTGGGCGAGGAGGCGAGCGATCTCGAGGAGCTCGCTAAACGCAAGAAAAGAGCTTTGGGTGGCGAAGCCGTTCCTCTCGGGCTAGCAGATCTGTTCTTTGATCCCGATGATCCTCTCCATCCGGACCGAGAGGATGATACTGATGATGATGACTTCGAGTAAGTCAGGCTCGAGCGATGTGAAGTGATTCGGTCCTATACAAGCAAGCGAGGAAGTTCTTTTCTTATGCAGCTCAGCGGTTGCAGTACAGCAACTGTTTTAATGGAGGGGGAATTTTAAATACCCCTACAGGGCTAATTTTTGGTGATTAGGGCGGTATTTCCCGGCTATCGCCGAGAAGAAGTCAGATTATGCCGCTTCTAGATGTCTGAGTTCCGCAGAAAGCGGGCAGGTTGGCATAGGCAAAATTGGAAAACTCAGCAATATTTTCCCTATCCAACCGTTTTCACACTGAGGTAACAGGGACGGAATGTGCTCGCACGGATCCAATTGGAGCTCCGAGAGCAATACCTTGGGAGCCATCGTTGGAACTTTTTGGCACCCTTAGCCGTCCTAATACTTCGGTCCGAGCACGGAAGGTCGGGCCAGCTGGGCAGTATTTACTGCCATTTCAGCTGAATTCATAGCGAGTGGCGGCGTCAGCCTAGGCACACTTCACTCGTCTATACTTATCGATATTTTTCAAGTCAGGAGAAGCAAATTCAGCAAATGTTTGCGGGTTCTGAGGGTCCAATTATACTTGGCGACTGTATACACGCAGAAGTACCAGTTCGGTGCGGAGGGTGTGTTCAAGTCGTTAGGTGCAGTTTTGGACGATGTCCCGCGTTGAACACGTTGCTAGCTGCTATTCCTACTACCACCATTTCACTGTGAGCCCAGTTGATGCATAAGCTGGAATCACATCGCCTGGAAGGTTTGGTCTATGACCTCGCGTAAGCGAAAAAATATTTCGACGGTCTCTTCACTCAACAGTGACGCGCGCAAACTCGGTAAAGGACGTCCAGATGGGCGAAAGCTGAGTCGAAACAAGCGGCGTCGACACATTCTGGAGACCTTGGAGCCAAGGCAATTGCTGGCTGGTCCGCAGTTGATCGGCATACAGCCGAATGTTGGCGAATTGATCGTGGAAGGATCCAATCTGGATACCGCGCCTCGAGCGTTGACGCTCAGGTTTGATCAAGACCAAAACATCGATCCGAGTACGTTCGACGGAGTGAAGATTTCGCGCGCGGGCGACGACGGCCAACTGGGAACGTCCGATGATATTGTGATTCAGCCGGGTTTGGTCACTCTTGCCGACAACGCAGAGAACGAAGTCATCGTTCGATTCTCAGAGACTCTGCCTGATGATCAGTATCAGGTAGAGGTGTTTGGCTATGACGATGCTTCGCAAGGAGTTGTGGGCCTTCGCAATACGCGAGGTGAACTGCTTCAACCAAGAGTTACTGGACAGCGGATCGACACGACTCGATTCAATTTAAAGCTTGGTGCGTTAATCGAAGCGGTGATCCCCCAACCCGTCATTAGGCAACCCGACGGAACCTTGCGTCAAAACCGCGATGAGATCGTTGTCTACTTTAATGAAGACCCGATGTTCGTCGAAAACGACGAGAGCGGCAATCCTACGATTCGCTCCGTTGAGCATCCCCGCTTTTATCAATTGTTCCTGACTCAGGGGACTGTACGAAATACTGACGATGCAATTTATCAGCCCGAGCAAGTGGTTTATGACTCCGCCACACACACCGCCAGGTTGATCTTTGCAGCAGATCTGAACGAATTACCATCGGTTAACGCTGGCAGTGGTCCTCTCGCGGATGCGGACACGGATCTCGCAGGAGTGGGAATTGAGGGTGGAACGTTCCGTCTACGCATTGGAACAGCCGTTGACGAACGCGTTGATGTGATTTTGCCACCGATAGAAACCGCGGTGGTTGCATCCGCCGTTGTCGATTTTGGCGTGGAAGGACTCTCTCTTCGATTCGCAGAAAGCTCCGTCATTGGAGAGGGAACCGCGGGACGCCAACTCAGCTTTATTGATACAGGTGCTGGCGCGCTTGGCCATACACTGGATGGTTTGACCGGAGAGGTGGTCTTCAACCTCGGTGGTGCTTCCCCGACCGTTCAGGACTTGATTGACTACATTGCGGACCCCATCAATGGTTTGGACTCCGAAATCAGTCTTGCCGCGACTCCACAGAACACAGCTGACCTCAGTAGTACTCTCGTACCCGGTCGCTTGGTGGGATCACCAGCCACTACTCTCGTTGCCGTGGGAGATACCCTTGAATCCGCATTGGATGTCGGAGTCTTTGGGCAAGGTGGTGCACTGACTAGCTTACTGTTAAGCGAGACCATTGACCCGCAGACAGTCGTCATTCAACCGATCGGTTCAGATACTGATCCGGGCTCCGATAGTCGATTTACACATATCAATCCCGACTACGCCGCGGATGTGACCGCGGGTGTGACGGATATTGCTTACAACTTCCAAGGGATCTTCGCAACGGATGCGGATACGGGCACTGACTATCTCAATCAGATCACTGAGGTTCAGAAAACTCGAATCCGTGAAGCGTTGGACCTATGGGCCAGCAAGATAGGTGTGCAGTTTCGAGAAACTTCTTCCGACGGAATCACCTTTGCCGTCGGTGATCATTCACGCTTGGAAGATGCACCGACCGCTGCGGTAAGCTCTCAGTACGACCAAGACATCAACGCCTTTGTGCGAATTCCCACCGATCCTAACGGCGCAGGTGGATACGCCGATGCGGCTTTAGTCTTTGATAAATCCATCGATTTCAACGAAGACTATGGAGAGGATTTCACTCGTAAGAGTGTCGCTGGAATTGGTTTCCTCCTGGGCCTTGAGCAGGTGTCAGATCTTCTCTCCATGTCGGATGCGGATGTTTCCACCACGAATCGTGGTGATTTAACGCCCACCATCATGGGACTCAATTCGTCATTCTTGAACGCTTCGATCGAATCACTCTCGGATCTGGAGCCAGTCTTCCCAAGCAACTACGACGTCGTGCATGGTCAATACCTGCATCGCACCGACAGTGTTGATATCGACCTGTTCCGTTTCGTGGTGGATTTGGATGACCCAACACAAGTCGGAACGCTTACAGCGGAAACCTTCTCGGAGCGTCTAGCGGACTCCAGCCTACTTGATACCGAACTGACTCTGTTCGAAGAAGTATCAGCAAGCGTCACCACGGATTTCGGTCTAGGCTCTGACATGGTGATGCAGATCGAATCCTTACGGCCCGGTCGCTTGGGGAACAATGCTGCCATCTCCTTTGTTCAGTCGGATAGAGGTCCTGGCGACACAGAGATTCGAGTTCTGCAAGCACTTGACCAATCGGGCAATCCTTCTCCCAACGGCATTCTGGTTAACCTTCCTCGCCTAGGTCCGAATGTGAGTGAGGTTCTGGTTTCGGATCTGGTCGATGCGATCAACAATCATCCCTTTGCCAGCTCGATTTTAAGAGCGACCGTGACCGTTGGAGATGCGAGTACCGATATCGGCGCCGCAGACCTCACCACCTTCTCGCCTCTACTGCTTTCGGGCGGAGGGATTGAAAAAGTTCATCGTAACGATGATTACTTTGGTGAAGACTCGCGAATCGTTGCCTCTTTGGGTGAGGGGGTTTATTACCTCGGTGTAGCTGCTAGCGGAAACGATCAGTACGACCCGACCATTCCTGGAACAGGTAATGGTGGTCGAACCCAAGGTGACTACGAACTGCACTTGAAGTTCCAGCCTCAGGTCGATGAGCTGGATGTCCTCAGGGATGAAGATAGCAGTCGGGTTGGCGTTCCTGGAACAGCCATTGATGGAGATGGGGATGGAGTTCCCGGTGGTGTGAACAATTTCTGGTTCGAAACTCGAGCTCTCGAACGCCGTGTGACGGTTGAGGGCGATGGTCAACGAGTCGAACCGGGGCAAGTGATGGAGATTGTCAGCGGTAACGGTATCGTACGTCAGTACGAATTCGTGACGGTCTCGGGTGGAGCTGCGCCAGGTAATATCGAAGTCCTATATAGCCCTCTCGACACACAAGCAGATCTTGCAGCAAAGCTTGAAGCCGCAATCAACGGCCAGACCCCTAACACCGGTGTATCGGTAACGACGGTTGCTGGGGTTGTGCCCGTGCTTGAGTTCAGCGGCGAGCGAAGTATCGAGTTGTCCAATGACTTTGACGGTATGGAAATCATTGGTCGAACGATCTTTGTGGATAAACTTGCCAGTCCATTCGCTGAGGGTACTCTCGCTAGACCGTTTAACAACATTGCAAATTCAGCCGTGGCCAATGCCTTCGGTTCTTCCTCCTACGGGGACATTGTTCGGATTGTCGGCAATGGAGGTATTGATGGTGACATCACCACCGAAAGCGACAACTTCAGTTATCAAATCGGTACCGCTGAGAATGGTGGAGCTGCATTGACTGATGGACGTTCCATGAACGTTCCAAGCGGTGTGACCACCATGATTGATGCCGGAGCTGCTTTCAAACTGCGAAACTCCTACATCAATGTGGGAAGTAGCACGGTTCAAATTGATCGCAGCAATGGTGCATTACAGGTTCTTGGAACGCCGAGATTATTGGACCTCAGTCTAAGCGGTGATCCGGTTACCACCACTTTGCTCGGTGAAGAGAATCAAGTCAGCACGGAAGGCTTCTCCGATGGAAGTGTGATTTTCACCAGCACTCGGGATCGATCAGTCGATCAAGCGGCTTCCGGAAGCAGCCCTGCTCCGGATTCTGGAAACTGGGGTGGTCTCATCTTCCGACGTGATATTGACCGAGCAGAAGGTCGACGTGATCGCGAAGATGACGGTATCTTCCTTCAAACCGTAAACCACGCGGAGATCCGTTACGGGGGCGGTTCCAATGTGCTGATTGATTCGGTCCAGCAGTTAGTCAACCCAATTCAAATCGTTGATATGCGTCCGAACGTAACCTTCAATCAGGTGACGTTCAGTGCTGACTCGGCCATTAGCGCGGCACCAAACAGTTTTGAAGAAACGAGTTTCCAGGCTCCGCAATATCAACGCGGCGGAGATTTTACGGCTGACTACGATCGAGTCGGTCCTGATATCCATAACAACCTGTTGGTTGAAAACAGTATCAACGGCTTATTTGTTCGGGTCACCACCACTCCTGTCGACCTGCCAAAAGAATTTACCGTTGCTGCCAGACTCGATGATACCGATGTGGTTCATTACGTTGCCGAGAATTTGAAGGTTGCCGGATCACCGGGTGGTTCGATTCGAGATGATGTGCGGCCGACCTGGCAAAATGTCACTTGGCAGCCGTTATCGACAGGACAACTCTCAGGTGGCAACACCTACAATTATAAGTTGACTTATGTCGATGCAGATGGTTTTGAGTCTCTGGCTTCAGATCCGTTTGACGTGACCATTCCGCTAGCTCTGACGAACGCAAGTGTCGAGCTAACCGCGTTACCCACTGTCGGTGGAACCAGCGAGTATGTCTCGAGACGTCTCTATCGGGAGGATCCTGCTACACCTGGAGAGTTCTATCTCGTTGCTTATCTTGACGCCGGGTCAGTGAGCTTCATCGATGATGGCTCGAGGCAAGATGCTTTCTTGGATCCAGCACACCAAGGTATCCGTGGACGGGTCGACGCTTCGTTGGTGATGGATGCAGGATTGATTGTCAAGCTGCGAGGTTCTCGAATTGAACTCGGTCACGGAACACAGTTCCTCGCTGAGGCCGATGCCACGAATCCAGTGATCTTCACCAGTTCACTGGATGATCGCTACGGAGTGGGTGGAACTTTTGACACCAACAATGATGAAGGTGAAACCACTGCAAGTCGCGGTGATTGGTCAGGGATCTATGCCGGGCCCAACTCCACCTTGAGTTTCGACAACGTGATCCTCGCGAATGCCGGTGGTATTAGTTTGCTGCGTGGTGGTCTTGCACGCGGCTTTGCACCGATTGAACTGACACAGGCGGAAGGTCGAATCACTAATTCTCGATTCGAAACCAATGACACCGGACAAGATGGTGCAGGACCAGCAGGTCGCTTCGGCTTGCTATCTCTAAACGGAGTATCCGTTACAGACCCTGCAAGTCAATCCCACGTGCGTGATGCGATTTCAACCATCATGGTTCGGGGTTCACAGCCAGTGATTGTTGGAAACACCTTCTATGACAATCGTGGCACGATCATCAACATTGATATTGAATCTCTCGGAGCAAATCATCGAGTCGACCCAGGTCGAGCTACAGGAGAGATCGATCGGTTCAGCGGGTTGGATGATAACTATGGCCCATTGGTGCGTCAGAACCGCTACGAAAATGTGGTTTTCCAAGGTGTGAATCAAAACGACAGCAATTCACAATTATCAGGTCTCGAAGTGCGTGGTGGTCATATCACGACGGAGACCATCTTTGATGACACCGATATTGCTCACCTGCTCTTTGATAACATCGAAGTCGGCAACTTCCATAGTTCAGGCGGCTTGCGTCTGATGAGCCGCCCAGATGAAAGTCTGGTTGTCAAATTCTCCGGCTTGGGAACTCCCAATAGCGCCAACGAAGGAACCGGTATCACGGCTTCGGGCGAGGTGGGTAACACGGATCGGATCGGAGGTGCGGTGCATGTTCTTGGGTTGCCCGGAGCTCCCGTTGTTCTGACGAGCATCCATGATGACTCGGTGGGTGCAGGGATGTCACCCGATGGCTCTTCGTTTACCGATCATGATGGTGACGGAGTTGCGACGCGTGCGATGCCAAACGATTGGCGTGGTCTCTTCCTGGATCAAAACAGCAACGACAACAACATTCTGGTTTTACCGGAGCTTGAGCTTCTGACTGAGGTTCCTCCGGGACTTAACTCGTCGGTCGATAATGCTCAGTACCTCGGTGAGCTGGCTAAAGATGTCATCACCGCCAATCATGCTCGCCGCGCTGGGTTTGAAGTTCAGGGTTACCTTGGGGGTAGCACTGACATTGATGCGTACAGTTTCACCGCATCCCCAGGCACTCCAGTTTGGGTGGATATTGATGCGACGAGTTTCGCTCTCGATACCGTCATTGAAATTCTGGACGCTGAGGGAAATGTTCTGGCACGGAGTGATAACAGCTTTGCGGAGACCGCGACAGCGACGACCCAAGGAATTGACCCAGCTGAAGTCACAATCTTTGATTCTACGCTTAATGATGGCGTGACCCGTTCACTTCAGGTGGATCCTGAAGCCTACGCGGAGCCCAATCGCAATGATTTCGGTCTCTATGACGATTTTGGTTCCTACAACCTTCGGGATGCCGGTATCCATCTTTCGTTACCCGGTAACTCCACCGATCCAAGTGCAAGAAGCGTTTACTTCCTGCGTGTTCGCAGTGCTTCTTTGAATCCGGATGACGCGGGTGGCGGTATCACCGGTGGGCATTACCGCATGCAGTTGCGTCTAACCGAAGAGCAAGCTTTCCCAGGGAGCTTGGTGAGATTTGAGGACATTCGTTACGCCAATCAAGGGATTCATGTTCAAGGGTTGATGTCCAATTCACCACTGCTCGGAGAA
>JAAXIK010000463.1:302-2076 GCA_012270385.1 Rubripirellula sp. | reverse complement strand
TTGAACCAAAAGCCTTGTGATACGTTTCGTTTCCGCGTCTCGCAAAAACCACCAAACCGGGAACCGACAACCGTTCATCGCAAAGCAGATCATTGAAGTGCTTATCCAACAGGGATTCATAGTCAGGTTTGAATTTCATAGTCCGACTCATCCAGACTTAGGTGGATCAAATGGGCAACCTCAGCGGGCCTCGCTGAGAGGTTTTGTAGTCCCTTGAACAGATTTCATCTACTGCTTCCTCGTCTGGATTTCGGCCTTCGCGGAAAAAAAAACAGGTACCGGCACAAGCTCAAGGAACTTCTTTCCGAATGCGAACAACGCTTAGCCTATTGAGACTGAAAAAATCAACGCTGCGTGAACGGTGATGTGTGGACCTGCCGTCCAGTTTTTGTTCGAACTGTCAGGGCTGGACTTTCCATCTGGCCAAGAGCTCACGAGCGGCTACGACGAGATCGCCCGTGCCGTCGATCACAAGATCGGCAATCTCCTTTGAGCTTTCGACATACATCGAGTGCATGGGGTGTACCGTCTGATCCCATTGTCGCTTGACGGACTCAGCGTCCCGACCTCTCTCTGCGATGTCCCGTCGCTCGCGTCTTTTGAAACGGATGGAAGCGGGGGCATCCACAAAAATCGACTGATCAAACCCCCGCAGAAGTCTCGCGTCATGAAGTGCAAGAATGCCTTCAACGATCACGACTCGGGTCGCGTCGAAACGTTCGAAGCCGGCACGGGTATGCGTTGTAAAATCATACTTCGGGACAAGCGTGGTGCCGTCGCTCTTCAGTTGCTCCAGCACCGAGACGAGGAGTTCAAAATCCAAGGCAGCCGGTTCATCGAAGTTGGCCAAGTGCTTGTCACTGTGATCTCCGAGGCAATGATAGAATCGATCGATTTCCAGAACGACCACGTCGCCCTGGCCGAGAGAAATTAACTCGCTCGCCAAGGTCGACTTGCCGCTTGCACTTCCCCCACCAATCCCGACCAACAGAAAGCCTGCTGCTGATGGAGTTGCCATCTGCTTAGGTGGTAAAGCGGGGGAATCGGTGTGGGATCAGCTTCAGGCCCATCCTTCTGTCCCCCTATTCTATCCTGCTTTAATGGACGCTCAAGCGATGCATCTCCCAAAGCAGTTTCGATATTCAACGATCATTCCCACTACCGCCCTCCAAGCGTAGCGATCTCGAGCCAATGCCTTGATCGAGGTAACCTTCACGATCTGGGGAGAGATCAACGCCAAGCCACATCAGGAACTCCAGTTCGGTGCGATCTTCGTCCGTCATGAAAGAGAGGATGTGCGGTCCGAATACTGGACGTTCCACCGTCGTGGGCGTGTCTCGGCGGTGCAGATTCCCATCCAGACCTCCATCTTCCACGGTGACTGAGATATTGAACAAACACCAACCGCCGGAACACCACGAGCCACTCAGATTGTAGACCCGTTGCTGATCTGATGCGTAACGATCTGCTGCAGAGGAGTCGGTTGCCTGAACGCTTAGAACGGTTACTGCTGCGAAAGCGAGTTGAAGGAGGTTTTTCATCTTTTTGACCTTTTAAAAAGTGTTTTATTGAATCGGCCGAGCAACGACTGCCAAGGCCAACACTTTTCAAAGCGTCAAACGGCTTCACATCGGGCGGAGTCAATCTTAAAAAAAGTTCTCGAGGCACGATCGAGAAGCTTTGTCTTCTGAATCCCCCCGAAACGCCTGGGATTATGTTGATATTTAGAGCTTTTTCCATATAGAGCATTGGTCCACAAAACACTTCGCCTGTT
>JAAXIK010000463.1:0-292 GCA_012270385.1 Rubripirellula sp. | reverse complement strand
CTTTGCCTTCTGAATCCCCCCCGTAGCGCTTCGGATTATGTTGATTATACTGTCTTTTTCCCTGCTCGGTCGATAATTTCTTTTGTTCCTGCACGCTGAGAGTCGATCCCACTAATTTGGGAGTGTGTTGTTTTCGGGGCGATTCTTTAGGAAGCAGTGATCGTGTATTCAAGATTCGCAGGGATGCTGTGTTTAGTGGTGTTTCTGGTAAGTGGATTACGTGCCACTGGATTTGAAGATCCGATCATTGAGAATGGCTCTGCTGAAACGGTAGTCGACGATAACTCTCAGA
>JAAXIK010000352.1 GCA_012270385.1 Rubripirellula sp. | reverse complement strand
CCTTGCCAACCTAGGTAAGGTGACGCGTGTAACTGCAGACCAATACGAACAGGCGGGCTCGTAACATGTCCTTATTCAAATCGATTCTGACCAGTTCGGTGATGCTCGGCTTCATTGCCCTTGGTTTGGACGCGTCAGCTCAAACCGGCACGGACTCCAGCACCACGGTCGGAACGCCCACCGCAGGGGCAGGAAGTCTTGATGCGGAGGCCGCTTTCTCGCAGGCCGAGCGCGGCGACACCGTTGGCTCAACGGGGAATTCCGGCAGTGGCTTCAGCTCTGCCGGTTCATCCTCCGCTACTGCAGGTCGGGGGACAACTAGCTTCGGGGGTTTCGGTGGCTCCTTCGGTGGTTTCGGGGGACTACAGCAGTTGTTCGGCGGCTTCGGAGCTCAAGGTCAGAATAGTCAGCCCGCGATCCGAACGCGTCTTCGTGCGGCAATCAATCTTGGTCCCATCTCCAGAGCCAGCGTGCAGCAGAGAGCGGGTGATCGTTTTCAACAGCTGTCTCGCCCCGAGTTTAAGGCGGTCCGTGTGAAAGTCGACGAGGGTAGAGGAACGCTTACAGGTGTTGTGTCATCGCAGAGAGAACGCAGGATGAGTGAGTTGTTATTGCGTTTGGAACCCGGTATTCGGCAAGTTGACAACCAGCTCCAAGTCCAAGGCGAGCCCAGCGAGTAGGAGCAAACCTACCTAGGGTACTATCCACTAATGGGTCGCCATTTCTTTCCTGGCCTCCCAGAAGCTTCGCGCGGCGATCACAAACGCTTTGTGTCGTTCGATCTCTTCGACGCTCAATTTTTTTAGACGCGATTCGTGCTCGGTTTGCCACTTCTGAAAAAACTCAATGCTTTCAATAGTGATTCGAGGTTGATTGTCAAACTCGATATACCAAGGGGATGACATTGCGGCTCGAAAATGGTTTTCGTGGAGCGTGACGACACGCAGGGTCACCCATCCACTTTCCACGGCCTCAATGGCCGGAATGACTCCACCGGCTTTCGCAAACTCATCCAATCTCGCGCTGTAGTGGACATCGCCGTTGTGGATAACCTCAAGGTAATCAACGGGATCTCTCACGGAGAGATTGAGCTCTGGCTGTAGGATCAGTTTTTCGCCTGAAGCACCCCGAAAGACATGTCCGGGAATGTGGCCGGCGAGTTTCGGACGCAGCAGTGGACCATTGGTGACGACGCTCTTACCCAGCCAAGCTCCATCCCACCATGCTTCGATCGTTTCGGGTCTGCCTGCGTGCAGTGGTTGATCAGCATTGGCAGGCTCATCGTAGGCTGCAACATAGAGTCGGTTATATCCGACGGGTGTCTTTCCGCACTGGTCTCCCGTACCTGCTAGAGGCGGTATTCGAAAACCAGCTTCCAAGATGTTCCAGTAGATCTTCTCGGCCCAACGACCCAGTGTACGGCCATCAGTGAAAACCGGACCTTGTGGTGGTCGTCCCACCGTGGGTGTCTTGATTTGACGGTCTAGTCTCAGCCAGTCGCCCATGAGAAAAATCCCATCGATGCGTTCGCTAGCGAGCCAGATCGGCAATTCCCAGGCAAACGGATTCTCCACGGCAACTTTGGCGTCCTCCACTTGATCTGCGGCCAGCAGCCTTTCGATGGGCAGAAGGTTTGTCGCTTGCTTCGATTTCAAGTCTTGGCTCAGAATGTCCTTTTCTTGATCTACTGCTTCTTCGTCAGATTCAGGAGCAGTCTTTGAGTTGCTCAACCCGTAAAACGCTAACCCATCTACCACCTGAAGGTCATGGCGGATCCAAGTAGGCGAGTAGCGGATTGGATCCTCCGCTTCATCACGACCGGCAATCGGTTTGGGGGCGAGGTAACCGATGGAGGCGGCCACGTGGCAATCTTCCGATGCAAGTCGAAGTTTGAGGTTCGAACTGGAAGCTGGTGTGGCACAGTCTCCACTCACCCAGCCTTCGTTGAAAAGATTCGCCATTCTAGGTAATTCAACACGATGCGTATCCAAGCTTGAGCGTTCAAGAGAAAAATTGCCGCTGATGATTCTGTATTCCGGGCCTCTTGTGAGTTTGAATTGGTAAGTCGCTTCGGGCATTTCAAGTACCAATTCTCGATCAAGAATCACACCCATTCCTGCTGGAACCGTTCGGCGGATGGGGAGTGATTTCCGAGGTGCATCCAATCGGTGCATCTCAAATCTCGCAATCACAGGCTCCTGCGAATCCTCCTCAGCAATGGTGAGGGTGAGCGATCCACCGGTACCCTCCGCATAGCGACTGGCTAAGGCGAAGATCACCAGGGCAGCGGAGAACCTGACGAAACACGTGAGATGAAAAATACGATGCATTTGGGGGGAGTCACTGCTTTCTGAAAGTTTCTGTGTCGAGTCGAGCTCACCGTCTGGACATGCTTCGGGTAGACTAGCGGTCCGGTAAATTCATCGAAAGATGATTTCTTCCACTCACTATGCCTTACGATTGGGTCTAACCTACCCAATCTTTTATTGGAACCGATTCAATATGCTCCGCTCACCCTTCGTCACTCGCATCGCTTCGTGGTGCTTAACCATGGGCCTTGTCGCTTTAGCCCCCTTCGCCGCTCAGGCCGCGGAACGCCCCAACATCATTTATATCATGGCTGATGATATGGGGTTTTCTGATATTGGTTGCTATGGCAGTGAAATCTCAACTCCTAATCTGGATGGTTTAGCGGAGGATGGAGTCCGCTTCACCCAGTTCTACAACACGGCAAGATGCTGCCCCACGCGTGCCAGCTTGCTGACGGGGTTGTACCCTCACCAGGCCGGTGTAGGTCATATGATGGATGATCGAGGGGTTGATGGTTATCGCGGTGATTTGAATCGCCACTGTGTCACGCTGGCGGAGGTATTGAAATCGGCCGGGTACCGCACGTATATGTCTGGGAAATGGCACGTCACCAAGATGATTAATCCGAAGACCGATGCGGATAAGCATAACTGGCCAATGCAGCGTGGGTTTGACCAATTCTACGGAACGATTCACGGCGCCGGCAGTTTCTTTGATCCCAATACATTGACTCGGGGCAACGAATATGTCTCCCCGTTTGCTGACGCCAGTTACACCACGAAAGACATGGCGAATGGTGAGTTTTATTACACCGATGCGATCGCCGACCATGCTTCTCGTTTTATTCATGATCATCATCAAGCAACCAATGAAGAGCCCTTTTTTCTTTATGTTGCTTTTACGGCAGCACACTGGCCGATGCATGCCTTCGAAAAAGATATTGCGAAATACAAGGGCAGGTACGATGCCGGTTACGAAGCCATTCGTGCCGAGCGATACCAGAAAATGATTTCGCTGGGGCTGATCGATGAATCCAATACCGAACTCTGGAAAATGCCAGAGGATTGGAAGGAAACCAAGCATTGGGAGTGGGATAAACGGAACATGGAAGTTTATGCTGCGATGATCGATAGCATGGATCAAGGTATTGGCCGCATCATTGAGTCCCTCAAAAACACGGGTCAGTTCGAGAATACTCTGATTTGTTATTTTCAAGATAACGGTGGGTGTGCTGAGGGTTACGGCCGCGGTGGTGTGGGTGGGCCTCGCGCTGATCAACCCACACTCAAGCCACTAGGTGATGATTACCTCCAGCCCAACATGACACCCACGCAATCTCGGGATGGTTTTCCAATGCGAACTGGAAAGGGATCGATGGCTGGACCGGCTGATACTGCCATCGGCTACGGTAAAGGATGGGCTACCGTGTCCAACACTCCATTTAGAGAGTACAAGCACTGGGTACACGAAGGCGGGATTTCGACACCGTTGATTGCTCATTGGCCTGCGATCATCACTGGCAAAGGGGAGCTCAACAGGACGCCCAGTCATCTCGTTGACCTCATGGCAACTGCGGTCGATCTTGCCGAAGCGACCTACCCCAAACAATTTCATGGAGGGGAATCCATCTATCCCATGGAAGGAAAAAGTCTGCTTCCCGCTTTTCTCGGTAAGGAGATTGACCGTGAAGCCATTTATTGGGAGCACGAAGGAAACCGAGCGGTACGTGCGGGCGATTGGAAGCTTGTTGCGAAAGGTGCTCGCGGCAAATGGGAGCTCTACAACATTGCCAAGGATCGCAGTGAGCAAACCGATCTGAGCGAAAAAATGCCCGGTCGTACTCGAGAATTAGCTGCGATGTGGCAGGCTTATGCCGAGCGTGCCCACGTTCTACCCCTGAATCCACGGGGCAATAATCGCCAAAATGGTGGCAAGAATCAAACTAAAAAGTAACGATTCGCTTCGGCATCGATTCCCGCAGACCAATGCGGGAATTGAAGTTACAAATCATCCAACGATCACTCTCCGCCGAGTCTCTTCGAGGATTCGACGGAGAGTTTTTTACGCGCCTAAAATGAGTTTTAGGGAAGTTCTTTGATGGAAACGTTTCGGAAGCTGACCGGGTCGTTGTGTCCGGCAAATCCAAAGAAACCGCTCGTGCGATCTTTTCCAGGATGTGGGCGATTCGCCATGTACTCCGAAACTTGACTGAGGTCAGTGCTGAGAATCACGTTGCCATTGAGTTCAACCGTGATCTGGCTGCCATTGACTGTGACCTGTTGGAAGTTCCACTGTCCAGCCTCTCGAAGGTAACCACGATGAGCAGCGCTCATTCCATATGCACTGCCGTGGTATTGTCGATCATCCAGCTTTGCGTACTTGGGATGCTCAGAATCGAGGACTTGGAGTTCGCACATGGCTGCGTACGCGGGGTCGCCCTCACCTGGTGAGCGAATGGCAAGTCCATTGTTTCCGCCGGGCGGAAGCTTGAATTCAAGTCGAGCGATGAAGTTGGAATACTCTTTTTCCGTGAGAAGCATCCCGCCCTTGCCCGCCTTACACTGAATAGCTCCATCGACGACTTGGTAGTTATCAACGCTACCCTGCCAACCGCTTAGATCCTCTCCATTGAATAGAGAAGTGAAAGCTTGTCCCTCGTGACTCTGCAAGACTTCATTCGCTTGCTCGGGGCTGAGTTCTCTCACCCATAGGTTTCGCCAACGGATTTCACCGCCATGCGTCTGCAATTCAATAGGTCCGGAACGGAACAAGGGGGATTTACGATCCCAGAAGTTTTCCATGATCGCGGAATCTACAACCAATTTGCCATTGAGTCGAACAGTGGTTCGAGCTCCAACCTGAGTGATGTGAAATTGATTCCACTCCCCAAAAGGATGGTCAGCGAGAACAAACGGATCTTTCCCGGGAGCTCCTTGACTATTGTTCCAGAGTCCGCCGCTGCCGAGGTTCGCCTTGAGAAGGAACTTTTTGGTTTCCGTGTAGTCCCAGATCTGCACTTGCGGCGTGCCTTTGAGGCAGATCCCGCTATCCGCGCGAGGGACGGTTTTGTACTCCAGCATCAACTCATAGTCAGTGTAATCTTTGTTGGTGACGAGGTAAGCGCCTTGGCCGTCGTTGACGAGTTCTCCGTTCTCGATGGTCCAATGTTTTTTTGCATCTGCCATCCATTGATCCATCTTGGCTTGTCTTGCATCCTCCTCCATGGCTGCAAGCTCGATCGGGCTGAAGTGTGGACGAGCATGCCAGCCATCCATGGTCTTGCCATCAAAGATAGGCTCGAAACCAGTGGGTGGATCAGCGGCGAGGGCAGGAATGGCGAGCAGGGCAAGGAGGCAGGTTAAGAATCTTGAGGTGTGGTGCATTCGCAGTGTGCTCTTCATTTTTAGGATTCGAGAGAACGTGGATAGGTGATTTCGGACGCAACAGGGCGGTCACTAGACCGCTTCGCAGCGGGTCTCGCTCAATCATGCCGATACGCGAGACTTCAGATTGTAATGAACTTCATTGAAAAATGTTGCCCGTTCGCTCCGGTGCCCAAGGAGTGTGGGAGCCTCTGGAGGCTAGCGACTTCCTCATCTTGGCAATTATGAAGAAAATCCTCAGGGCGTCACATTCGTTATATTGACCACTCTGCGGCACTCTGCCACGCTCTAGGTACGTTTGTCCACCTCATTTGCCGACGTTGCCGGTTGGGACCGTGTTCTTTCTCGAACCCGGCGGATGTTTGAAACGGGTCGTTTCATCGGTGGTAGTGATAGAGGATTAGTTCTGTGACGAACATTTATGTAGGTAACTTATCGTTCAATGCATCGGATGATGACCTTCGAGGCGCATTTGAGCAGTATGGGGAAGTGACTTCGGTCAATATCATCATGGACCGCGAAACCGGTCGATCAAGAGGTTTTGCGTTCGTTGAGATGGCCGATGCAGAAAACGCAAAGGAAGCCATCGAGAACGTAGATGGAACCGAGATCGCCGGCCGGGCTGTCAAAGTGAACGAAGCCCGTCCACGTCCACCACGCGGTGGCGGTGGCGGTGGTGGTCGATACGGTGGCGGCGGACGCGACGGTGGCGGACGCTATTAAAGATTCGATCGAGCTCGAGGATGAGCTTTCTAAGCCACGGTGACGATGATGAACTGTCACCGCGGCTCAATTCGCCAAGAGAGGGAAAGATCAGCTACAAGGCTGATCTTTTTTATTCAGCCCACCCGAGTGCTCAGCAATTCTCATCCGCATATTTGCGGATGTCCTGCTCAAGTTCTGCAACTCGCTGTGTCAGTTTTTCTGAAGCCGCGTCGGCATCTTGTGAGGCTTCGACAGAAAGTCGGGTGAAAACATAGAGTTTGATTTTGGGTTCCGTTCCGCTAGGCCGCACGGCAACATAGTTCCCATCTTCCTCCAGATCCATGATGATGAGATTTCCAGTGGGGCCCGTGAGATTGCTTTGCTGCTGACTTGAGATCTCGGTGAGTGTGTTGGATTGATAATCTCTGAGCCGTTGGATGCGAAGCCCAGCAAGGCTTTCGGGTGGATTCTGCCGGAAGGCCTCCATCAGGCGGGTGATCGCCGCCATTCCCTCACTACCTTCCATGATTAGGTTGATGAGTTCCTCACGATGCTGGCCATGTTTTTGATAAAGATCACCGAGATATTCATGCAGCGAGCGGCCCTCTGCTTTGAGCAAGGCGATCAGCTCGCACATTAGCATGGATGCGACTGCACCATCCTTGTCGCGGCAGTACTGCCCAATCAGGTAGCCATGCGACTCCTCTGTCCCAAAAACAAAATTTTCAGGTCCTTGTTCATCCATCACCTGAGCGATGTATTTGAAACCGACCAAGAGATCGCTCTCGCAGCGAACGCCGTAGTGATCAGCGATTCGCCTCGTCAATTCGGAGGTGACGAGTGTTTTGATGATGTAGTCATTTGAGTTGAGATTTCCCTGAGCGGCCCTTTGACTCAGCACAAACTCGGTCAGTATCGATCCGATTTCGTTTCCGGTGAAGGTTCGCCAGCGTCCCGCGGTGTCGGTACTGACGGGCGCGGCACAGCCGATGCGATCGCAATCAGGGTCGGTCGCCAAGATGAGGTCAAAGCCGTTTTCTCGAGCGGATTCGATGGGTTGATCAAAAACCGCCTTGTTTTCTGGATTGGAGACATGCCCGGGTACATTAGGGAAGTCTCCACTCGGTTCGCGGTGAGGTTCGTAGATCTCTACCGTCTCAAACCCGTCTCGCTGGAGGAGGGGAATGACGGCGGCGGAGCCGACTCCATGAAGTGGGGTGTAGAGAACTTTTGCCTCTCGGGGACCCGGAAATGCACAAGCGGACGCTGCATCGAGATACGCTTGGTCGATCTCCTCGGTGATCATTTCGACTTGCTGACTCTTTAACGCTTCCTCAAAGGAGACGGAGACAATTTCTTGGCAGGTCATCACCTCTTCGATGATCGCTTTGTCATGTGGCGGTAGGACTTGTGCACCACTGGACCAGTAGACTTTAACCGCGTTATCGCTCGGCGGATTATGGCTGGCCGTTACCATGATCCCGCAGTCGCACTGCTTGTAGCGAACGGCAAATGAGAGTTGCGGCGTGGCGCGGTAGTCATCCAGGAGGTAAACCTTGAATCCAGCTGCCACCATGATGCCGGCACAGAGTTCGGTAAAGTGTCTCGATTTGTGCCTTGTGTCATAGGCGATCGCGCAGCTCAATCCCTTTGTTTTACCCGTGAACCGCCTCACGTAATTGGCAAGTCCCTGCGCGCTCTCTCCGATGGTCCGATCGTTAATGGCATTGGAACCGATTGGGTACATGCGACCACGGCGGCCGCCGGTGCCAAATGGGATGATGGTCCAGAATGCATCATCGAGCGATTGCCATTTTTCGTCCTCGATGTGTTGGATCACCTCGGGGAGATAGTCGGCATATCGATGTTCGGTAAGCCAGGCTCCAATATTTTCTTTAGCCGTTTGACTGATTTGTTTTTGCTCTGCGGCTTGCTGAACCGCGGATAAGGCACTTTGAATCGCTTCAGTGGAAGTCATGTGATTTTTAAGAATGGATCCGCGGTGTGTAGGTAAGTTGAGCGAGACCGAAGGAAGACCATGAAATGGTCGCATGCGGTTTGGGAGTCGCATCCAATCGTTTCTCTAGCGATAAGCCTGATTGTCGTGCACTGGACCCCGCTTGGGCAAGACTTGATTGAGCCAACGGATCGTAAGCGAGTGCCAAATTACACGGATTCGAGGTCCTACTAGCCGACTACACGGAAAAATCCGATCCAATCGCAGGGTGAACCTCGGCTTCCAACCGTTTGAGATTCACCTCAAGGCAGTCACTCGACTACGATTCTGAAAACACCGAGGCAAAAATGAGCGGCAAGATGGTCCCAGCGGTTCAGAATCGCCAGATCTTGTCTTGAAGACCACGATGAATCTGAGCGTGATGCAAATAGTGCCCTGTTTGAAATAGTGATCGAATCGAGAAAAGGTACAGCGATGAGTGGGTTGATTATTAGCGTAAGCGGTCTGAGAGGTATTGTTGGTAAAGATCTGACTCCGGATGTCGCATCGCGATTTGTTTCGGCCTATGCCTCTTCGTTGCCGGAGGGGCCGATTCTTATTGGACGCGATGGGCGGGAAAGTGGTCCGATGTTGGCCAAGTCCATTAGCGCTGCGTTGATGGCTTGCGGGCGGCAATGTTTGGATGCTGGAGTCATTGCAACCCCAACGCTTGGCGTACTGGTTCGCCATCGCAACGCTGCCGGCGCCGTGCAGATTTCAGCCAGTCACAATCCACCGCCGTATAACGGGATCAAGCTCTTCGGAGCCTCCGGTCGTGTGCTCGACGCTGAAACAGGAGGGAAGGTGCGTGACGCTTTCTTTGCTGGTCGTTCTGCATGGGTTCCATTCGATCAAATCGGACAGGAAGCGAAAGATTCCGATCCTCATACCGCTCATCTCGATGCTGTATTGGCTACCGTGAACGTCGAAAAGATTCGTCAAGCCAAGTATCGAGTCCTGCTTGACAGTAATCATGGTGCGGGAGGTTGCCTCGGTATTCGATTGTTGGAGGAGTTGGGGTGTGAGGTGGTCTCCGTTGGGGCAGAACCATCAGGGCAATTTGCACATCCGCCCGAGCCGACGGCGGAGAATCTTGAGGGGATCGCGAAGCGTGTGAAGGGGTCGGGATGCAGTGTTGGCTTTTGCCAGGATCCGGATGCGGACCGATTGGCCCTTGTTGACGCATCAGGTCGTTACATCGGTGAGGAGTATACGTTGGCCTTGTGCGTGCAACGTGCTTTGGACGATCCGGAAACGCGCGGTACCATCGTGATCAATGGGGCAACCAGCGGGATGAGCGAGAGAATCGCTGAGAAAGCAGGTGTCAGGTCATTTCGCAGTGCCGTCGGTGAGGCCAATGTTGCGGATCTGATGATCAAGCAGAATGCGGCTTACGGTGGTGAAGGCAATGGTGGACCGATTGATCCTCGGGTGGGCTACGTACGGGACTCGTTCGTTGCCATGGCGCAAGTGCTTGATTTGATGGCGGCTACCGAGAAGAGCCTGGCTGAATTAGCAAACGACCTGCCACGGTTACACATTCATAAGCATGTGGTTTCGATGGATACGAGCCAGCTACCACAACTCATTTCTCTCCTAGAAGAAAAGTATCCCGATGCTGATTTCCAAACGGGTGATGGGATCAGGTTGGCTTGGGACGATCGTTGGTTATTAGTTCGTGGCAGTAACACCGAACCGATCGTTCGTTTGATCGCTGAGGCCGAGGATCCATCTTTGGCTGAGGGGATGTGCTGTTGTGTTTCTCAGTGGATCGACGAATCCATTTCAGGTCACGAGTGAGCATCAAGAGAGTGCTCCGAACGGTTGGGATAACCCCACGCACTGTTTCCGTTTTTTAGGGGCTTACACGGATGAGACACGATTGAAGAATCAAGAGACGGTGCAATCATCATATGCTCGTGATTATCGCAAGTCCTCACAACCTCCAACTCGAGGTTTTAGATCTATCTATCTTCTAATGCAT
>JAAXIK010000111.1 GCA_012270385.1 Rubripirellula sp. | reverse complement strand
TTAGTCGGGTGCTATTTTGCAGATCTAAGGGCTGCTCTAGCTTCTCGGCGACCGTTAAAGCCGTGCACGACTTCATTTCTGATAAGCAACTTGCCAAATAATAGCGGTACAGCATTTATCAGAATAAAGAACCTAAATATCTAGAAGCTAAACTTGGGAACAGACCTTGTATTATCAAGTGGCTAAAGATTAACCACAGGTGTGAAGTTAGCGTTCTGTACACAGATAATCAGGTAAGTTTTGGAAGTTTCAGGCAAGACCACCAGCGGCACGTAGCCGCTTACTTTCTCTTGACCTCGCTGACATAGGGTTGAAAGGTTTCTGAAGTGTCAGTTCAAGTTGATCTGTAAGTGGCTCTTCTTTTTTGCTGATAGAACAAATCTGAAGCCATAGATACCTAGAAGACAAACCTCTGGAAAACAATGTTTTTGGGATTGCTTGTTTGCATCAAAACGTCCCAGTGGTACGGTGTCGGCAAATCGCGACCTGTCTTCGAAAATAAAACCACCCGAAGTGCCTTTCGATCAGCAAGCCAGCAGCTAAAGAGCACCAGTTTTATGGTTTAGCCAAAATAACCCGTAAAAATGATCATTACCTTTTGCCGATGTCCTCTTTGAGATTAAAAAGTACCCATATATACTGTGTTTTTCGCACTTTGCCGGAGTGGCGGAATTGGCAGACGCGCCGGATTCAAAATCCGGTGAGGGCAACCTCATGTGGGTTCGAGTCCCACCTCCGGTACTTAATAGAAAACGGTGTTTTTGGAACGTTCCAATCTCACCGTTTTTTTGTGCAACGAGAGTAGCGAATCACTCCACGACTACCCGGCATCTGCCGGATGTTGGAAGAAGCTAATGGTTTCAGGTGAGAGCGAAGCGATGGATGAAATCTATAACCTACTCGGTATGAGACATCCTAATGACTGGCCAGATTGGATCTTCTGGCTCCCATTCATCGGATTCATGCTGATGATGCCGACTGTTCTATTTTTGGCTAGAAAAAAGTCCAGCATTCAGTATCAGCTTAACCACTGGCGTTTTTTTATAGGTATCTTCGCAATCTGTCTTACTGCAGGTTGTGCTATATCTTTTGAAGTGGAAGAAGTTAGTCCTTGGTTTTTGATCTCCCTATCAATCCTTTTGCCACCTGCAACCCGATTCATCTATTTTCGATTGATTATCAAAGCGAAAAAGGGAGTAAGTTGGCTTCCGAAATGGTGATTTACAGAATCATCACGGAAGCCTCAGTCGGAGTGGCTGCTTGTCCATATACTTGGAGGTGGTTGTAACACCTCTTCGGGTGCCAAGCTCTCAATACTGATCTTCGGAAACAACACCCAGCGGCGGAAATGCTACTGAGCTGGTATACTTCGTTCGTGGCCCAAAGCCAGCGAAGAATCCCTCCCAGATTGACCAGATAGCTTTATGGATCCTCAAGAAAATGACACCGAGTTGATCGATGTACCCCTTGATGAATCCTCTTTTGGAGGTGAAGAAGGAACCAAACCCGAAATTGCTGCGACAAGTAAGGTTGAGCGTTTCATCCAATGGGCCGTGGTGTTTGCAATCTTTATATTCCTGTTCTGGCTTTTAGGGATTCCGCTTCTTGAAGTTTTTCAACACACCCAAAGCGTACACGGTTGGATGGGTGTGTCCGTACTCTCCACGCTTCTAGTCACCGTTATTGGAGCATCATTTCTTTTTTATATCGCTGACAAAAAGTTCGGTCATACTTGGTGGTGGCAATATTTCTTTCCCGGGACATCTAAAAATCGATCCAAGAGAAACCCCTTTGAGTAAGACCAAAGCCGGGTAATTCAGAGTGATCTGCAGACGGTATCGATGGCAAGAAAATCATTGACGAGTCATCCCCGTGTTGGAATGAGCGTTAAGTGATTGACGTCGCAGATGGCCCCCCAGAGATCCGCCGATGAAGGCCATCGGTAGATAAGCCAAAAGGAGGTCGGCTCCGATGAACCACTTTGGACCTCCTACTGACAACACCATCATCAGGCCTCCATTGAGAAAGAAAGCCGCTATGACAGTCGCCCCGACAAAAGGTTTCATCGCTGCATATCGGGCGACCAGAAAAGCGCCGATAAGAGTCCCCAGTGCGTGTGCCAGCCAAGGGAAGAGAAAACTCTTTGGCGGTAGCAGTTTGATGTTGTCTTTTAGAACTTCCGGATCAGAAAGATCCAATCCAGCGGGTGGAGGTATCAAAACCATTCCCAAGCTGACCAAACACAGATTCACGATACTACCCATGACAATGCCCACAAAAATCCAGGCCATGTTGCGGAGACTGTCTTTCATTTGCTAATTCGTCCAAACAGGTCTGATCGGGAATCGTCCCGTCTTAGTTATATTGGCCAGCGAAAAGTCATGTTTCACTCGCAGCTAACTTACGCCATCCGTCGCGATGCTAATTTGGAATCAAAAATAAAACCCGATACACCGCTAAAGCGATCACTGCACCCACGCATGGGCCCACTACAGGTATCCATGAATAAGACCAATCGCTGTCTCTTTTTCCTGCAATGGGCAGGATGGCGTGGATCAAACGAGGTGCGAGATCTCGTGCCGGATTGATCGCGTAACCAGTTGTACCTCCCAATGATACGCCAATACCAAAGACCAAAAGGCCGATAGGAAGTGCACCCACCGCTCCTAGTCCCATGACGGGTGGTGTGATTGTCGAATCATCACCCCATAAGATTGTGGGTTTCGACATCAGAAAAACAGGAAGAATTAAAGCAAACGTCCCCACAACTTCGCAGAAAAAAGCTTGGGGGAATTTTCTCACTGCGGGTGTGTTAGCAAAACATCCTAGCTTTGCATCCGGATCATCAGTCAAGTGAAAATGTTCTCGATAGAACAGATAGACTAGCGCCGCTCCAACCGCCGCACCGAGCATCTGCGCTGCAACATACCCTAAGGAATCCGTTACACCGATCTGTGCGTCAAGAAGCATGGCTAAAGTGACGGCTGGATTAAGATGAGCACCACTTACCTCTTGTGAACAGACTGCCCCTAAAAATACGGCGATACCCCAACCCACACAGATGACTAACCACCCTGAACTACTACCGAATGTTCTTTTCAGGGAAACATTAGCAACAACACCATTACCAAATAAAATCAAAATCATCGTGCCAATAAATTCAGCAGCAAAGGGATGCATCATTGAATCCTGTGGTTATGAAAGCTACTTTCTCATAGTCAAACAGTAATTCGTCCGCCTCGTGTCCGAGGACCAAAATTTACGGCGAATCGAAAGGACTATTTCTCCCACTGAAGGGTACGTCCCACTGCTTCGGACCATCTCTCGCGACGCTCGCTTATCACTTGAGGACTACCCTGTGGTTCGAAAATTCGATCCACTTGATAGATCTCATCGATTTCACTTGTCTCTTGCCAAACACCTGAGGTCATCCCCGCGAGGAACGCCGCACCAAAAGCCGTGGCCTCGGTCATATTTGACCTTACCACGGGTGTCTGTAGTAAATCTGCCTGCATCTGCATCAACAGATTATTGTCGGAAGCACCACCATCCACTCTCAATTGTTGAATGGCCTGCCCCGTGTCTTTTTCCATCGACTCGAGAACTTCAGCCACTTGGAAAGCAATACCTTCCAATGTAGCCCTAGCAATATGAGCTTGCTTGGTTCCACGAGTAATACCTAATATTGCTCCTCGGGCATAAGCATCCCAGTGGGGTGCTCCTAAGCCCGTGAATGCGGGAACTAGATAGACTCCTGCTGTATCATCCACAGTGGCGGCGAGGGACTCCACATCAGCGGCACATTTTATGATACCGAGACCATCGCGAAGCCACTGAACAGCCGACCCTCCGCAAAACACACTCCCTTCGAATGCATACGCCTTTTCCCCTTGATTACTACAAGCGGCCGTAGTGAGCAGTCGAGAAAGTGATTGCTTCGGTTTGGATCCGATATGCATCAACGCGAAACAGCCGGTTCCATAAGTGTTTTTTGCAAGCCCGGGTTGAGTGCATCCTTGTCCAAATAATGCTGACTGCTGATCACCCGCTATTCCCCCAATCGGAATTGGCATGCCAAAAACACTTGCCTCGCTGTGACCAAACAAATGACTGGATGGCCTGACTTCTGGCATCATGCAAGACGGAATCCCAAATGTCTTGAGGAGTTCATCATCCCATTTCTCCTCACCTAGATTCCAGAGCAAGGTTCTCGATGCATTGGTAGTGTCGGTGGCATGAACGCGTCCTTTGGTGAGTTTCCAGAGCAGCCAACTATCCACTGTCCCGAAGAGCAGATCCCCGTTCTCTGCTCTTGAACGGGCTCCTGAAATATGGTCGAGAATCCACTCAATCTTGGTAGCGCAAAAATAAGGATCCAAGGTTAAACCTGTCTTGGACCTAACCATCGCTTCGAATTTTGGGTTACGGAGATCTTCGCACCGATTACTAGTTCTACGATCTTGCCAGACAATCGCGGGACAGACAGGTTCACCACTTAATCGATCCCAAACCACCGTTGTTTCTCGTTGGTTTGCAATCCCGATGGCTGAAATTTCGTTCAATTCCAAACCAGAGTTGTGAATTGCATCCTGTGCGACTTTTATCTGTGTCGCCCATATCTCAGTAGCATCATGCTCGACCCACCCAGGTTGAGGAAAATGCTGCTCAAACTCTTTTTGCGCTGATCCTAGTACTTTGCCAAAGCGATCAAAAATGAGTGCTCGTGAACTGGTTGTACCTTGATCGAGTGCCAGAAAGCTGCTCACAGAAACCATCCAAAATCATGGGGAATAATACGTGCCATTTCGCCGGTAGCATACTCCTGGACCATGCAGGGCTCTTAGTCTTCTCTAATACCTGCACAATCGGAATTAGATCCCCGCAACAATTACGACCTCCAATCTTCTGAAACTCTTCGATCCAGTTCCAGATTTAGATTCAACACCCTTGGAGCCCGGGGTCCACACTGAAAACAATTGTAATGAACTCCAAGTGCTCCGGTTGCCTCTCGGTGAATCGATGAACCCAAGTATTGAAAACTTAATATCCGTGCAACACTTAGGCTGGTCAAAAATCAGGATCTACTCAGGCATGCCGATGTGGTGACATGGACGCTGCAACCTGAGAGCCACTGCTGTGAACGTGAATGGTTTGTTCACCACGAATCCTTCACTCGCAAGCAAAAATCAGGAAACACCCATTGCTGCTGCCAACTGCTCGTAAGTTCGCTTGCTATCCAGCTTCGACCCCTGATTATCAAGAGCAATTTGATAAAGCGATTGACCACACTTCGTTGGGTATTCGCCCGTGATACAGGCTTGGCAAAGATGACTGGCGGGTTTCCCAATGGCACGTGAGATGGAATCGACGGGAAGATACTGCAGTGAATCGGCTCCCAAATCATCCGCCAACCTCTGCTGGGCTTCAGAAGTCAGAATACCTTTGGTAGTGAAGTATTTTGGGGCGATCAACTGGTCGATCGTGCTCATATCAATCCCATAAAAACAGGGAGCAATGATGGGTGGGCACGCTACTCGAACGTGAATTTCCTTAGCACCCCCAACCTCCCGAATACGGTCCAGTAGAACATTCATCGTCGTGCTTCGAACAATGGAATCCTCAACCAAAATGACCCGCTTTCCTTCAAGAACCTCGCGGAGAGGAGTGTATTTAGTTGCCGCTTTTGCTTTTCGCGCGCGACCACCTTCAATGAAAGTACGGCCGGCGTAACGGTTACGGATCAATCCCTCACAACAAGGAATCGATAGCTGGTAAGCCATGGAGTCTGCCGCTGCCTTGCTGGTGTCTGGAACCGGTACGATGATGGTGTCGTCAGGATCGATATTGACTAGGTCGAGTCCTCGTTCAGCCTTAGCAAGCTCTTCACCAAGTTTAGTACGACTTAGATAAACACTTTGCTCATCCAAAGTACTGGCCACATTAGCGAAATAAATCCATTCAAAGAAGCAATGTTTGGATTCCTCTTCCGGTGCATACCGTTCTAAACGAAAGCCATTTTCTTGATCAATGATGATCGCGTGCCCAGGCGGCAATGACTTGATCTGCTCACTATCAAATCCAAGATTCAGCAATGCCACGCTTTCGCTCGCCGCTGCAAATAATGGCCCATCATTGACATAGCACATCGGTTTAATACCGAGTGGATCGCGAGCAACAATCATCTCCCCTTCAGCGGTAAGGACAGCCAAGCTGTATGCACCATCAAATGAAGAGGTTGTCTCCCGTAGTAGATCAATCCAGTCAATTCGACCACGTGAATTGCTCAACATGCGACCAAACTCATGCAGGATAATCTCGGTATCTGTATCGAGCGCGAGATGATGATCACCATCCGCAAGTAAGCGTTCTTTCAAAATGCTGTAATTGGAAAGCTGGCCGTTGAAACAGAAACTAAACCACTTTCTCTTATGAATATGTCGTCGTTCAAATGGCTGCGCGTAGTTTCTATCATCTTGGCCGCACGTCGCATAACGAACGTGACCAATTGCCGCTCTACCTGCCAGTGACCGCATCAATGATTCAGCCTTCGCCCGATGATTTAGCCGAAACACCTCGGAAACGGTACCCACATCTTTTCGATTGGCGAGAAGTGTTGGCCGATCAGGATCATAGGTTGTCATCCCTGCCGCTAACTGGCCACGATTCTGTATATCTAGCAACATTCTGGGAAGAAGACGTGATATTTGCCTTGGTCCGTCACCGGTGCAAATTGGACTTCTACCCCTCCCTGACAGGTGATAGATGGCTGCGACACCACACTCATGATGTAGTTCGCTCATAATGCTGCTTCCTAGTCGAAAAAGATGTCTCGGTATGAAAATCAGAATTCACTACGCTTTTAGCCATGAAGTGACGTAAGCTAAACCGAATCCTAGATTTGTCGATGGATATGTTTTTACAGCGGGCTTCCCTGCGCGTCGATTCCCCATGACAATTTCTGAACCATGGTCCAGTCCAAGTGATCGTGAAAAAAAGGTTCTGGGGTGAAAAAACCCTATAAAAAGTGGCATTCACCGACCTAGTAGTAACCATGCCGTCAAAAAGTGAAATACGCCAAAATATCATTCAGCAAGCAAAATGCATTGTTGTCAAAGTAGGCACGAGAGTCATTACCTCGGATACGGGTATTTTGGATCATGCGCGGATCGATAGCCTGTCGGCGCAACTGTGCCACATCGCGGATTCTGGGCGGCAGACGCTTTTGGTGAGTAGCGGTGCCGTAGGGGCCGGAGTTTCGAAATTGGCTCTCGCTGAGCGACCGAGTGGTTTAGCACAACTTCAGGCCGTAGCAGCGATCGGGCAGACGGATTTGATCCAATCCTACGAGACAGCATTCGCGAAACGTGGTCGGCACGCGGCTCAAGTACTATTGACCGCCACCGACTTACGCCGAAGAGGGGGTTACTTGAACGTTAGAAACTCACTTAACCAGATTCACAGCTTTGGAGCTATCGCAATCATTAATGAGAATGATTCTGTCGCTGTCTCCGAGCTGATGACAACCTTCGGGGATAATGATCGCCTCGCTTCTCAGGTGGCAGGACTACTTTCAGAAGCACTATTGATTGTGCTTTCGGACGTCGATGGTCTCTACGACGGTCCACCAGACTCAGAAAAGAGTAAGAAGCTGGACACGGTCACCCAGATTGATGACTCTATTCTAGCCATGGCACAAACTCATAAGAGTAATCAAAGTCGTGGTGGAATGGAGAGTAAATTACGAGCCGCAAAAACGGCCACATCACACGGCCATCCTACGATCATAGCCCCTGGTCGAGATGATCGAGTTCTTGACAAAATAATGGATGGTGAAATCGTTGGAACACTCTTCTTGCCTCCAGAGCGATCTATTAAAGGGAGGAAACGTTGGATTGGCAGTTCCGCCGAAGTAAACGGATCAATCACAATTGATGCCGGCGCCGAATCAGCGATTACTCGACGTGGAAGCAGTTTACTGGCGATTGGGATCCTTAAACTGACTGGATCTTTTACCGAGGGAAGTGTAATCGCGATATTGGATCAAACTGGAAAAGAACTTGCGCGAGGTCTGAGTAATTATCCTTCAAGTGAAATCAAAAAAATCATGGGTTTGCCGAGTGAGCAGATTTCTGAGGTTCTCGGACACCGGCCCTATGAATGTGTGATTCATCGTGACAACTTGGTGCTCCTTCAAGATTAGATCCACCGAGTAAATCCCTAGCTCACACTCTTAATAGAAATTACGAACCCACCGCCGCACTAGGGTTTCTTACAGACAACAGCTTTCCGTCTTTTAGGATATAGCTCTTGGCAAAGTTCGCACCGAGTACCATCACATCCTCTCGCAGTGCAAAACTCTCTGCCGTAAAAAATGATCTGTAAGTGCAAGGTATTCCAGTTTTCAGATGGAAATAATTTCTTGAGGTCGATTTCCGTCTGCACAACACTTTTCCCGTTAGTCAGCCCCCAACGTTGAGCTAGACGGTGAATGTGAGTATCTACGGGAAAAGCTGGGACTCCAAAAGCTTGAGCCATCACCACACTCGCGGTCTTGTGACCCACACCTGGCAGCGATTCAAGGTCCTCAAATGTACCCGGCACTTGTTCACCGTGCTGCTCAATTAATTTTTTGGAGAGTCCCTCCAAACTCTTGGATTTTTGGCGGGAAAGTCCTAGTGTCTGTATATATGGATAGATACCGTCCGCGCCGAGACGGAACATTTTTTTGGGATTAGGTGCCGCCGCGAATAAGGCGGGCGTAACCTCATTCACTTTTTTGTCAGTGCACTGAGCACTTAACAGTACCGCTACAAGCAGCGTAAAAGTATCCCGATGATCGAGAGGAATTGGTGGGTCCGGATACAACGCCTGCAAGCGTTGCTGAATAATCTCGACTCTTTCATTCCTTCTCACAACACAAACTCCTGACACTCTCCATGAATATTTCTGTCAAAGCGAATCATCCCAAAATTTCCACCATCGCGTTCGCGGATTTCCACTCACTACGTCTCAATGAGATACCGCTCTGAGAGAAATCTTAATGTGAATAAACATGACTCTACTTAGTTGGAAACAGATTCAAAATCTCTGCTTAGCCTATAGATTCCATGGCACCCAACTCGATTCCTCCGAGTCACTTTCTAGGCACAGATGAGTGAACATCACACCTTCGAGACCATCCTCCACTGTCGGGCATAGATTTTCATCTCGATCAACCGACTTGTTAGACCATTGGTCACTTTCGCGCATCTGTACGTATGCGTCCCGATAAATATTGGCAAATGCTTCATAAAAGGCTTCTGGATGGCCAGGAGGTAATCTGCAAGCCATTCTCGCTGAATCCGTAGTGTAACCAGCACCCGGGTGACGCTCGTAAGTCATGGTTGGTTTTCCAAATCGGCCATAACTGAGGCGATTCGGATCCTCTTGATGCCACTCCAGAGCTCCTTTCGTCCCGTCCACCTGAAGAGTAAGGTCATTCAGCCTTCCATGCGAAACCTGACTCCATAAAACTGAACCGGTCGCGCCCACAGTGGTCTGGATGATTGCCTGTCCATAGTCATCCAGATTGTGGTGCTTGGAATAAGATGACATTTTACAGGTTAAAGACAGTGGAATGAGTCCAGTCACAAATCTCAAAAGATGAAAAGCGTGCGTCCCGACATCACCAAGTGATCCCGCGCGGCCATTGAGCATTGGATCACTTTTCCATGCTCCACGTTCTGGGATAACCTCAGTATCCATACCATGCATCCAGCCCTGCTTGTAGGACACACGAACTGCAATGAGTTCACCAAGATCACCGTTTCGGATCATCTCCCGTGCCTGGCGCACCATTGGATAGCCAGAATAATTATGGGTTAAAGCAAAAACCTTATTGGTCTCCGCTACCACCTCGACAAGTGACTTGGCATCTTCGAGATTCGTGGTCATCGGTTTATCACAGATCACGTGAAATCCCGACCGCAGAGCAGCAACAGCAATTTTCGCGTGTGTGTGATTGGGAGTTGCTATCGAAACGAAATCAACTTTCTCGGAATTTGATAATAATTGTTCTTGTTGGAGTAACTTTTCATACGTTGCATATGCCCGCTCACTCTGAACTCCAAAATCCACAGCGTACGACAAAGCTTTGTTTGGATCCGACGAAAAAGCACCCGCGACCAGTTCAGCTTCTCTATCAAGAGTTGCCGCGGTAACATGAACGCGACCAATAAAACCCTTGCCACCACCACCAATTAGGCCCATTTTGAATTTTCGGTCATTCACTATTAATCTCCTCGAATGACTGAGCGAGACGCGGTAAATGAACAGGGTAAAACATAAATACCATGCGACCGTCACCTAATTTCATCGGGGGAAACTCCAGGGATATCGACCTTCATATATCGCCAATTTTTTAGGTAAGAAATCAGATCTCGCATTTGATCTGAACTGATGGTTCGTTCGAATCCCTCAGGCATTAAGGATATTCCTGGATTTTTTACCTGCTCAATTTCGACCTTCGAAATAATGTGTTTCTCACCCCCTTGTTGTTGGATGGTTACATTTTCCGCATCATCGCCTACCAGTAGTCCATCAAAGCGACGACCATCCGTGGTAAGCAATTGTGTTTGGACGAACGAGGCGTCGATTGCCGCATTAGGATCCAAAATTGAAGTAAGTAAATATTCTGCAGATTTGGTTCTTGTATCACTGATGTCGGGACCGACATTCGTGCCATAACCATCGATCCGATGACACGCTGAACAGTGGTCTGAAAAAATCTTCTTACCAACGAATGGATCACCCTCGATATTCATAGCCGTTTGATATTCTGCAATCACCTTCTTGCGATCATCATTCGGAGCGAGCAGTCGCTTGGCCATACTAGCCACTTCACGGTTAGGATGCTCTCTCAGTCTCTGGGCAATTTTGGGTTCTATCGCATTTTTAGGAAGTAGATCGTCACGTAATTGTTCCAGAATCCACAGCGCATCGATGTCCCGAGCAAGAGAACTTCTAATCACTTCATGTCTCAATCTTGCATTCAAAGATAGCCAGCGTTCACTAAGAAAGAGTTTCGTCCATTCTGGATCGATTTTCAAAAGCTGGCTGATGGCAACCTTCCGCACATCAAAAACATTCAACTCACTAGCTAGATCTCTCAATTGCGCGGCATCTACACTCCCGGTCGCAATGAATAGTTCCAAACAATCTGACCGCACACTGGGTGATAGGGTTTCCATCGTTAGCAATGCCCGATTGGATTCCACGATCTCCCGCAGAGTGATTCGATGCTGCTCTGACACTTTACTGAAAACCTCCGTGGGTCGCTGGCCTGAGCGTTTTAACCCGCGATGCCAAGCGGTAAGAAGTGGAGCCACAGAACCATCGGGAACTTCAGAATCATTCCATCCGCTAAGATAAACAGCTAAAAGATTTGTAGCATCAATCGGTGCCTTCATCGCGGAACGTTCGATCAGATGCAAGAAAATTTTTGAAACTGTATCACCTCGACTGGAGATAGACTCAGCGAGTGGTAGAACATCATCTGCAGCGACGCTACCGACCACACTCATGACCAACTCATCCGCGTCCGGATTCAATGCAATATCCGTCAAAGCTTGTATTCGAACCATCGGATTCATCTCACTAGCACCTGCTACTCTGGATGATAACTCTAATAAGACCACAGAGCTTTGATCTAAAACGAGGTCGGGTAGGTGAGCCATCCACGCTTCATACGAACGCGAAAGGTGAAGACCCAATACACGGAGGTCTTCTTTTTCAGCGGTGAGCATAAGATCAATATGTTTTTGATCGAGGAGACCAAAACGGTTCAACAGAAAAGCGGCTCGGGATTTACCTCTTTGGTCGGCCGATTGATTTGTAAGTAAAGATTCCCACGCTTTTGAATACTTCTCACCCTGTTCCAAGAAAAATTGGCTGGCACTACTTCGTTGCCAAACGGACTTAGATTGCAACCAATCAATTGCAATATCGGAATTGAATTCAGTGCTCGTCTCAGGCCACTCTTCCCCTTCCACCACCTGCCAGATTCGACCAAGTTGACTACCATCTCGTTGATCTTTTCGGTTCTTCAACTCTGGAGGCATAAAATCAGGATGTTCGATTACTTTTCTGGCCATATCAACCACATAGAAACTCTCACCAACACCGGGTGAAAGATCCACTGGCCTAAACCAATCGCTGACAGAAGTCAGGAAGTCAAAACTCGGCTTCTCGGTTCTTCTCGCGAACCATCGGCTTCCTTCCCGAACCAAAGTTTGCCGCTGTACTAAATATGCTGTCGGCTCACAAACAAATAAATTCTCTGTTCGATTTGACATCCATCCCGGCGCGAAGACCCCGCAGGCCGCGCTAAATTGTCCACCGTGTAAGTTGCTGGTAGTCCAAGCGTTACCTCGTGGATAAACCCTTGAATCGACACCAACCTTGGCAACATCTACCACTGACTCCTTGGGAGTAAGTAATGGATCACGCTGAATTACAGTTAGATCCAAAGCAGCATGCATCGCAGGATTTCGATTGCTGCATCCTATTCGTCGTCCAAAATCATCAATCGTCAATCCATATTGACTCTTGCCGGCAATAGCGCCCCAGGCTCCTCCCTCTGGATCGAAAAAGAAATCTCCATCGCGTAAATCTAGGCGTTCCGACCGCTTATCAAATCGTGAATGTACAGCTTGTACTTGCCCGCCTCGAAGTCCATTCGCTACATAAATCAAACCATTGGGAGCAAGAGTGGGATGATTAGCCCTCAACTGCTGATTCTGTTCAGCAAATCCGTCAAACCAGATATGGATTTCATCTCCAACCAGATCACCATCTTTATCTTCGATAAAAACAATCTTACCCGCCAAGGTAACAATTGCGCCGTTTTTGTATGGCTGTACACCGGTTGGGAAATCAAGCGATCCCGCAAACACTGTTGCACTTTCGTATTGCCCATCACAATCAAGATCCGTGAGAACTTTTAGCTTTCCATTAGGCGTCGCGTTACCTTTTTTCATCGATGGATAATCTGCCATTTCAATCACCCAGAGGCGGCCGTGCATATCCAATCTACAACTGATCGGATCGGTGATTAATGGCTCCTGTGCTATGAGCCTTATCTGAAATCCATCCTCAATCTCCAAGGAATCGATCGTTTCGCTGAGCGATGGTGGGTTGTCCGGCTCTGTTGCGATACTGAATCCCACTAGAAACAGCGCGAGAAAAATACCAAGCGATAATCGACAGCTCATCAGAATCTCCTTAGCTCTGGTAAGTATCATCACGTTTGCCATCTGGAACATTCTTGAGCCAACTCACAATTCTTCCAAGCAGAGTCTCCAGCTCCCCTTAAATATACCAATCATCTTTGCCATCGGATCGCCAGACGCTGCATAAACTTGGAGTTGGAAAGTAGTGGGATGATCACAGCGATAAGGATTAAACCGGCAGCTATCGGCACCGGCAATACAATTGAACAGCTCAAACCAAGGGTAAATAGCCAGAACGAGGGATTTTCAACAATGCCTCGCGTGGTTATCGGATTGCGCTGTACCCAAAGTAACATGAAGCCTAAGAGACTTAGACCAAGTATCGGTTGGATCGCTACGCTAACACTATGCTCACGCGTAAGGTAACTCCTGAGAAGCTCGTTACACTCGAGCTTCTCGTAACCCCAAATCTTGCTCGTTTGATAACCATCAAATTCGCGGACTGGGAAAAGGGCTCCCGATTCAATCGAATCCAAATCCTCTACCTTTAGGGAAAAATTGTGGACCATTTCCCGGATTTTCATATCGAGATTATCCCAGTCGGTAGAAATCGTATTGTTGGATGTATCCTGATCCTGTTCAAAGAGTCGCTTTAAATTCTGTTGTTTCCAAGAGGGTGTTAGAGTGGGAATATCGGGATTCGTGAGTCGTAAATATCTCTGCACTCGACTCGACAACCAAGGCTTCACTTCTGACTCACCATACTGTCCGGAATTAACGATGACTTCAATCGAATTCACCACCGCGCGAGCCAAACTAGATCGTCGCAACTGATCATTGTTTATCACGATTTCTTTCTTTTTATAGTCACTCTGATTGTCATTCTTGTACACGCTTAGCCATTTGACCTCCGGATCAAGGTTCCTGAGACGCGGCAGTTCTAAACTAAGAAATTCCGGCTTCGTTTTCATGCGAACTAATAATTGAATCGAATGAGAGTAACGATCCAAAGCAAAAGGTATTTTTAAGACCTTTTTCGCGTTGATCTCTGTGACCTCTTTTTTTGTCGATCTGCCATCTGACCATATAGCCAGAACCTCACACGACTCGGGCAAATCCACATCAAATGCTTGCTCATTGCCAGGATAAATATCCCAATGTGTAAGTACCAATAAACTCTCTTTTTTTGGGAACACATGTGTATCTGAGCAGAACACATTGGGTTTTGACTCAACGTCAGGTAGAGGCGCCAGATCAATTGAATAAGCACTATTCACTGCTCGATAGGCTTGATAGCCCCCCGAAGAAATACCGCTATCAAGATCATCCGGGATTTTTGCGCGATCTACTGCGCTTGTACGCCACTTCGCTTTTTGACCGTCAAGTTGTTTAGGAACTGCCACATATATCTCACCAGTCCTAATATTCAACATAGAAATTCGTGGAACACCAATCCTAGTTGTTCCAAGATTATCAAGCCGCCCCTGTAAACTGAAACCTTGCCGGCCTTCGCGTTCCTCAAGTAAACCGATTTCCAAAACCGTTCGAGATTCCTCGATCGCAGGTACCCTCTGCAGGATTTCTCCTCCAAGCACAGAAATATCCTCAGTCCATATCGTTGGAACTTCTACCCATATCGCTCTAGGTCTGTCATTGCGAAATTTGAACACAGCTTGCATGGTCCACCGTCGATTAGTCCGCGATAGAGATACTGCCTGATCGACGGTCAAATCCTCATTCCCTCGCTCACAAATCCACTGATTAGCAAAAAAACCTTCCTCTGATTCCTCTGTTGCCAACCGTTGGGTCCATGATGCGACCACTCGAGCCCCCAAAGGCACGCCATACCCTAGCAATGTTTCATCAGGCCGGACTTCGCCGCCTTGGTAAAGGCTACCATCCTTTTCCAGGATTTTCGTAGATGGCATGCAAGTCAGCAGGCATTCAGCAGCCGGTGCAGAAGAATTGGCTACGATATGTGCGGCGGGTAATTGAAATGGCTTACCATCGGCTAATGGCTGTTCGGCAAATAAATCAACATTAACTGTCTTTTTACCAATGCCTGGAAGCACATAGTAACCCCTCCCGTTACTGAGCTCCTTGGACGGCAGTGCAACTGGCTGACCGTCAATATTTATGCGATTCACCCTCAATTTATCCGTCACAAACAATTGAGGGAGTTGAGGTGAATTTCCATTGATGATTAACTCTGATCGATAATGCACTTGTACTTTCTCATCATCCACGTGCGCGTGATAAGAATGCTGCCTGACCAGGTTTTCAACGTTGGTAATTTTCCGACGAACTTCTATTACCGGAATCGATCCAACAGGCACAAAAGCTCGACTAATCGAACCACGAAATCCGCGCCAGCGACTTAGAAATTGATCAACCGCCATGGGTTCACTCGACGAATTTAAAATTGGCGGCAACTTCATATTAGGTTCGCACTGTAGCGCCACCCATGGATCAGAATTATTTCCTAAAGCGGATGCGATCACTTCAGGAATGGTGATCTGTCCAACCCATTCTTCCTCGATTACTTGCCAATCAACTTCAAATTTCCAGACTAATCGAATAGGTTCCGCTTGATTACTCGCAGACTCCACGGTTACTAGACGGCGAGAAGGACTGTAAAGTTCGGAGCTTACCAGTCGCCATGAACTGCCGATGATTGTCGGCATTCTCGAATCCAGCACTACAAATTGGAAGCTTTCCCCGATAGCAGGTGTATTGGGAAAATCCAATTCACAGTCAATAACCACATCACGCGCACCTGCTCTAACCCAGTACCGTCGCGACAACTCATTTCTCTCGGTAGAAGCACCATCAAGAAATCCCCGCACATCTAAAGTTAAGGCGTTGGTTGGCCCCAAGTCATCCACCCAAGAGCGTGAAAGACTTGTTTCTTCCGCTACCAACCAACCGTTACTACCTCCCAGACGAACAGCATCGAGTGGGATACCTGACTCAACAGTGATTCGAGAATTCGCAATGGATGGGATTGGAAGTTCTAGTCTTTCCCATCGACCCAGCTTTGAAAGCTTCGGCTTAAAGGTAACCCGTATCTTAAAGAGATTAGCGTTAGGGGAGGTGACTAGCCGAAGGAAGCGTCCCTCTCGCTCAAATGGTAAAATTCTCGTCGTTTCACCAAGCAGCTCGATCCGCCTGATCGCTTCAAAATCAATGGGTAAAGGTAGTGCCTGGCTATTACCCGAACCCTTGTTGATGATGACGTATTCCGCTTGTACTTCGCCGTATGCTACTTGCGTGTTCGAAGTATCCGCCTCTCTCTGTATATTGACTCGATAAGTAGCTGACTCAAATCTGACTGTACTAGCTTGTTTCTCGGATTCTTTCGAAAACAAGTCTGTAAAAAGCTTCTTTGGCACGTAGACCACGTCACCCTTACGAGCTCCACTAGCATCAACCGGAACCAGTACATTCACGGCTGTGTCCGGGGTCTGAATCTCGTCATCAGCTAACTCCTGACCGTGTATCACACCGCCAGACATTACAGAACACAGCAGCACAACGAGGGCACGCCCTGATAAATCTGTCACAGAGAAGTCATCGGTATTCTTGGCATCCTCTTGAGTTGGCGGGTCATTCTCCCTCGAAATGAAAACCGAATCTTCGGTAAACCAGCCTCTTGTAGCTATAGCAAGAAGACCACCCGACACGATTGGCATGATTATCCATCCGTAAAAGGCTATCGAAAGCGCAAACCATGTAAAGCCGGTGGCTAAAGCAAACACCAATACAATCAGCAGAGCTAATGTTGAAGATCTACCGATCAGAACACTTGCACCAAACACACCAAATGCCACAAAACAACCGAGCGCCAAGAGATGCTCATAGTGACCTAATAAAATGGCTTGCTTCGGCTCAGTAAGCTCCATTACCTTGGGCAAATCAAATATGATTTTCTTTGCCCCAAGATTGATGACGGCGCTATCTGGCATCGGAACAAAGTCATACTGCGATGAAAGTACGACAGCATCAACCAATTTGAATTCAGGCATCTCGCAAGATCGCGTCAACCAATTTGCTCGTACACGACGCTCGAAGTTCAAGCGAATATGATCTTCTTCGTAGGTGGCAGGAAGGCGAATTTCTCCCGCTTCGGAAATCCCTGCCTCAATGGATACGCCGTTTCGGTGTACATCAATCAATCTGCAATCACTAGGGATGACTAATCTAAAATCTGTGGTGGAATAAATTCGATAGTCCGCCTGGATCTTATCAGTACCACTAACAGATCCAATGCAACGAATGGACTCGAATCTCACCAAGTTGGGCGTGATGGGATTTGAGGCGGTATTAATACTGATTGTTGTTTGGTTGACAGGATCGTATCTAAGTCGCAGCCAACGATCTGTGTTCGCGTCATAGGGGTTTGGAAAAGTACCACTTCCCAGAATATCTTTCTGGCGAGATGTTGGAATAACAGATAATAATTGGCTCTGTTTCTCCAGTTGGAGAGTCGGATGCAGAAGGATCTCAGCATCTTGTGTTGCTGAACCTATCACGGTAGGTAGTAATAAGGTCATCTCCTCCGAAGCGGGCAGAACCCGTTTAGCAACAATGTATCGATCCTTGAGAGGTAGATTCGCCAAATCAAGGTCGTACTCATCACCAACAGACGAAGCACGCTTACGCACACCATTCAGTTGAACAACTTCTGTACCATCCTCTTTCTGCAGATTCCATTGATAGTCTGGGTAGCCTTCCCGCCCCTCAGTTTGGATAAATATCTGACTAAGAGACTGGCTTTCAGATTCAATCGAAATCCTCAGTTCTTCAGTCAACTGCCCATCTTGATAGCCGATCAAAAGCTGGGTTGATGCAGTATATGCTACACTCGGACTCACCAAGTCAACTGCGGGTAGACTTCCATTAATAGGTGCAAACCAAAGGGTTCGCACATTGATAGGCTCATGAAATAGTGCATTGTCGTTTGATTTCATTGACGACATGATGGATGGCTGAAGGGCAGTGCTTCCATCCCATGTGAGAGCAGCGCTTGGTGTTATTGAGATGCGAACATTCGCGCCGAACCCACCACCACTACGGATAAACCAACTCGCAGGAACTGAGAGCTGGTTGCCAGAGGATCTAAGAGGGCGTTCACCATCCGCCAACAATTCAACTGTTCCGTCAGTTAACTCGTTCGCCTCCGGCCAAATTTCAATGATCCTATCAGTTGATTTGGTCAAGCTCTTGGCAATGAGGCGATCTGATTCGGCGAATCGCAATGTTAATAATTCCCATTCATCTTCTATCACCAACTCAATGGGTAATGCACGCTGTTGATCGACGGGTATACTCAGCTTCGCTGAAGCTTTTAAACTTCTCTTATCTACTTCAAATCGAATATCGGTTTCAGCAATCTTTTCAGCAGGTTTTTCCGCAAGCAATAGACTTATGTCATCTATCGTCGGGTCGGATTTTTCGATGCTGTCAACATCTGTACTTGTGTTTGAAGTATCTGCTTCTTGTTCTCCAACGGATAACTCGTCCATCCCATGATCTCTCAGTGGTCCGAATAGACGAACGATGGAATTTCCATTCTCCAATCTCTGTTCCTCCATAGACTCCCAAGAAGCTGGCAAATTCAGTCCAACCAATTGAAAAGGATCAGAAATAGAAATTTGTATTTCCTCAGCGGTCGCAACGTTGAGTGCATCTTCGATCGCAAGAATTGGCAGATCTATCCATGTATTCAAACCGATGGTTGGACTAAACCCGCTAACCGAGAGAGTGGAATAATCAAGTGCATTCTGGCTTCCCGATTCAGAAAACGCCAAGCTGAGATATCTATAACCTCCTTCGACATCCGAAACCAAAAAAGGAACTGATTCACCATCTAATTTCACTTCGATAATTTCTTGTGCTCGAAAGAGCAAATCAGGAAAGGGAATATCAGGCTGTTTTTTCAAGATAAACCGCTTGGTCCAACTCATCCCCTCTGTTCGTAAATCACATTGCATCTGTGAAAGTCGAACTACCAAGGAATCTGTTTGCCCACTCTGATCATTTACAATGGTCAAATCAAGTTGATCAACGCCACCTGCTTCAATTTGGTACCAGCCCACTTCCTGGTTATTTACCAATTCAAGAATTGCTGGATCAACACTTTCAAGTCGAGTCGCAACAGCATTAAGAGCCTTTAATTCCTTACCCGAGGGAATCGCCAGAAAAATAGTCGTCTGCTTAACAAGCGGTAGATTCAGTTTAAAGTCAGTCGAATTCCCTACGGATTTACCTCGACAGCTCCAGAGATAATCAAAGCTTTCATCCGACTCATCAGATTTTGGAAAGCTGGCATAAGCACGACCGTCAGCATCAAATTCAAACGGTGGGAAATTGCCCTCAAGCCCATAGTTGGGTCTGACCTCTGCGGTGCGCACAGCTACACTCTGTCGACCAAGAGGAATGGTCGTCTGAGGAGCGAATTTCGTTGAAACGCGTAACGATCCACGACGGCAGATCAATTGGTCCCCTTGCAGTTCCACCACGTACTGCGACGAGCTAATCTGGGTGGATAATAACTCGCTTGATTCACTTTGCTGGCTAACAAATGCTGAACGCAACTGCTCTAGTGCAACGGGCAGGAACTCCTTGGATACCAAAACATCCATTTGGGAGGAAAATAAAGCAATAGGTCTGATCCCCCTGCCATCGGGGAGTGTTCGAGGAAGGGGTAAGGTAATGGTTTCAACGGGTAGAGCTTCTAAATTGTCAACCGTCTTTTCTGACTCTGCGTCCGCGTTGTTGGGAACCAGATTTTCGCTGCCAGTCTCCTCAGCAACAATTGATGCACTCAACCCGGGGGTGCTGGATATCTCCTGCCCCGTTGCGGTGCCTGCCCATATAGAACACAGTGCGGCAAAAGATGCAAAGTAAGCCGCACTCCGTGGTAGACCACATCGTTTCTTTGGCGAATACAATAAGTACGCAGCGTTACCGATCACGTATTCATGCCTTCTTTGGTATCAGACATGTCCGTTACCAACTCCAAAGTTTGGATGGACTGGTTCTTCGTTCGCGAGGGATTAGCAAATAGGCGGCGCTTAGATTCTGGCCTAAGTGAAAGTCGCACTGAAATCATTACGATGACGAGCATCAGAGCAAGCAGCGTATATTGTCCAGCTAAAATGACACCCTCCGGGGCGACCACACAAATCCCCAAGAGAATTGCTAACGCCGCCACTAATGTTGCGGGATGTCTGAAAAAGCCAAATTTTGTTACCACGACCGTGAGCAAAATGGCCATTGAACCGATGACGATCCACAGCGCAACCCTCGATACCAAGAGCACACGAAATGCACCAGTCTCGAAGCCACGATAAAGATAACGATTACCGGGTGGCATTAGGTTTACCTTTGCCCCAACTAAATCCAAAAGCGCATCATCACTGTAGTTAGCGTCTCGATAGAGTTTCCAGCGATCGTATCTCCACGTCATGGACCTACCTAATGAGTGAGACGCCCAGACCACGTGCGAATCGACAGCGGTTAAGACTTGCCAATAGACACCGTTAACAAATCCTTCAAGATTGAATAACGGAGTGAGCTCATTGATAAAATTATTGGTCACCACTGGCGACCATAATCGCAAGTCAATCAGTTGCTCCTCAGGATCATTCTTTAATGGAATAATTAATGATGATTGATTCAATCGAACAGCAACTGGCTCACCGTCGATAAAACATTTCACTGTTACCTCTGACGGGTTGACCGTTAGGTTGACCTCATAAAATTCTCCGCCAGCGATAGTCGTTAACAATTGGTCATGCTGAATGGAGGAACCCAAAAGAGACCGGATCACCGTTTGACCAACTTCCAGTTCACTATCCTGCTCCTGCTTGTTGCTCAGCCTTGCACGCAGTGGAACCCTTGGTATCTGTGCTAGTTCCAAGCGTTTAGCGCTCGGTTCATCGATCGACACAAAGTCTCGCTGAGGATCACCCTCAAAGTTGACAATTACGGGGCCACGAAGCGTTACATCAGAGACAGTTGGCCTAGGCATTGGAATGGAGGCAAAAACACCCTCGGAAAAACTACCTTCTAGCTTTCTCTGGTTTCGAAACCTTACTCGCATTGTGCCGCTCGTGAGGCGATCTGATATCAATGTGTAACGATCACCCTCCAGATAATTTAAACGAGCCGGTAAATCGTCAACGGTTACCAACCACTCACTTGGTTCAGCCGTTAGTGGATCACTCGACGCTACTCCCGAACCCGGTTGGTGTTTTTCATAAGTCTGATCTTCCCACTTTTTGTTTGCAGATGGAATTCGAATACCCAGTCTTCCCTCAAGATCCACAAGCGTGGAGACAACCCAATCACAATTGGTTTTGAGTGTATCACCATCCAACTCAATCAATGTGTCACTTGTCAAAGTAATCTGAGTCGGCCGTTCCACCAAATTCCCAACCACCTTGGCGGAATCGACCCCATCAATCAGTTGGTATGAGGTGCTATCGCTACTCGGATTTAGCGAATTCTCAATCAAGGAGGACCGCGAGAGACCGCGAGACGACTTCAGATCGACCACTAAAGCCATTCTTCCATCATTGACGAGCGTGAGTGATGAATCCCTTATCACTTCCCTTGCATTGGATACCGAAATACGAGGTATATTCAAGTCAACAGTTGGTGTTTCTGTCGAGGTTTCGAGGACACGATGGAATTGAAAGATTAACTGCGAAGCCTCTTCGTTTGACAAAGAAGATAAATCCACCACTCGGAGTCCGTCATCTTCAAAGGTAACCAGCGGCGTCCCCAATTGTGACTCAACAACACGAACCTCCCATCCTGCGTCGTCAAACCTTAGCAGGCCATCTTCGGTCTGTCCCGTGATCTCAACCTGCATCCACAATACAGCATTACGCTCCCTTGTCGTGAGCTCGGATCTTGATGAGATCCTCAGTTGCCTTTCGTTTTCTCCCAACCAGAGAGGCAACGTGAAACCGGGTCGATCAAAGTTAAATCGGTAGGAGCGATCTGATCCCGACTCAGCTGAGGAGTCAAAAATCACACTCCGCACCCATGAAGTCGACCTCCACCGGAGTCGATACTCATCAGGTGTGGAAAATTCCAAATCGCCACGATGCCGCAAAGCTCCAACGATGCTCGGCACTCTGAACTGCAAAGGCGAAGAGCTTGAAGCGGTTTCATTAACCAATTGATACTCGAAACTTAACTCAAGCCTTTGCTGTTTTATTTCAGCAGGTACGGAAACCTGTCGGATCTGCTCACCAGAAATCGTCATTGCAGGACCTATGTCCAATACCTGTCCGGTGTCAGAGACAACTGGGGCATCAAGTAAAACCGCATTTACTGGCAACTTGAGACTGAACTCCTTTACTGCTCCTCGTAGGTTATTTAAATCAAATCGCACAGAAGCTGTGGGTTGATCCTGAGGTGAATCCCATCGAACAGTAGTGCGGCTGTCCAACTCGTATATCGGACTGCTCTCGACAGTCTCCCGATTACTACCCCAGCGAAGCATGTAGTCACCACCGCTGCTCTCGACAGTGACCTTCACTCCATTCGCATCAGTGCGCTCAACTTCGACAATTTCATCGCCCTGACCTAAAACCTCCGCATTAGCAGTGGTATCAGCAACCTCAACGCTAACACGCGATGGGACATTAGGTAGCTTGAAACCGAGGCTCTGTGAATTAGCATTGAAATCAATCCGAGCAGAAACTCTCATCGTCAAAGTAGTTTCTACTCGCTTCTCGCTTTTAACCAGTAACCGATAGCCCGAGTTATCCGCGCTAACCGTGCTGATTGCCTCGACAGCGGGCTCAAGCGATATAGGTTCCAATTGGTGAAAGTTACCGAGCTTAATGGGTATGTTGACCCAACCGCCATCAGTCGAATCAACAACCAACTTTAACCGGATATCGAGTTCAGCACGCTGCTCCAACGCCTTGCCAGAAATCTCAAGCGATTGGTAACTGTATTTTTGTTCGGAGGTCTCAACTCCGGAATCGAGCTTTAAATACCGATCAAACTCCTCCCAGCTTAAAGAGGGCATCACCACTGGGTTACCGGATTCACTCAAAAACATGAATGCGCGAATCGGCACACCCTCTTCGCTCTCTTCTGAGCCAGCACCGATGAAATTTTGCGGGGGTGGAGTTCCAGGTGGCTGACCGATGGATGGTTTGGCAGCAATCAAGAAGAAGTACAGCGAGAGCACATAGCACGCAAACAACCGACGCGTTAACCCACCAGCATTAGCAGAATCAAAACCAAAGATATGGTTGATTTTGGTGTTTGGTGCCTTAGCTGGGGAAAATGAGGGTCGCATGCAACTCATCTTGAGATCGGGACAGCCGTACGTTGACCAGGCGACCGAGCGATCCCTATTTAACTGACAGAAAATCGCACGTTTATCAGCCCTAGCTCCATTTTAGACACGAAGATTCCGCTGACCAAGAAAAACAGTCGGATCGCTATCGCCTAACGGATTTTATGGACGAAAATCGACATAAACCTCCCAGATCGGTTAAGCCTTACCGATCCGGTAGCATGGGTCTATGTAAGATTGGATGATATCCTCTGCCTCGACCCGAAATGGCTCCAACCGCGGATTGACGCAAGCCAGTGAACTAGCCTCTACGCACCATAAGCTGACTCGAAAAACTCGAGCTTCTCTTTCGCTGTCTGCTCAGCTGCTTCGATTTCTTCGAACGCAGCGCTGGTTTCATCTAGTTTCTTCTGGGCCTGCTCCTGTGCGGCTTTGGCCTCCTGTTGGGCTTTCTCGAGCATTGCCAGCTCTTGCTGGATCCGCGTCATTTCGGCGGCTGCAGTTTCCATTTGCTTTGCTCGATCCGAAATCGAAGTCGCCAGCCCATCCACTCCCTTCTGTAGTGGATCTAACTCAGCACGCTTCTGCTGTGCAATCAACGCCGCCTTCTCCGCTTCGTCACGAAGGCGTTTTGATGTCGATTCAAAGGCCACCAATTCTTCTTGTAGAGCACGCAATTTTTGGTTGGCACTGTTCAATTCGGAATCAACCGAAACCAACTCTTGGTCAACCGACTGAAGAGTCTTCTGCGAGGCTTCTCGCTTCGTGATGGACTCCGCCAAAGTGGTCTGCAGGGATGAAATCGCTGCCTGTTGATCTGTCATCGACTTAGCATAGGTTTGGATCATGCCTGGTAAACCTTGCAATTCCTCCTTCATGCTTACCAAGTTAGCGCTCTTGGTATCGAACTCCTGCACGGTTTTCTGTTTGAGAGCTTCGGCATCATTTCTTTGAGTTGCCAATTGCTTTATCTCTTGTTGAAAGCCATCAATTTTCCCGTTCTCGCTAGTCACGGTTGAGGACGACGCGGCCAATCTCTGTTCAATGGGTTGTTGCTCTGCTATCAACTTGGCGATAGTAGAGACGGCTTTCAATTTCTCCGCATCAGATTTGGACATCTGCTGCTTGAATGCATCCATTTCCTGTGTCAAACCAGTATGCGAGTTCTTCGCAGACTCAAGTACTGCCAACGCTGAAGATATTTGCTCACCAATTGCAGAGTTTTCTGCTACGGTTTTTTGCAAAGTCTTATCCTCTTCACCTTTGGCTGCTTTAGACTTAGCTAGGTCGGTACTTACACTTTTGGTTTCAACCTGAATTCTTCCAATCGCTTCATTGCTCTGTGCAACTTTATTGATGATCTCTGCTAGGTCTGTCTCTAATGCTTTTAGCTGTGCTGTCAAAGCGACCTTTTCCTCTTCAGTCGTTTCAGCCTGAATTTTTTCCCGAATCGAGATCATTTCCGATTCTGTTTCTGTTTTGGCTGCGTTTGCGTTTGTCAGCATGTTGTTGTTTTGGATCAAAGCCTTACCGAGTTCGGTGTGCTTGATGACCAGGTCTGCGATCTTTTTGGCATGGCTTTCCAATACCTTTTTTGATTGCTCAATCGCTTTCGTCGCCGCATCGCTTTTCTCTACCAAAGCCTTGTGCGCCTGCTGCGCCACTGCAAGCTCGTCCGCCGAGAGCTGAATCTTTGCGAGCAACTGCATCTCCTGCTTGAGTAGATTTGTTGAGGTTGTCGCCACCTTGACCTTGAGTTCTTCCTGCTGATTAAGTTTAGAAGCAAGTAACTGCTTGGCCTTCGCTGCGTCTACCTCCGCGGCATCCCGACGGACGATTGCTTGCTTTACTTTATCAGCCAACGACAACTCCATCTGCTTAAGCGATGTGAGTTGCTTCTCCATTTCAGCGATCTTATTTTTCAATCCGCTAGTTGTGGTATTCAAATCCTTCGTCTGCACCTGCAGTGCTTTCATCTTATTTTCAGCTTCCACTTTCTTGCTTGAAGCGTCGCTGACTGCGGTTTTCGCATCGGTGATTTTTGATCCCAATGCCTCCTCTGTTTTCAGATAAGCGGCAATGATTTGCTGTCCGGCTTTTTGTCGCTTCAGAATGTCTTCGCGACTCGAAGCCAGTTGCTGAACCTGATTGTCCTGAGCAGCAACCTGTTGGGTGAGAGAGGGCGGATTGGCAAGAAGTTCTGTGTTGATTTTTGGATCGGAGATCTGCCACATTAAGGTGCGGCCATTCCAATCACCCCCAATGACACGGCTACTATCGTGGCTGATAGCAACTTCCAACGCTGGCTCGCTGAAGGCAGGCATCGTTGCCACCGCACTCCCGTCAGCATTCCAAACCTTGACGGTCCGGTCTTTCCCGGAGGTCACAATTTTTCCATCCTGACCCATAGCAATGCCAGTCACTCCACCGGAATGTGCGTTAAAGCTTTTCAGTTGATTACCCGCGTTCATCTCCCACATCTTTACGGTGCCATCTTCGCTCGCACTCAGTAGAACATTTGAATCGGCTCGCCAGACCAAGGATCTCACCGCCCCCTTGTGGCCAATTAGATCCAAATAGAGCCGACCCGTCTCGGCTTCCCAAACGTGGAGACCTCCAGATCGGTCACCAGACGCAACCAAAACTCCATCTGGGCTGTAATCGACACAATAAACCCAATCCGTGTGCTTCTTCAATTCAAAAACTGCGTCGCCAGAATCCGTATCAAAAATACGGACCATTTTCTGGGGGCCTCCCAGAGCAATCCGTGTCATTGAGTCATTAATATCTGCGCCAAATACCACATCCAATTCATCACCAACACTCAATAACCTTTGTCCATTTCGGACATCGTAAAGTGACGCTGTGCCCATCGAGGCATGAGTTCCTCCTGCCACAAGTAGGTAGCCACCATCTCGATTGAATCTCAAAACCTGCGGGATACCCTCAGGATAAGGAATGACTCCTAACAAATCATTAGATTCGGTGTGATAGAGAGCGACCTGTTTCTGTCCTGCAACTGCCACTAATGGAGCCCAAGGACTCGCAGCAATCGCTGTCGCGGCAGCGGAGCGTTGTGACGTGACAACTGGAACTCTCCAGACTTGGTCCGGCATGATGATCTCGTCTGGCTTGCCGCTGTCCGACATAGAAAACGACAATGATGGACCTTTTCGTTTTTTGGCCTTACTACCACTATTCTCGAGTAATCCACCATCGATCCAACGTTTGATGATATCCAGTTGCTCGGCTGGAATTGGATCTTGATCTGGAGGCATGGCAGGCTCTTCATCATGGGTCATGACAAGATACAAGCGACTGGAACCCGAATCCCCTTCAGCGACCACGTCACCGCTTCCGCTACCCTCCATCAATGCTCCGAAACTATCGAGAGCTAAACCCGCTTCCGCATCATTTGCGTTGTGGCATTGGAGGCAATGCTGCCGAAAAATCGGGAAGACATGCTCTTCAAAGTTCACCGGTGCGGGTGATTTTTCTGCTTCCTGTGCACCGGACAAACAAGACAAGCTACCAAGGATCGTTAGTGCAAGAACGAAACGCTGCATCATGAATCTCATCAATAATCAGTCGATTGCGTGGGATTGACCCGTTCAGACCAAAAACAATTTTACGTATTATGCTTCCCCCGATTGATCCGGGAGCGCAGTCGCTTTGGAACTGTAGGTTACAGTTCCGAAAGCGTGTAATAAAAACCAGTAAAGAGCAGAGTTTCCCCTCGTTGGGACAGTCTGCCGATGCCTTTTTAGTGGTTAAATACGAACTCACGTGAGTTCAAGATCGCCCAAAAGATGTCTTCCAAACCCTCTTTTGGACTGGGTGAGGCATTGATCGCCGCCATCAGGTCAGCTTTCTCTGTATCCGTGGGGTAGCGAGAAAGGCAACGCACATATAGCCGATCGAGTGCTTGCTCTGGCGTTGAGTCCTCTAGTAGCTCAGTAACCACCTTGCCCTGGGTTATCTTTCCATTGGTTGAGCTCCCGTTGAGGAGATGCAGTGCCTGAGATAACGAAGGATCGGTAGAAGCTTCACAATCGCAAACCGTCTCCCGAGGTGCTCGACCGAAAGTATCGAGGAAATAGGTACTGGTACGTCCATCTGCAATCTGGACGGCGCGTGCACCAAGGGGTAGTCCGCGGAACTTCTCATTCGTGTTCGTGACTTGACTGACGCAATCCAGCATCATCTCAGCAGGAATCCGCCTGACAACGGCATAGGCATAGTTGCGAGTGTCGGTCCGGTTGCTGTCGTTGGCGATAGCGGTGCGTTGGTAGGCTTGACTATTACAGATATCTCGGACCAACTGCCGAAAATCGAAGTTGTATTCGGAAAGCTTGGTCCCGAGCTCTTGAAAAAGTTCGGGGTTGGTAGGTGGATTACTGACACGAATATCATCAACGGGATCCACGGTGCCGACCCCCATGAAGTGAGCCCAAACACGATTTGCAATGCTTGTTGAGAAATATGGATTTTCCGGACTCGTTAGCCATTCCGCCATGACGACGCGCCGATCCTTTCCTTTCGTATCCACAGGTTCCCCTCCAAGAAACTGCGGCACCATCGTTTGACCGGAAACAGGATTCTTCACCTCTCCACTTCGGCGGTCGTAGATGATTTTTTCCCTGTAATCTTCGGCGATCTTAGTGCCGGTTTGGCAGAAGAATGCTGCGAACCCGTAATAGTCATCCATAGTCCATCTATCGAGAGGATGGTTATGGCATTGAGCACATTGAGTTCGGATGCCCATGAATACTTGAGCCACGTTCTCAGCTCTTTTCAGGGTATCACGCTCTATCTGATAGTAGTTGGTTGCTGGATTGCTGAACGTACCACCGGTGGCACCCAACAGTTCCCTCACCATCTGATCCAGAGGAACGTTCCTGGCGAAGTTATCTGTGAGCCATTGGTTGTAAAGGAAGGCCGACTTGTAACTCACTTGATTAGAACTCTTAATCATGAGCAGTTGTGCAAACTTCATTGCCCAGATTTCACTGAACTCTTTTCGTGCCAAGAGCTTTTCGATGAGTGCTGCACGCTTATCAGCTGCGGTATCCGACATGAAAGCTTGGTAGTCTTCCTCGGTGGGGAGTTGCCCGGTAATGTCGATCGTGCACCTACGCAGGAATTCCTCATCCGTGCATAGACCGCTTGGAAGAATACGGAGTTGATTCAACTTCTTTCCGACTAATTGATCAATGTAATTACCAGTGATCTCGGGGGCTTCGTACTGTAGGTCCTCCGGAAGAACTAAAACTTGGCGACCCTCTGTTTTGGTTTCAAACCGCGCCATCACAAAGGCTTCGCCTCTCGCTCCGGCAGTCACTAAACCATCCTTATCTATCGCAGCCGATGTTTCATTGTTAGTCATGAATGCTGCAAGGTTGGTGACGTCTCGGGTGGTTCCGTCGTCGTAGTGTGCGACTGCAATGAATTGCTGTGTGCTATCTTTACCTTCAATGACGGCTTGGGTTGGAAACACATCCAGACTACTAACCTTTGGAGGCGCTTTCTCATCGGCTAGAGCGCCATCGCGCAGCCACTCCAGAATCATCTCATAGTAAACCGAATCTGCTCCGAATAATTTTCCGCCGGAGTGAGGAACCTGTCCAACTGCTTTGGTAAGGAACAAACTTTCCTGAGGCACAGCGAGATTGATACGTCTCATACCAATTTCTCGAGTCACCCGATGATAATCGCCGTTGGGGTCATAACCGAAAAGGCTGATCATAAACCCATCTTTGCCACGAGCAGCACCATGACAACTACCGGTGTTGCAACCACTCCGAGTCAGAATGGGAACAATGTCTTTTTCGAAGGACAATGGGAGTTTTTCCGCACTATGCTCCACTTTGATCGGTACGCGGATCTGCTTTCCTGCGTAATCACAAATCAACTCGGCTTCCCCGTCACTGATGGGGAAAAGTTGATTACCCTCGATCCTACATAACTCTTCGGTAGTGAGAGTCCAATTTGCCTTCGTGGTCACGTCAATCGTTACATCATCGGTTCGGGTCACCGTTGCAATGAATGTTTGGTAATCCCTGGCTGTGGTCAAATCGATAGACGCAGGGAAAACCGCTAGCTTCAGCCCAGCACCTGTCGGAGGTGTTGACTTGGTAGCCGCTGCGGGCTCTGGTTCTGCAGAAAATGCAGTCTTATTCACTAATGTGAGAATCAATAATAGTGTCATCAGCGATTGAAAACGCATGATTATTCGAACCCTCAGTTCTTGGAACTCTCGTTGTCTAATCGTTTCCTACGGGACTCTCTCGTAAGGAATGCGACTTTGTTCGGATATTAAGGTTAGGTTACAGAGCGTTACTCTGATTGCTGTTTTTTGAGAAGTCTCAACTGCTCGAGACGGCTTAGCGGCTTCTCTTGCACAGGTTTAGGCGGAGCCTTGGCCACTTCCTTGGGTTTTGCTTCCTCTTTCTTCACAACCGGTGCAGGCAAGGGCTTATCAACTTGTAAAATTCCTGTGCCCAAGGTTTGTGTGATCTTCCCGTCGGGACTTGTGATTGTTGCCCTTGCAACGATTGACTTATGCTGACCAACGCGTGCCTTCTCTTCAATTTTCACCTTAAAAGCCAACTGCTCAGTCTCGTTAGTGACAGCTTGTTTGGTTTGCTCACACACAACACCGGCCGGTAGACCCAAGAGTTCTATCTCACCTTCTCCTGTAAATTCTCTCATCACTTCCACATCAACTAAAACCGCTGACTCACTACTCAACTCAGCAGATGTCTTGGGAAAAGTGAAATTGAAGAGCTTGTCCTGAATGTCGAGCATTACAGGTTCACTTGCGATCTCGTTACCTGCCACTGATGCGTAAACGATGACTGGCCATTGCCCAATCGCGGCAGATCCATTTGCAGTCAACGGGATCACTGCTTCATTCTGCCCTTTGGGAATCTTGATGCTGCCGCTAGAACCAATTCCTGGTGGATTATAGAGCAGGCGAATGGGTACATCCGCGTCGAGCGTTCCACGATCGATTTTAACAACCAAGCCCATCGATCCATTTCGAACAATTGGAACCTTAGGTGCAACGACCTCAATAGTGCATGGCATCGCTTTGATGACTGCGATGGCTGCTCGATCGGCGTAATAATCATTCACCACATTGTTATTGAGGCCAATCAACATTTGATGCTGCTGGGAAAAACGACCTTCAATTGGATTATCGGGAATGCGTCCCACCACATTAACGAGCCGACCGTCCAAAGGCGCCTCCTTGGATGCAGAGAGGAGAAAAGGAACCGTGCTCTGATTAGCGGGCATTTGTATAGGAGTGAGCTCAACGCCTTCAGGAAGATTCAGACATTCCAAATCAATCGCTCCCCCGACGCCCCTTCGAGACGCATTGAGCATCACAGCGGTACGATTACCCTGAGCTACGTTGATCTGAGTAGCGACGTAACGGGTTCTATCCGGCAGAGTCAAAACCAACTCAGGTTCCACCAGAGTGGCCTCTAGGCGGTAGCTAAAACCCGGTCCCCCGCTACGGAGATGATCGTTGATTCCAACATGATAAACACCATCCGCGGGGATTTTGTAATCGAGCGAACTATCAAGTCCACCCGAGTCATCGTTCCCGCCTACCCGACTACCACTTGCGTTATAAACATTCACAACCCCGTCTAACTGGGATCTGAGGATGTTGCGAGCAAACAACTTCAAGCGAACGGTCTGCCCCTTCTTTGCTTCAAAACTAAAAAAGTCATAGTCTCCGGAATCACCAATAATCCCCGAAAAGGCCGCAGGCAATGTCCCAGTTGTGGACTCTCGGAAAGAGTTGTTCGGCTCGACTTCCAGCACGTTACCCTGTGCTTTGACTCGTATGAAATTCGGTGACGGTGCAACGCCTTTCTCATTTTCAACAACAAGAGGGAAGGCATCAGACTCTTCACTGGGCAATTGAACCTTTTCAACCCATGCCTCCCCCAAAGAATCAATGAAGGTCATATCGATGACTTCGCCGGGTGCGCCACCAGCAGGGACAACAGCAATCGGTCTGGGGAAAGATCCAATATGAATCCGATATCGATCATTATTGCCACCGAAGGAACTATCTCGGACCAGAACCAAGTACTTCCCATCAGCAGGCGCCTTGATGGAGCATAAACAATCCTGTTGAAGCAGAGGGGCATCATCGCTAGTGGCCAACTCGAATCGTTCCGAATTGAGAATCGCTACATAGGGATCAAAGAAAGGATTACTGCGTCCTTTTTTGATTCGAACGCCTTCCAACTCGACCGTAAGCTGCTCTCCCTGCTTTAACTCTACAGCAAAATAATCTTCATCCTCCCTCGCAACTGCCCCTTCAATCGTGACATTATTCTCGATGATCTGGGGGGACGCAAAATCGCTGTTGGGCTCTGCCTCATCAATGGTCGGTAAAGCTCCTATGCTGAACATCAGAACGTTACTAAGTCCCGTTTCAGCAGCTATCCTCAGCGGATACAAACCCGGCTTTGTTGTTTCTGGTACTTCAAGCTCCACCTCGACTTTTTTATCATCAAGGGGCTTCAGACTAAGCACATTAATACCCTGCTTATCCAGGATGAGTTGCCGGCTGTCTGTTAACCTGACACCCTGAATCACCACTTTCTGTGTTGTACCTCTCTGCATACCACGCGGAGTCGAACTAACGATCTCAGGGCGGTACCCAAAAACGGAGGACGACATAAGCAGAAGAACAATTAATGCACTGGGCAGATGCAAATTCGATCGCATAGTCATGAAGTTTTTTGTTGCGCTAATGGACTACGGACCAACAAAAAGCCGGCCCTACTAAAATTAAATTATCCAAATGCTAGGCAATGATGTCTTCGATCACCTTGCCGCCATCAACGATTTCAATAGGACGATCGCCAGGAGCCATCAATTCTTTATCGGCGACAATTCCCAACTGACGATACATGGTGGTTGCCAAATCCTCAGGTGAGACGGGATCGAACTCTGGCTCGGAAGCTGTCGCGTTGGACGCACCGTAGATCGTGCCTCCTTTGATACCACCACCAGCCATCATCACACTAAAGACTTTAGGATAATGATCGCGACCCGCGTCTTTGTTAATCTTGGGCGTTCTCCCGAACTCGCTGCTTACCATGACTAGAGTGGAATCCAGCATTCCTCTCTGCTCAAGGTCCGTAATGAGTTGATGCAGTGCCTGATCCAGAGGCGGCATTGTTCGATTCATGGCCGCGGTGATACCGTTATGCATATCCCAACCACCGTAGGTCAGAGTCACTAGACGACACCCAGCTTCCACAAGACGTCTAGCCATCAGCATTCTCTGCCCGGCTTGGTTGACACCATAAGCGTCTTTGACCTTTTGATCTTCTTTGGTGAGGTCGAATGCTGCCTTGGCTTCAGGAGAACTCAGCAAACTGTAAGCGCGGTCATAAAAAGTATCCATCGCGAGGACGCTATCCGCGTTGGTCATTGACCCCAAGTGCTTATTGACGGTTGTCAGCGCAGATCTGCGACGCATGAATCGTTCTTCATCCATGCCCCCGTAAAGATCCAAATCACGTACCTTGAATCCACTTGAAGCCGGATCGCTACCAAGTGAAAACGGTCCGTAGGATGAACTTAGATAACCGGTGCCCGCGAACTCATTGGGTTGATTAGGAATGCAAACATAAGGAGGAAGATTGTTTCGAGGGCCATACTCGTGACTCACTACGGCACCAAAGCTTGGATACTTTAATGCAGGACTTGGCTTGTAGCCCGTAAACATATTGTGTGTCCCACGCTCATGGGCAGCCTCGCCGTGTGTCATGGATCGAATGACACAAAGACGATCCGCGATCGATGCGAGTTTAGGTATGGACTCACAGAAGATCTCACCTGTGTTGGTCTTCACAGGCTTCATCTCGCCGCGATACTCAAGAGGGCTATAAGGTTTTGGATCCCAGCTTTCCTGATGAGCCATACCGCCTGGCAGATAAACGTGGATCACACTCTTTGCTTTAGCCTCAATGAAGTCGTAGTGCTTTTGTTCTGCAGCGGACTGCTGCATCCACAAGAGCTGTGGCAAAGAGATACCCAGACCACCAAACGCACCGGCTGTTAGAAAGCCGCGACGACCAAAAGGATTGCCCTGACAACTCATATCTCTGATCTCCAAGAATAATTTTGATTCCGTTGTGGAATAACAAACTTGTGGTGTTCGGTTATTCAGTTCTCCGCATCTCCATCCAAAAACCTTTGGACACTTCCACGCTAGGTCGGGCTGCGGATCTCAATTACACTTCATCTCGATCCCTGCATCGGAACCGGAAGAAGCTTTAGGTAGGCCTCTAAAGCATAAAAGGATAGAGGATTTTCGGGGGGTATCTCGACCATTGTAGCTTGAAATAAAGCCCTGATCGACATTTTCTCTTGAGCCGAGGTTATCGCATTGATTTTTGTAGGTCAACCAAAATCGATTGTGACGGCCAAATCGGCCTCTACAAAGGACAGATCACACCCCTCTACAGAGCTGCTATGGTTTCCGCAAGGGTCGATCTGCGCGTCGAAACGGGACACGGAAGGGGTTCTGAAACCCGCCGGAGGCTCCAATCGGAGGGCTCCAATTTTGGGGGAAGAAAGATCGAGGGTCATGTGGACACCGATCTCAAAGTTTCTGACAACAGTAGGGACTGCCTGCACACGTGAGTGTTTACCGAATCGGAGAACGACTGGTGGCTACTGAGATCCTTTTATTTTGAGCTTCGTCTAGCCGTGCGACGAGAAAATTAGACTCAGCATTGCGTTGCCCCTATTTCTTCCTGGCTCGGATTGCGCCGACTAATACCCCAGCCAGCACGATTCCCCAAACCAGACTTTCAGGCTCCGGAACGGTCTCAGTCGTACTTGCTAATTGTATACTCACATTATCAATGGCAATCTCATCACGACGCCCGCTGCCCGCAAAATCCTCGATTTGCCAACGGCAGTAAAAGGAACCGTTTGAAGGCACAACCAATTGATCAAGCTCAAACTCACAGCTTTTACGTTCCCACCAAGCTCCATCTACCGATGCATCTTCGGATACCCATGCTGCATTCGGAATACTTAGGAAGTGAATATCATCAGGCCCATAGCTCAAACTAATCTTTGTGGATCTTTCTTCGTTATTTCTAAACAGTAGATCAAACCCAACAATGAGTTTGTCCACTGTATAACTCGTTTGATTGACGATCCTTATTGCGAGGCTGCCTGCACTTAAGTCGCTACCTGTTGGTTGAAAACCAAGTGCCCAATCCAAAGCGTTATTAAACGACAGATCGAATGCATAGATGCCACCGATCCGCACGCCCTTGCGAACGGCGCCTCTTACCCAATCACCAGAAGAGTAGTTTCCTCCAAACTGCCCTACCCCATCGGATAAACCTTGGATTCTCCAAATAGAAGAATCCAGCTGATCAATGTCCGGATTACTTACCACTCCTGCCGCTCGAAAATCATTAAAGTCAATCAACTGTGCTTGGTTCAAGTTTCGAATCAGCAAGCCACCTTCTGCTTTAGGCAGAGCATCGTCCTGTAAATCAAGAAAATGGACAACACAAATGGTCGTGATCCATAGCAGCAAATATTTCAAATACGTTCTCCAAAGTCTCTGGCTCGTGAGATTCACAATGAACAAAAATACGCGGGGAGTTTGGCGAGAAAATAGCAGCAAATTAAAAAAGCTGGCTATCACCGGACTTCCGGTTGCAAACCCTGTCACCTTAGGTACAACGAATTTTTGAAGATTGAAATCTTCTTCGTAGGTGTTCAAGCATAGGGAGCTTTAAAAATCGCCATCCGCCAAACCCACTTCAAAGGGTTCAAACTTTTTTATGAAAACGAGGAGGCAACCGAGTCAATGCTACGGGCAGCCGACGACTTTCCAACGTTCTTCACCCCGGCTGACTAGGTCCCGCTAATCATCGATTGTGGCGCCAACATCGGCGTATCCATTCTCGAGTGGAAGTATCGATGGCCAACATGCAGAATCATCTGCTTCGAACCGGATCCGTATGCTTTTGCGTTGCTTCAAAAAAACGTGATCAAGAATGATCTACCTGGAGTGCAATGCTTTTGCACGGCAATCAGTGACCAATCGGGTGAAGGGGAACTTTTTGGCCAAATCGGACATGGAGCCGATTCGAGGGGAAATTCACTGCGACCTGAATGGGGAGATCGAGAGGACTCTGACTTATCTGTGGTACGTTGCGAAAGACTGGGGCCTTATTTGAGCGAGGAAAAAGTCTCTTTCCTGAAACTGGACATCGAAGGGATGGAAGAAGCAGTACTTCGCGATATTTTTCCTTTGTTGAAAAACGTAGATTCTGCTTACATCGAGGTGCACAGTAACGCAGGACTGCTAGATCGCAACGATTGTCGAAGGATCGAGAAAATTCTTACCGAAGCGAATTTCTCGATTGAAACAGAGAGCCGGTTTCCACTTCATGCTTTCCCCGAACCACAGAGAGATTGGCAACAATCGACTCAGGCTAACCAACACCAAATCCTTTGCTGGAGATGATCACACCATGTCTTTCTTTACGCGCAAGCAAAACCTGCCTTAAGCTGCATCCATCTCAATCTGTTCACCGCGGAATTCAGAGTCATCCCTACATCAAACGACAGTGCTTCAGAATCTCTTCCGCTGTGGATTTATACCCTACGTAAAAGGGCCCAAATTCAGCGTACTTGGCACTCGCCTCGTCAAACCTCATCTTGTAGACGATCTCTCGTAAGTGTTCAGGATTTCGCGCCCACAGAGTTACTAGCCACTCCCAATCATCAAGTCCGACACCTACCGTAATCACTTGGCTGACCTTCCCAGCGAAGGCGATACCACTCTGGGCGTGCTCGGCCATCATTGAATTACGTCGACTGAATGGTTCAGAAAACCAGTTCGCACCGACTACCCTGCTTTTATTCATTGGATAAAAACAAGCAGCAGGCCAATCTGGTATCTCTGGCCTGAGTCGCTGCTCATTCATCATCGGAAGTCGACGTTCGTAAGCAGCAACCTTTGCTTCCACCTCTGGGGATGCAGGGTCAGCACCATCCGCAATCAATCGCTCTCGGAATCGTTCGATCGTAGGAACATATTCACTGACCTCACTCATCGAGACAAACGACCATGTGGGCTCAATGAAAGCCCCCAAGCCAGGTGCCATAATTGCTTGATGAATACCATCAACCTTCGCTGGGTCTGGATCCATCACCATGACACAAAAATCTGCCCTATGCCCACTAGTCCAGTACGCGGCCAATCTTTCTGGACTCGCTTCCGTTGAAGGATGAAGAGCGTTAACCAGTTGCTCACACATCTTACCGGTCAGCTTTCCGTTAATACGCTCACGACAAAATCGATAAAAGTAATGTCCACAGTGCCAACCATTTGTGGGTATGACGGAAGGCTCCGGAAGCGACACCGGGGGACGTCCAGGAGCGGGTCGACCTTGAGGGGATGAACTCATAACAACTCACCTTTGAAACAATCTTACGGGACAATGGGGGCTAATCAGGTTGGATACTCGGTTCTAAAAATCAAGCAGATTGGAAAAATAAACTTAAAGCAAATTGCTGCGGATCACTTAATCAATCATGTGAGTTAGTCGCAATTCCGTCCAATCAAAATTGACACCTGCGTGGGCTTAGTTTGAATCGGAAAGCAAGGAAGATTAATTCATGGATTTCTTGATGGAGGGGTTATTCATATATCCTCGCTCTCGATGGAACTACCGAACACTCGGCTAAACCTCCTAAACGGCACATTGCTCACTTTCGGAAGGGTTAACCGCGATACCACAACACGATGTTAACCGCGTGGCCCGTTAATCTGATCCTCATAACTTCAGTCGATCACTAGAATCTGCGTGATTTTTGAACAAAAACAGACTGACTCACTACCTCAAAGCCAATGTGAAACGTGGGAATCCAGTTTCACACCCCTTTCAGAAAGACCAATCCAGTAAAACTCGATTCCGTTCAACATAATTTGCAATGTGATGAATAGACGTGGAGGAAGTAACACCTGCACCGATTGGATTGGTCATACGAGTGTGGAACAAACTAATCAAAGTGTCTGTGAAGAGTGGCGATATCTCTATTTACCTCGAGACACGGGACGTCTCTTATATGCGGATTCTCAACACGGAAGTTGTCATGATCAAAACTCGCTACGAACTCATCACATCTTTAATACTCTGCCTAGCCTGTTCACTGACGGGAACAGCTCAGGGGCAACAGACAGGTGCCACGAAGCCTGAAGCAAAAATCTCTGATGCTCGGCTGGAGCCGACCCCTATTCATAGTCTCGACCGAGCCCTGGATTTAGCGAGGTCAGGGCTGCGTGATTGTCGCACAGGAGTCGAGGACTACACCGCCATTTTGGTCAAGCGCGAGAGAATTGATGGAGAACTGAGCCAGCATGAATTTGCGAAGCTCAAAGTTCGGAACCGAAAAGTAAAGGATGGAAGGATTATCCAACCCCTCAGCGTCTATCTGCATTTTCTTAAACCATCCTCTGTAGCAGGACGAGAAGTCATTTATGTTGAAAACGAAAACGATGGGGAAATGATCGCCCACGAAGGCGGCTTCAAGGGAAAGTTTCTTCCTACCATCTCATTAGATCCAGCAGGCATGCTTGCGATGCGTGGCCAGCGATATCCAATCACTGAGATTGGTGTAGAGAACCTTATCGTCAAGCTAATTGAACGCGGAGAGACTTCGAAACGCTTCTCAGACGTTCGGTGTGACTTCCGAATGAATGCACGGGTCAAAGATACGGAGTGCACCGTCTTGGAAGTCATGCAACCTACCCAGCACCCCGATCTAGAATTTTACAAGGCTCAGGTTTTCATCGACGATAAGCTGAACCTTCCCATTCGTTACATCGCTTATGACTGGCCAGAATCGGCAGAAGCTCCTCTCGAGGTCTTGGAAGAGTACAACTACTTAAACCTGCAAGTAAATGTTGGATTGACCAACAAGGATTTCGATCCTCACAACGAAGAATACAACTTCTACTCCAAGTAGTAGGAATTCCGCAGAGTCCCAAATTCGCAAAGCTTGCACGGTCACCGTGCAAGCTTTTTTTATTAGATACTGAAACGTACATCAGTGGTCGAATAATCCAAGTCACCCATTCGCCCAATGGTGTTCAGAGATTGAGAATTAAATTGACCATCATCATTCAACAGGCTATCCGAAACATGGAAAGCAACAATTCGTCCAACAACGATATTCGCTGCCCCCGGTCCCGAAGCAAGCGAGTGAATTTGCATCACCTCACACTCAAATGCAGCTAATGCAGCGGCAACGCGAGGCACCTTAACCTTTGAAGAATCTCTTTTCTCAAGGGAAGCAAAATCAAACTCATCAATTTCTGGATCCAGCTCGCTAGCGGTTTTATGCATCGCTTCTGCCAAAGGTAATGTGACAATATTGACAACAAACTCACCAACCTGCTGGATATTAGCGAGTGTATCTTTCGGCGAACCATCACGTCTGTTCGCGGGGCAGAATAAAAGAGTCGGAGGAGTAGACCCCACACCATTAAAAAAACTGTAAGGTGCCAGGTTTGGAATACCCTGGTTGGAAATCGACGACACCCAAGCAATCGGGCGAGGATTAATTAACCTCGTCATCCAATGATAGACATCGCGAGGTGGCATTACGCTGGGTTCGAACTGCATCTGAAAAAATGCTCCTGTAAAACCGATCTCTCCCTGGATAACTGATCAACTATAGACTTAATCTTTTCGTCATCTGATCATGTAGCTTGACCGTAGAGCTCAGGCAGAATCGAGGTGACCAGTCATCGAAGGGGCCTCCATCATATGCGGAAAGTTCCGCACCTGCTTCACGAGCAATCACAACACCCGCCGCGCAATCCCACGGCGCGATACTCGTGGCCCAATAAGCATCGAGACGACCCGATGCGACGTAACACATATTCAAAGCGCATGATCCAAGTCGCCGTAGAGATCGACACGATTCTAAAATCTTGACGAATCGACTTACTTCAGGATCTCCACCTTTCACACCAGCTGGGAAGCTGCAGGCAACGAGGGCGTTATCAATATCATCACATTGACTAACTGAAATTGCTTGCTGGTTGCAATGAGCCCCCTGACCATGTACAGCAGTAAATAGCTCATCACCCACGGGGTCATAAATTACGCCGAGTCGAGCCTTACCACCATGATAAAGCCCGATGGATACCGCGAACGACTGCAAACGATGGACATAATTCACGGTACCATCTAGAGGATCAACAACCCAACAAGGCGGTGCATCGATATCACCATCACGTACTGCCTGAGGTGGTTTATCCTCACCCTCCTCTTCGCCAACGAATGCGTAATCACTGAACGCACTGATCAGAATTTCACGTATCGCAGACTGTGAAGCCAAATCCGCATCCGTTACCAAATCTTTCGGTTGCTTTTCCTTCACGACCCGGGCGTCACGTCGTGCCATTAATTCCCTAGCTCCAGCTCGTGCTGCCTCGATGGCTACTTCTAAGTGTTGTTGATTCATTATTCCCATAACCCACTAAAATCGGAAGCTAGATCATCATCAATCATCGCTGATTGTGTCTCTTGTTCTTTTCTTGAACGAGCTTCTATTTCCAAAGATCTGAGTTCTTCCAGCCAAATCCTTATGTCATTATCGTACTCAGTTGCCATATCACCTAAAACCAATTGCCTATGAAACGCTGCAGCACCCTCCTCGACCATTTCTGCTGCTTCGGCATTTGCAAAACGTGATCGAGGGTCGGGCGAAATCAAGCCCATAAGAAACTTAATCAGCAATTCATTACGAAGACCCTCCGTGGGTAATATTTCACCAAGTCGTGATGGGAGCTCATTTTTAAAGTTAAGTAGAGATGACAGTCCTTTTTGCCCAGCGAAAGGATTGGTTCCACTCAGCAACTCAAGGAGGACATATCCAAGACTCGCTAGGTCACTCTGAGGTGATACTTGCCGATGTGTCAATAACTCAGGCGGTGCGTACATCGGCGTGCACTCATGCTCCTCTGGGGGGTTTCGGTAATCCATTGCTGAACCCATATCAATGAGTTTCGCATGTCCACTGCGCTTCAGCATGATATTCGCTGGCTTAATATCGCCGTGCACAATCCCCTCACGATGGAGTGCCGCGAGCGCTGCAAGAGCATCTCTCACGATAGCTACGGCAATGCCAGGCTTGAATCTAGATTGCTGAACTCCTTCAGTCAAAATGACGTCATTGATGTAACACCAACGATCACGAGAAACGCATTTTTCCAGAGTGCGTAGCAAACCAACATTCATCAGAGCACGGAGATCGAACCCGTCCACCCATTCCATCATCATGATTCGTATCCGATTGCGTTCAAAAAAATTCTGAACATCTATCAGATTATCATGCTGTATCACTGCAACACGAGAAGCGATGCTGGCGACTCTTTCCATTGCCTGCGTGTACGCATCCACATCTGAATACCGTTTCGGCGAAAAAAATTTCATCGCAACCGGCACGGTAAATCCATCTGTACCGAGATGCTCCGTCAGATAAACTTCACCCTGACCACCACGCCCGAGTAACTTGAGCATGTGATGGTACCCAGTCCAACTAATTTTCTCTTCACCAATCAGTCTTTGGTAGGCGCTCGATAGGTTTGAATGGTCACCGCTGCTAATCGCCGAATCAGCTATATCGGTGCTCGGCAGTTCATTGTCTTTCTTTGGTGGCTGCACCAGTTTCCTCTCTCATCACTTGCAACCTCTGTTTGCCCAATTTTTACTGACTCGCAATCCACCCCGAGATTTCCTCGTGTGTCTTTGGAAAGGTCTTAGGAGAACCTAGTTTTCAGGAAGTCTCGGCGCCTCATCCGTTCCTGAGACAGGATAGCCCTTGACTCTTTCAGAAATATCGAAGTCGAGCAACAAACCGCCGTCTCATCTGCAGCTTCGATAAAGTTATCCCACGACTCCCAACGAACCTGGGAAAATCGTTCTATTCAAACTAGAGTGCGAAATAAAAAAGGGAGTGTCATCCGTGTACGCGAACTTTTTGTTTCGCCGGCACAGTCCGTCAAGGCCAACCCCCATGTTCCTCATTCAGAATTCATTGTTAGCGACTTTAATTCATTGCAAGAGTCATGAATTCTGTGTTCCTTTATGACAATCGCTATCTGATCCCACTAAACATACAACTCTCCAACAAAGACCATGATGGGTTTTCACCCCTCCGCAAGAACAGAGAGCCAAAACTACATGTTCCAACGAAAAATCGGAGAGGGATTGGAATTGAAAAGTACAGATAAGATAAGAGTGTCTGCGTTGCTAATTATCAACCAACAACCGCTGCTCAAGAATGTGGCAATCTATCGTTTAATTGTCAACAATAATCCGGGTAACTCACCCGTTTTTATTGTGACTTACTTTCACCATGCGGATCGTGGCGAAACAATCTGCAATGAGCTGGTTTTACACACTCCCACTTTTCACCTGTTTTCTGAGCGGAATTTCATCATCGTCCTGAACGATTCGACGCGACTATCTCTAAGTTCTACGGGGAAAGAAGTTGAAATAATAAAACAAATGCATCCACTGAATGCTATGCTAAGGATGGAAGGTGGTTTGTTTGAGCAAGCATCAAAAATTTTCCCGCCCAACAGCGCTCTCATGTACTTGATCAGGTATTGAAGGAATGATCAACGAACTCAAAACAAAACCAATGGAGATTCTGTTGGTTGAAGATGGCCTAACCGACGCAAAAATGACCATATTTGCAGTGCGTCGTAGTCAAGTTCACCATCGCTTGACGCTCATGAGAACCGTTAAGCAGGCAAATCGATTCCTTCAATGCGAGACGATTTACTCTCAAGCCCCAACCCCGGATCTGATTTTGTTGGATTTGATGCTGCCCGATGGCAATGGCTTGGAGATACTTGAAGTCGTAAATCAGTGGGAGAAGAAACACCGACCAACAGTGGTGGCACTAACCGCATCGGATGATTCATCTCTACGAGACAGATGTCAGGCGATGGGCATTCACGACTATATGAAAAAACCCGTCCACGAACGCGAATTCATGCGAGTGATACGGGATCACAAGAAACTCATGATCCACTCCACCCCACTGTTATCGAAATCCAATGCCTGATCATTTAAACTAAATAGCACTTGTACTCATTAGCTATTCAGCAAAACATGGAATCCGACATTGAATGCTACCTGTCGACAAGAAGGTGCTTATTTGTCGAACCACTTCTTGATGACGTGAACGGTTGAAGCTCGGCTCGCCTTTGCAATCGAAGTCGTCAAAGGTATTTCCTTTGGACAGACAGAAACACAATTCTGAGCGTTTCCACAGGCTTGCACCCCACCGGGCCCGACAAGTGCCTCCATTCTTTCACCAGCAAGAGCTTTACCCGTGGGATGATTATTGAATAAGACAGCTTGTGAAATAGCTTGCGGACCTAGGAAGGCTTTATCGTAAGCTTCCATCTTACGTCTCTCATACGCTTCATCTGATTCATCTGTATACCTCTCCACCTCAACCTTTGTGTATTGAGGACATGCCTCCACACAACATCCACAACTCATGCATTGGCTAAGGGGGTAGTTTTGTTCCTGTGAAGATCTAAGCTGCCTTTCACCAGGGCCCATGTCGTAATAGCTGTCGACGGGAACCCATGCTTTAACCCGAGTCAGTCCCCTGAATAGTCTCTGACGATCTACGACAAGGTCTCGGACGACTGGAAACTTACTCATCGGCTCAAGGACGAGAGTCGTGCCCGACTCTTCAATTAATCGGTCCACCAATGCGCTACAACTCTGTCGAACACGACCATTTATCTGCATTGTGCAGGAACCACAAACTTCTTCTAGGCAACCACAATCCCAAGCAACCGGCGCTACCCGTTTGCCTTCAATCGTCACCCCGTTTGCTGCTAGCCGTTGCAGAATCGAAATGACATTCAATTCAGGTTCGTAAGGGATCCTATGGGTCTCCCAATAAGGATTCTTGCCCGGCCCATCTTGTCGCTTAACACGAACGGTGATCGAATCTGGACGGGTTTTAGCGGCGGGTTCTGGAGCGATCATTTTTCGTTCCTGATTCTTAATTCTTATCGCGATGGATCATCTCCATCCACGAAAACAAGGCTATTAATTCGGCAATTCCGGTCATGAAATCGCCGTACAAATTACTGATTCATTAGGTCGCGGCAACAGCTGGCGCTTTCTCACCCACGTCACTTTTGCCACGGTCTTTCCACACTTCTTCAATTACTTCCGCGCCGACTAG
>JAAXIK010000487.1 GCA_012270385.1 Rubripirellula sp. | reverse complement strand
CTCCTCAAACTTGAAGTATTCGGGATTGACAGCTACCCGGCGTATCCCTGCCAGATCGAGCCACTGCGAAGCGAAGTTCTCCGAGAAGGCTCGTGACTTTGGGTCCGCCAACATTCGCTGTGTTTGTGCGATCAGGTTCTCCTTCAGATGTAACTGACCTTCACTCGCCAGCCCGAAAAGGGTGTCATCCGGCATTGAACTCCAAAGGAAGTAGGATAGGCGAGAAGCCAATTCAAAATCATTCGTTGGACGCTTACCAGGTTGTTGGGTCGATACCACTGCATTGAGTTCCGGCTCGCTGAGTAGAAGAAAATTTGGTGAACACAAAACCGCGGTGAGCGTGGAGATCATCGCGTGTTCGACAGAGGGCTCAGCATCCTTCAACTTCTCAAAGAGTCCGTACTTACGATCGACTTCACTGGAAGAAACTGGACGTCGATATGCCCGCTCCATAAACCGTTCGATTACCTCCCGAGCATACTTGGCTTCATTCAAACTCGACCCTGGATCAAATAAGATCTTCCTGTATTGCTTAGACGGCCACGTTGGGTAGTAGTTACTTGTGATTTCCACCCAATCGATATCCAACTTTGGTAAATCTTCATAGGCAAGAGCGCTCGTACCTCGTCGATAGTCGTTGAAGATTCGAAAGTAAGAAGGCCGACCTGGCTTGTTGGATTGAAAGGGGAAGTTCGCGCCCTCCACAACAAATTCATAAATCTCCATTTGTTCTGTCGGAATCTGAACATTCCCCGCTTCTTTTTGATCCGACACCCCATTTCCTCGAAACGATCCCAATTCAAAAGACAGTCTCGGAAATTCACCACCCTTACCGGGAATCGCAGCACACCGAACCCGAACAAGAACGGGAGTATCATGGGGAACTTCATACATCTCAATTCGAAATTCGGGTTGCCAACCTGATCGTCCATCCCCTTTGGCTCCACCGATTTTTCTGCCCTCAGCGAAAGCGTCCCCAACTTTGTCCTGCGGCCGGTCTCCCGCAAGAATGATTCCCTGCGGACTCACCTGACCGTGATCGAGTTTAAATAAAGGCGCCCTAACATTCTTGTCTGTCTTAAAATGGTCACCTTTCTTCAGGTTATAGCCCCCTGAGTTTTTGCTGTTTCGTTCGTTACCACCCTTCTTTGCGGCGTTCTCAGCTACCTTGAAAGCGAGCTCAGGCTCAACATGAACGAAATAGGGCGTCGGTGCTTTTTTGGGGGCGAGCAGAACTCGCTCCAACGACGCCCTCGCAATGCGTTCAAAGTACTCTAGGTGAAGTGAAGAGGTTCCCAACACCGTGCTGTTGTTTTTAAAACCCTCTTTCGCAGTACCTTCTGGAGGCAAATCCACCGCGAATCTCAGGTCGAGGTCGAGTAGGTCTCTCAGGGTGTTACTGTATTCGTAGGCGGTCATTCTCCGCATCACATTTCTACCGCCAGTCGATCGCTTGAACTCCATTGCATGTCGCAACGCGGCAGACAAGGACTCGGCCATCTTGCTCCGTGCGCTTGCCATCGGCTGCAAGGCTTCTTCAGGTGGCATCTCGCTCAGGTTGGTCAAATCCAGGATCTCTTGCCACATGTCCGCGTCACTACCCGAAACTAAATCCGGATCGAGCTGATCGACACGCAACCCAGCTTTCTGCTTCTGGGGACCATGGCAACCGAGACAAAACTGGTTGAGATACGGTTGAATCGTCTGTTCAAAAGCATCTGCAGATGCGAACACCTGTGCCGGGAGCTTCTGTGAAATGCTTGAGTGAAAGCCGAATCCCATCAGCAAAATAATGACTACACGCATTCCCAGTGCCAGAAGGTGCATCTCTCTCAAGTACGTAGCTAACAAAAACGGTCCTCACCTTTTCTTTGTTCGGGGGTGACACCCTTTCGACTGGACAAAGACCGACAACCCCAATGGCGAAGCAACATCCACCCCTCCAGGTGTAGTGTACCGGTTTCCCTGATGATAATGGCAATCCAACGTGATCACCACTAATATCTCTCGCCAATCGTTCTATCTCCAAAGGAGTTCCACAAGCTAACGGCCAGCCGAATTAAACAGAATCTCGCCAGTCTCGTCGCATCTACCTCTTATC
>JAAXIK010000489.1 GCA_012270385.1 Rubripirellula sp. | reverse complement strand
TCACCGGAACCAATCCTGTTGCCAAGCCGATCGCTGCGGCTCGATACCCAGCTTGAGTCGTCAGGATAGGTCCGGGAGCGAGGTGCTTGCCGCAGTGTGTTCGCTTCTTCGAGAAGTGATCCGCTTCGGCCTGTTTGTGGCTGTGCTCCAATGTCTTGAATTTTTGGGGAAGTGATGTATTCCAGAGAGGCAAGAAGGCCAGCTTCGCGAAACACATCGATCGCAGAACGAGGTTCTGAAGTTAGCTCTCGATTGCTGACTCCGGATATCGTCTGGCCGGCAGAAGTTTGACGGATTCCGCTGCCTATGGGTCGCTGACCCTCAAGCACTGATCTCTCCGATAAGGTTTCTCGATCTTGGAGTCTGGAACTTTCGCTTCCCGCCATTCCCGTGACAGGCGTTCGAGCGTTAGCGAATCGCGGCTCCAAGTTCGACGGTAATCCGTTTTCGTTTACTTCTGTGCTAGATGCAGGGTTCGAGCGATTCTGAGCGATTTGAACTAAGGCCTCCGTGCTTTCGACCACATCATCACGGAAGACCCACCGGTACTCCCCCGAAGGAGGAACGATTCGATACCAGAGTTGAGGACCATCAGGACCTTCACGTTCACTTCTCCCTATCACGGTGATCATCTCACCTTTGGCGAGTTGCACTTGCCAACGATACTGCCGAGCTCTTCCAAGTTGTGTCCCAATCCAACAGACGGTGCGATCTTCGATGACCGTTCCCGTTTCCGTGTTGGAATCGAGTTGTACCGTTTCGGCGGGCAACCAACAGAAGCTATCTTCAGGAGGGCGTATCCCTAGCCAGCCGTCTGACGTCTCGGTGTAGACCTCCAACGTCTGTCCAAAACGAAGAGGATCGGTTCGATAGAACTCATCCGATGGACCGCAATGAGCATATGCATCCGCGTGAGAGACGAACACCTGATAAGGCTGGAAGTCCACCGCGACGGGTGATGCTGGAGAGGCACCATCCGGGAGGTCCTGAGCATAAGCAGGAGCGGAACCCTGCGATGTGCTGTCCAGAACGCTCACATCATTGGCTTCGAGATCACGAAGGGGCTGATCACGCAGGGGCTGAGAATCTCGCCCGTCTTGTGCAACCAAACAATTGGCCACTGCAGGAAGCAGGAAGAAAGTAATAAGAATACGACAATATGGAGACAGGTTTCGCATGGCGACCAGTCCTTGATCAGTAACGAGATTTGCGAATCGACGCAAACAAAATGAACGATCATTAGGGAATAGACGAGATCCGTGTTGAAGCACAAGAGGAATCAAAAGCCGATCAGTTTCCCGCTGCGTTTCACGAACCTCCCGCCATCGCCGGAAAGGAATCACCGTCACAAGACCAGGGACTGAAAATTCAAGGTTTACGGGGTTTGACCGAATTCCGTACTATCTTTGTAGTTAATGAAACACGCCGAGGCGGGAGGCGCGAATGAGTCTGATCATCACTTGTGAAGTGGGAGGCAATGCCATTCCGCCGTGGCTGGTTCCACACCTTGCCCAGATTGGTGAAGAGAAGAAGAGAAAGAGCAACACGCGAAAAAAGAAATCAAAACGTAAAACAACAAGCAAGCGTTCCGCAAAAATCTCCAGTCGATCCGCTCTGCAATCGACTCGCGCAAACAAGACTCATTCTCAACTTGGTTCGCTGCCGAAAGCACTCCATGCTGATCGGGATACACTTGGCAATCAAGCAATAAAAAAGGATCTCCCGACTCCTGTAGAAGTGACTTCAAATTCTCAGACCACCAGTCACTCTGCTGCCGATTCCAAAAGAACCCCTGTTGATCCCCAAAGGAATCTTGCTACAGCCAAGTGTTGGAAGCTTCAAAAAAACTTGGATCACAACGAATCCCAAAAAACCATTTCGCTCGTCCCTGAAACGATCGATCCAGCTCTTCAGCAATTAGAGATCGATCCATTTGCACTGGAGATCACGCACAAAATCGCCTCCAGTTTAGATGCAAGCTCTTTCTATCATCGCCATCCGTTGTAAATGGTGGATGTCACCAAGGAGTTGAACCAGCGTCGATTATTTGGTGGACCCTTTACAAGGCATCAAAAAAGTGCTCAGAACCGATTACTAGAAG
>JAAXIK010000190.1 GCA_012270385.1 Rubripirellula sp. | reverse complement strand
CACAAACAGTCAAGGAAACTACTTTGAGCCTCACCAACAACCTGTTGCCACTGCAGGTCGCAACGTTGCCGGAGCAAATTCTCGTCTCAGGATTTCCCGCAGCACGACGTCGCAGCACTAACTGGCCACGGGAGACCTGGTGATGAAGAACACATCAGCCCTTTTGGATGACAACCAAGGGCTTCAGGGGACGCCGGAACGTTGCATGAACCGCTGTGCTGCACCACGATCCACCAGCAGGATGGTGGGCGTCACAGCAAAGCCTTCAGCCTGGCTCCCTGTCGGAAATGGCATTTGGGAGCGTCCTTCTCCTATCTGGCATGGATGCAAAGGCAGGGGCCTGGATACCCCGTTGAATCACCAGAACCCGCGTCAACAGACAACCGATACCGGCCAGAGCAACGGCGATTTTGATGGACATCAGATTGAAGCTCTCAACGTCCGCATAGGTGACGATGAAGGCCGAGAGAAGGAAGCCCCAGATCAGAGAAATCTCGGCATAAAACTCATGATGAAGGGACGGATGGCTGGCATCAGCTCTGATCACGTCGCGGAGAATAGCGCCACCGGCACCTGTCATGGCACTGAAAATCGGTCCCCACACCAACAAGGGATTGCAACGTTCCTCCACAGCGACAATCACACCGACAACAGTGAATGAAGCAAGGCCAACGGCATCAAGCACCTTGACGATCCAGTAGCCCCTGGCTTCGAGCGTTGGAATCAATTGCAAGCGCACATGCCGTTCAGACAAGCGCAAAGCGATGTAGCTGGCGAGCACCACAAGACAGACAATCGCGAGGTGATGGGGTGAGTCCATCACAGCAGGGCGATCGCGGTTGACGATCAGATCCCTGAGAATTCCACCACCGACTGCGGGGAGACTGGCAAGAACAAGCGCTCCGAAAAGACTGAATTTCTCTTTACGAGCCAGAAGCACCCCCGAGAACGCAAAGGCTGCCGTCCCGATGTTGTCCAGCATGCGAAACCAAGGCTGATCGGCGGCCAATCCAAGAAGTGTGGGGAAAAGATGTCCTCGGATGATCATGTTGTATTTCCCACTCTCGCGAATCTTCTGGAGTGCTTGATTGAAAGCGCTCACCAAAGCGGGCGATGTGCTCCTTCGGCTGAATAAAGCCACGATGGGACCACTGAAAATAGGGGTATCCCCCATAACCAACTGACCGGCATACTTGTTTTTCCAGATCAAAGAAGCACCGACCAGGCGATCGACGGGAACCAAGTCAACTTTGCCCTCGATCAGATTGCGAAAATTCGTTTTTACATTCGAACTGGAGAGCACCCGGCTGCTGTTCTCTGTCGATCTCAGGAAGTCATCAATGAAATCACCGTAGACATAACCATCGACAACCCCGAGTCGCAGATTACTACTTAGGAAGGCCTCGAAAAAAGCATCTTTCTGCAGAAGGCGCCTCGCTTTTAAATTCCTACGATTTGCAACCAGAACAATATCTTCGGTTCGATAATGAGTCGAAAAGTAGACGTATTGGTCCCGATCCTCGGTCATGAAGTCCCCACCAGCGACCTCGCGTCTGCCTTCTTTCAGCTGCTTCTGATGCTCATCCCAGTTAACCCGCGGCAAGTCGAGAGTAATCTGCAGCTGTTTTTCAAAGATTTCTCGAAACAACTCGATGTCGAGTCCGGTCAGAGTCTGAACCTGATCGATTTGTTCTTTGTACTGGTATGGCATCCAGTGATAACAGCAAACGCGGAGCTTCGGGACGTAAGAGGCGTGCACACTTGCGCCAAGCGAAAGCATCAGGACCAGCACAAACAAGCCGAATCCAGCCCTCCGTGCCATCCATTTACGCCTCATGAATCCTTCTCGGAGGTACCCGTATTCTTGACAAGCAGGTGCTCAGGTGCCGCAATCTGAGTGAAAAACCGCATTAAGAGGCGGGCATAGGGGTGAGTCACCTCCTGAACATTCGCTTGCTATCAGCGTCAACCGGAAGGGTGCACAGGGGTTGGAGGAGAACCTTCCGAAACGATTCGGATTTCCCTTTCGCCGTTTCATTCATCGCTTGGATCCGCCAATGTACGCAGCGTTTGATTGGCAGCGTGAATTGTCCCCAGATGGGGGATGGAG
>JAAXIK010000338.1 GCA_012270385.1 Rubripirellula sp. | reverse complement strand
AGCAATGCCAGTGGGCTATCAAGATGACTGATGACGAAGTCCATCCGATGATCTCGGTTGTAATCCATTTTGGTAATGGAGCGTCCGATATGTTGCTCTTGCCAATAAAGAGTTTGGTCCTTTGTTTGGGTCCAATTGAATTTTCCGGCCCGCTGCATCACGACCTGAGCAGGCATTTGTAAGGGTTCCCCCTTTGCGGTCAGATCAAAGATATGACCATTGGTAGCGAGGAGATCAAGCCAGCCATTGCGGTCAAGATCGATGGCTTTGATGCCAAAACCTACATAGGATTCTGACCATTTTTCATGTTGATGTCGAATCGAAAGATCGGAGAAAAGGCGCTCACTCCGTTGCATGAAGTGATGATTTGGCTGATCAGAAAAATTGCTGACGTGCAAGTCTTGAAGCCCGTTGCGATCAAAATCACCTGCTGCAATTCCCATGCAAGCCCCGAAGCCTCCATCAAAGCCGGCCGCCACCCCACTGGCATCTCCGATATTCTTGATGGTTCCCTCTGTGTCGATCTTGAGTAGATGATTCGCCCGCCCGTCGTTAGCAACAAAAACTTCATTGAAGCCATCATGGTCAAAGTCACTCACTAAGACTCCCAAGCCACTGCCCGGCTCAATCTCGACAGGGTCGATCAGATGAGCTTGCCACGTTCCGTCACCTTTGTTTTCAAACCATCGATCGGGTGAGGCGTAGAAGTCCAAAGGACTCGGGGCGATTTCGTTACCCTCTGAATCGGTTTCTGGTAGGCGAAATCCACCTTCCATTTCCACGTACGCCACTTCGAATAGATCAGGTAAGCGATCACCGTTGAGATCGGCGACTGCAACCGATGAAGTGAAAAGGTCAGATGTAGGGTCGAGGGTTCCGGTCGCATCTTGGAAGGTTCCGTCCCCATTATTGATCAATAACTGGTTGGAGCCGAGGTTGCCTATCCAGAGATCTGGAAATCCATCTTGATTAATGTATCCTGCGGCGATTCCCGAGGAGTAGTCATAGCTCTCTAACGCTGCCGATTCGGTGATGGATTCGAAGCTACCGTTGAGGTTCCGGAAACATTGGTTCGAAAAGTCCCCTTTTGTCCGAGGGGTGTCCCCTGACCCCTGAGCTACGTTAAGATCTGGCCAACCATCCTGATCAAAATCAAGGGACGCCGTACCACCTCCGATGACTTCGTGAAGAGGTCTGGAAGAGAAATCTTTGTTGCTGCCGGTGCGCCATTGGAATTGAATTCCAGTTTCCTTCGCGCGATTCACCAGTTTGGGGGCAAGTGTTTTTTCGGAGGAAGAGTCTACGGGTTGCTTCTGATCTGATCCTACCCCACTCGATTTCTGCTTCAAGCTGGCAATCACGCGACGCGGTATTTCAAATTCATCTCTATTTAAATCCAGCTGAGACATCTCAAATGCCATGATCAAAGCATTTTGATTTTGACTGAGCTGGTAGATTTGTTGTCGGATTGCAGGGGTGATTCCTTCTTGGGATGAACTCGATTTTTGTAAGTTCCAGTTTAACGACTCAAACGGCCTGCCCAGTTCTAAGAGAGTCTCCGCGACTGTGGTGATCAGAGCGTCATCGGATCCATTGATGCCAGTCCGGCTAAGCTCTTGCACCTTGTTTTTTAGTTGCACAATCAAAATTGCACGATGCCTTGCCTGCTTTGCGTCTTCGCTGCGGCCCAGAGCGTCAAAGGCTTTTGCAAGTCGATGGGCGGATAGTTCATCCGTTGGGTCGCGAATCAGAGCTTCAAGTAATGCCCGGGCCGCAGCTTCGTACTCATTTTCATCGAGGCAGTAGCCGCCCAAAGCGCCCCAGAAGTCATTGTGGGTTTGTGTTTCCGCGTTGCAGGTAGCAAACCACTCAGGGAATTTCTCATATTGTTGTGTTTCAATCAGTAGTCGGCCTAAAAGAGCCCTGCTCTCCTGATCCACTTGATCTGGAGAATAGTGGTCACTGAGCTCACTCAAAGCTTCGGGGAATCGATGATCTGTGTAGAGCCACCTTGCTTTGCCTAAGCCCACATTAAAGAATTCCTCCGGTGTAGATTCTTCACTTACCAGTACCGGGTAGCTGAGGTTGCGTTGCAACAGGGAGACTAACTCAAT
>JAAXIK010000022.1 GCA_012270385.1 Rubripirellula sp. | reverse complement strand
TGAATTACTCGGATCGATTCTCCGTCTTGGTTGGTCATTAGCTTGCTGGATGGAAAAAATCACCCTTTTCACTTACACACTGAAATCGAATGCGTACCACTCTAGTCTTCTTTATCTGCTTCTTTGGCATCAACCTCCTCCGTGCAGACGACGCACTTCGATCCATTCAGGTGGAAGCAAGAAGTGAGGTACGTGTAGCACCAGATGAAGCTGTCTTGGATTTCTACATCTCATCCCTCGATGAATCGATCATTAAAGCAAAGAGCATCAATGATGGCATCTGCTTGAAAATTGCGAGGGCAATCAAACAACTCAACGTTGAAGCCGACGCTTTCCGAGTCACCGATCTGCAAATTGGTCCACGTTATGATGGACGGCCCCCTCGACTCGTGGGCTACGAAGTAATTCGTTCATTTCAGTTGAGAACCGGAGCATTTAACGAGGTTGAGCCTGCCATTGCCGTTATCCTGGAAATCGCAGGTAATGAAGTCGAAATTGATGAATTGAATTTCCGAGTAAAGGACCAGAGGCAGCATCAAATACGAGCTCGTGAACTCGCGATGCAGTACGCGAGAGAAAAAGCGGAGCATCTCGCGGCGCTGAACGAGATGAAACTAGGACAACCCATCTCTATCAGCGAATCCATTGAATATTCAGACGGATCCAACGAAAACTTTAGTGGTTTCGGTGGAGGGTTTTCATTCCGCACGCCTACCGTTACTCAAGACCAAGTGTTCTGTGTCTTTTCTCCACAGACATCACTTGTGCAAAATCCCGAAAAAGAAGAATTAAGCGACGAGGAAGAAGATCTGCTTCTTTCACCCGGTCAGGTCAGCCTGAACGCCTCCGTGGATGTTACCTTTGAGCTCGTACCGCAATAGAAACGCTTGAAGAATTCATCCTTCTAAAAAAGACAATCCGTCTTAGCACTGCATAAAAAAAGCCGTCATGTTTTCGCATGACGGCTTTCTGATTTTCTGGCCTGTTTACACTTCAAGGTTACTCAACTGAGGTTGGAGCATCCTCTTGCTCTTGATCATCCTCGGCTTCCTGCTCTGCATCAGACGACGAAGACTGCTGCTGAACCGCAGTTGCAGCGAGTAGTTCAGAGTATTTTCTCTCAGACTCTTCACGTTGCTTTTCCGTTTCACTCAGCAATGTAGTCGTCTCTAACAACCGCTCTGTCATCGCTTGAACTTGCTGCTCCGTGCTATTCAACTTCTTCTGAATCTCGTTGTAAAACGCTTCTGCCTTATCTCGACCCTTGCGGGCCTCAGCGAGTTTCGTGTTGAGATCGGCAGTTGCTAACGCATGAGCCTCTTGCATTTTCTTACTCTCCGCGACTAGCTGCTCATTTCGCTTATTCGCATCCGCCAGTTTCGATCGAGTTGACTCATTCTGTTTCCGTGAGTTTGCCAACTGATTTTTTGTTTCAGAGAGTTTCTGATTTAGTGCCGCAATCGCTTCCTTCTGACTGGCGATCATCTCTGTTTTATTTTTGAGATTCGACTGCATCCTAGAGATCGAATCCGTCTGCTTTGCAAGTCGATCACCCTGTTGGGCGATTCGGTCATTGCGATTCGCAATCGTCTCATCACGCTGCTCAACCGTTGCATTGAGCTCAGAGATCTCTGCATTCTGAGAAGCAACGTGTTGTTTGAGCTCCAAACTTTCACGATAAGAACCAATTCTCTTGATCACTGGCAATCGTTTCAGAAAGTTTTTGGCTTCGATTGTGCCGCCTGACACACACACGAACGCCAGAGAGGCGATCGCAACTGTTGTTAACCGCTTCATTTTCTTCATTTCAATAGGGTACGAATTTGATTCTCAAAGGGAAAACCGGTCTGAAAGAGTAGTTCACGGTTAGGTAACCGCAAGCAACTAGGCCATCTTTTCCGGAACTGACGTCAATGCAGCGCTCGATTGATCTTTGAATCACGACTTTGACGATTAATCCAATTCTAAGGGTTAGAACAGATGAACGCATTAGGACAGATAGAAAATCTATCCGAGAATCTCAGTCAGTACTCGTCCTTCCTCCGTCGGCCCAATCAATCTCTGATTCAATCCTTGATAGGGAAAACTGAAGCGATGCGGGTCAATTCCGATCTGATGCAGAATCCTCGCCTGTAAATCTCTCACCCTCAACTGATTCTCGGTGATGTAATAGCCAAGGTCGTCCGTCGCCCCGAAGGATCCCGGACGAATACCTCCGCCAGCCATCCACATGGTAAAGGCATAGGGGTGGTGATCTCTTCCGATGAAACCTGGCTTGAGGACCGTGTTCACATTGTTTTGCATCATGGGGGTCCGGCCAAATTCACCGCCCCAGACAATCAAGGTCTCTTCCAGGAGACCGCGTCGCTTGAGGTCGGTAATCAATGCTGAGATGGCTTGATCAATTTGAGCGCACTTGATCGGAAGGGTCTCGTCAATCGACTCACCACGGGATGATCCATGGTGATCCCATCCCCAATCATACAGCTGCACAAAACGTACACCATTCTCCACCAAACGCCTTGCAAGCAGGCAATTATTAGCAAACGTCGCGTCATCGCCCTTATAAAGTTGCCGCGGATCGGCAGCAGATTCGGCATCGGACACATAGCCGGGCTTCGCGCCATAAAGCTCGAGAGTCTCTTGCGATTCCCGTCCGATGTCCATCACTTCCGGAACGGAAACCTGCATCCGAAAAGCTAATTCGTACTGAGAGATTCTCGTGAGTGTCTCAGGGTCACCAATGGTTTGATGTTGAAAGCGATTTAAATCTTCAATCGCATCCAATGTCTGTCGTCGTGAAGCACGGTCCATTCCGTCAGGATTCGAGAGAAACAGAATCGGATCACCACCGTCAGTTCGGCACTGAACTCCCTGATACACGGTTGGTAAAAAACCGCTTCCCCATAACGACTTACCCGCACTGGGTGTTTTCCCACCTGAGGAGAGCACCACAAAACCAGGTAAATCCTTATTCTCCGACCCAAGGCCGTAAGTGACCCAGGAACCCATCGAAGGGTACCCCAGCAATGGATTCCCTGTGTGCATCAAGAGTTGTGCGGGAGAGTGATTAAATTGATCGGTATTCACGGATCGAATCACACAGAGATCATCCGCCAACTTTGACAAATTTGGAAGATGCTCACTGATCGTCTGCCCGGTTTCTCCATGCTGCTGAAACTTACTCTGCGGTCCCAACATTTTGGGAACACCTCTGATGAAGGCAAATCGCTTACCCTCGAGGAATTCCTTGGGGCACTCCGTGTCATGCAATTTCCCCAGAGCAGGTTTGTGGTCAAACAGTTCTAACTGCGAAGGAGAACCGGCCATATGAAGATAGATGACAGATTTCACCTTACTGGGAATGGACCAAGCTTGTTTGGCAGCGAAAACGTCGCGATCAAGTAATGCACTCAGTGCCATTGCTCCCAGACCTAAGCCTGTTTGGCCAAAGAACTGCCGTCGAGTCTCCGCTCTTAATTTTTTAAGTTGAAATGGAAAATTCTTCATAGCGATTCAGGGATCAAGCGGTATCTCGGCAGGTTTTCAAGGACAACTATCTAGCTTTGAAAATTGCCCTCAACGTCGTGCGGGGTTCGATGGTTCAAGGCTTTGTGAGAGTCTCGTCAAGATTGAGTAACACATTAGCAAGGCTTACCAGCTTGGGGTCGCCTTGCTCCAAACCCGCAGCATTCAAAATTTTCTTGCCATTGGATTCATTGAATTCCAATGTTCCATACAATTCAACAAGGCGATCCAACTCAGATTTGTTCGGTTGACGAACAAGAGTCATCTCGAAGCCGTTTGAGAGTTGCTGTCGCAGCACGGAAGAGGATTCGGTCATTCGTTTAGCGAGACCGCCAGCGGCTTCAAAAAAAGCCACATCATTCAAGGTGACCAAAGCTTGCAAAGGTGTATTGGTCCGAATGCGTCGAATCTGGCAAACTTCCCCGCTGCTGGAATCAAAAGTGGTCATTGCCGGATAAGGACTCGTCCGCTTCTTGTAGGTGTAAAGGGCTCGGCGATAGCGATCAGGTCCCGTTGCGTTTTTCCACTTCTCACCGCTGTAGGTGGATTTCCAAATTCCGGGAGGCTGGGGCGGCATCACTGAGGGCCCACCTATGCGGTGAGTCAGCAGACCCGAGACAGCAAGCGATTGATCTCGAACCATTTCAGCTGACATTCGAAAGCGTGGACCACGACTCAACAGTTCGTTGCGGGGGTCTACGCTCAATTTTTCGTCGCTGTATTTCGAGCTTTGGCGATACGTCTTTGACATCACGATTGTTTTCAACAAGCTTTTGATGGACCAATCTTGGCCCCGAAAATCACTCGCGAGCCAATCCAACAATTCAGGATGAGTTGGCAACTTACCCTGAGTCCCAAAATCCTCCTCCGTTTCAACGAGACCTCGACCAAATAGACGTGCCCAGAAACGGTTGACCGCCACCCTTGCAGTGAGTGGATTGGATTCTTGCAGTAACCAACCTGCAACACCTAATCGTGTCAGCGGTGCATCTTCGGGAAAGGCACCGAATTGAGCAGGAACTTGGGCCGCGACGGATTCGCCAAGATCCAAAAAATTCCCACGCAAATGAATTTTGGTTTCCCTTCGCTTCGCTTCGCCCAACTCTTGCATGATGGGCGTAGAAGGAATGCGATTTTGCACCGAACGAATCTTGGAACGTTTCCCTTCGATTGCTTTGGCAAGCCGCTGAGTTCTAGGGTCAACTTCCTTACGATAGAGCTCACGTAGATTGGCTAACGCCTCTACATCACCCTTCAACCAAGATACAGGATAGGAACTAGACGATAGCTTGAATTCATCCAGCACTAATCCTTGACCGTACTGTTGCTCTAAGGTGAAACGCAAAGCTTCCCCAACCGCCATTTGAATCGGTTGTTCGAGATCAAAAATCGCGCAATGAGGTTGGCTTGCGTTGGGGGAAAAAGCCCAACCCGCCTCGGGCTTATTATCAATTGCCCGCTGGACTTCCCAGCCACGTTGTGAGAAATCTGCCCGTGGATTGACTAGCTGAATCGGTGTCACTTGCCCTGCTGCATCAACCTTTTCGACCTTCATCTCGCGGAGAGCAACATTCTTGTCAGGCCACCGTCCTCCTTGAGGCTTGGGTAGTGTATCGAGCCGTAACGAGGTGATCTCACGACTGTCCGTCACTCCCATTGTCAGGACCCAAATATCTTTCTCAGGTAATTCGCCCGCAACGTTATAATGACCCGCCTGCACCTGCTCGAGCTTCACATCGGATTCCGAGGTGAAATCTCGTAATTCTAGATGGTTCCAAAGTGGCTTTGAGTCGAATTGCTTGATCCATTCTTCATAGGCTTGATCAGAAACCGGATCGGCCTGCGTATATTCTTTTTCCAGACCTTTGAGTTCTACCTCTAATCCACTTAACTCTTGCTGCTGACTGTCTGTGGGACTTTTCATCAGCGGTTGACCACGATCTGCGTCAGCCGTTTGATTAAAAAATGCATAGAGCTGATAATATTCTTTTTGGCTGATCGGATCATACTTGTGCGAATGGCACTTAGCACAACCGGCGGTCAAACCCATCCAAACTTGCATGGTGGTATCCACGCGATCCTTGACTGCAGCCACTCGGAACTCTTCATCGTCTGTGCCCCCTTCATCGTTCTCCATGGTGTTCCGATGAAAAGCGGTTGCTAGTTTCTGCTCCATGGTGGCATTAGGAAGGAGGTCTCCTGCTAATTGCTGGATCGTGAATTGATCATAAGGAAGGTCAGCATTGAACGCGTCAATCACCCAGTCTCGATATCTCCATATGACTCGTTCTCGGTCTTTTTCGTAACCTTTTGTATCCGCGTATCTAGCGAGATCGAGCCACATACGCGCCCAATGCTCACCGTATGAATCTGAGCCAAGTAGATAATCTACAACTTGCTCGTAAGATTGTTCACTGGGATTTGCAAGGAACATCTCCCTTGCCTTTTGATCGGGTGGCAAACCGGTCAAATCCAGAGACACTCGCCGCAATAGAACCCAAGGCTCAGCAACCTCATTAGGTACCAGATTCTCCGATTTAAGTTTTTCATAAACAAAGCGATCAACTGACTTGGATGACCAAGAATTCGAAGGAGGTAGTGGTGGTCGGATGAGGGAGGTAAACGACCAGTGTTCGGAGTAGATTGCACCCTCTGCAATCCAACGCACCAAGGCTTTCCGATCCGATTGGCTGACAGGATTTTCAGTGTCCGGTGGCGGCATTACCAGATCAGGGTCACTGGATTTGATCCGCTTGACTAACTCACTGGCATCTGGGTGACCGGATACAATAGCGCCGCTGGCGATGGCAGTGTCACGTTCATCTAGTCGCAGATCTGCCTGCCGTGATGCATCATCTCGACCGTGACAGGATAAACAGTGCTTCGCCAAAATAGGCCGAATCACGCGATTGAAGTCGGCAACTTTGCCATCAGGAGAAACAATGTGATCTTCTCCCTTGCAATTCGGTGCAAAGCAAAGGAGCACAAAGAGTACCCAACATGTGATCGAGCAACACCCGCAGGTTTTCGCAGCGGAAGATTTTTGCATTCTGTATTGAATCGAATCGCTCAATAGCATTGAAAAGTTTTCTCCAGAGGAAAGATCGCCAGAGGATTAGGAGCACTGTCGGAGTGCGCAACAGGAACGTGTGTGGATGCCAACACGAGTCAATCTTAGCTGGCAAATATCAAATTGGCTGCAACCTATCCTATCCGCAATTCGCACTCATGGGATTACCCAATTTATTTTTATGAGCAGGGATCTTTGCTCTACATTGCAGACGTTCTGTGTTTCATCGACTAAACTCTGACAACTCCTTCGTGAACACTCAAATCGTTCGCGTCGCCTCCAAGGACAGAAGAAGCGTCCGTTTAGATCGCATCTCCCATCTGTGCCTGACACGAATCAACAAGCGAATCCTATGCGAAATCATTTTCGATTCCACAAATCTCTCGCCAGCAAACTTATTGTTCTGGTCTCGCTTTATGTTTGTAATGCAAACTTCCTTGTTGCTGAGACCCCTCGCCCCCTGAGAGCGTTACTGATTGCTGGTGGATGCTGTCACGACTACGCCAACCAACAGCGCATTCTTCAAGAAGGAATTCAGAGTCGTGCAAATGTTCGTGTTGACGTCTACTGGACTGACAACTCGACTACCGCGCCCATCTTCCCACTGTATTCAAAACTCAACTGGGCGGAAGAATACGACATCGTCATACACGATGAGTGCGGTGCAAGTATTGATGACCCGGCTTTAGTGAATCGAATCACACAGATTCACAAACGAATCCCCGCGGTTCACCTGCATTGCGCGATGCATAGTTTCAGAACCGGTGGCGATGAGTGGTTCAGGCATTTAGGCCTACAGTCTTCTGGTCACGGGCCCCAGCAACCGATACAGATCGAATTTACTGCCGAAGATCATCCAATCACTCGCAACCTGCAAGATTGGAAAACAGGAAACGAAGAACTTTACAATAATGTAAAACTCTTCGGTGCTAAACCACTTGCAATGGGCAAGCAAAAAATACCCGGCGCCAACCCCAGAATTGATCAAGCGGTTGTTGCTTGGACTAATGAAACTCAAGGTGCGAAAAGCTTTAGCACTACCTTGGGTCATAATACAAAAACAGTACAAGATGATCGTTACCTTGACCTCATCACTCGCGGTCTTCTCTGGGCTTGTGACCAGCTAAATGATGATTACCTCGTGCCTTATGAGGGAGAGCAAACAACGACGTTCATCGATAAAGAAAAATACAAAGCTGGGTCAAACGCGGACTTGGGCATGGCACCCAAAGATGCAACCTTGGTGAAGGTCACAAGCTCCAGCACTCAGTTTGGCCATCCGGCCTACCACGCCCTGGATGGAAAAGATTCCACTCGATGGTGCGCAAACGGTGCATCCTATCCCCAATCGATCACCCTGGAGTTTCAGGTACCGCAAACCCTCAAGCAACTATCCATTCGCTGGGAATTTGAAGATCGAGAATATGAATCCTTGATCGAGGGATCTGACGCCTCAGGGGCTTGGACAACCCTGCACCGAGGTACTCTGAAAGGGAACCAAACGATTGATTTGGATCCACCAAACAAGCTGAGCCATCTTCGAATCACTGGACTTGCTTCCCAAGGTGGTGGTTGGTGCAGCATCAAAGAAATATTGCCCAAGGGAGAAAACTTAAAAAATCTGTGGCCCGCAGATCCGTCGAACAAGAATGAGTTTGTCCCGTTGCAAGCGGATCGATTTGAGAGCGCGGGCAATACCACTCCGAAAATCATTCGTTTATCTGAGGAAGACGAGCAAAATCTACTCAGAGAAGTCAGCGTTCCTGATGGCTTTAAAGCAACAATTTTCGCCTCCCCTCCCGCCGTGAATTATCCCGTTTTCGTAGCCTCAAGCGTCGATGGAACTTTGTTTGTTAGTTCCGACGGAAACGGCTCACTGGGTCGTGATCCATCCCGCGGCCGAATCATTCGATTGCGTGACCTCGATGGCGATGGTCGTGCAGACGAAACTAAAGTTTTTTGCGAGGTCGATGCGCCAAGGGGATTGGTATGGGATCGGGATCGGCTATTCGTAATGCATCCTCCAAATCTCAGTGTGTTTTTTGACCATGATGATGACGGCATAGCGGATGAACAGAGAACACTGGTAAAGAACCTTGCGTTTGGCTATGAAGACCGCCCCGCGGATCACACAACGAATGGCCTCTCGATAGGCGTCGATGGCTGGCTTTATCTTGCTGGTGGTGACTTCGGATTTATCAACGCTGAAGGCACAGATGGGTCCAAACTGACTCATCGCGGCGGGGGAGTCATTCGAGTGCGTCCTGACGGAACGCAACTTCAATTGTTCTCAACGGGTACTCGAAATATTCTTGAGGTAGCCATTAGCCCGCAGATGGAGATGTTTGCTCGGGACAACACGAATGATGGTGGGGGCTGGGATGTCAGGCTACATCATTTCACCGGTAGTGAAGATCATGGATATCCACGTCTTTATAAGAATTTCAATGAAGAATGTATCCAACCTCTGGCAGATTATGGTGGAGGATCTGGCTGTGGGGCTGTCTTTGTTGCCGAACCCGGATTCAAGCAATGGGGTGACGCACCGTTCACGGCAGACTGGGGTACCGGTGCGTTATATCACCATCAGGTAGAGCGAAATGGATCTACCTTTAAAGAAAGCCGTCCACCTCAACCCTTCATTCGCCTCACCCGACCGACCGATGCAGATATCGACGGAAATAGTCGTCTTTATTGCGCTAGCTGGAAGGGAGCCACCTTTAAGTGGAATGGTCCGGACGTCGGATACATTGTCTGCGTGCGTCCCGAGGCCTACGAGCCCCCTCCCCTGCCTAACTTTAAGGACCGCAGTGATCAAGCGTTGGTCGATCTTTTCGATTCTCCAAGCCATCGACGCCGTCTTGCCGCTCAACGTGAACTTTTTTACCGGGATAGTGACAAGAGCCAACTCCTATTTCAGCAAGCCACTCAGAGCCGACCTGCTCAACGAAACTTACTTGATCATTTACAAAACCATGCCACCATTCGTGAATGCATCGAAGCGATTGATCACCAAGATCCTGTAGTGCGTCATACGGCAATCCGAGTGGTAGCAACTCGAGGAGCAGCAAATGACTGCTTCATGGCTCTTGATCAAAAGAGCACGAATCAAACTTCTATACTCAGAGCACTCGCAATGATTCACAGACCAGACGTGGTCCAAGGTCTGGCACAAAGACTGACACAGTCTTCTGGCAATTACCGCTCGGAGTTATTCGCCGCACTTTGCCGCTTGCATTACGTTGAGGGAACTTGGAAAGGGGACTCCTGGGGCACAAGACCCGATACCCGGGGTCCCTATTATCAACCAGAAACTTGGGATCAGTCCGCTTTCATTCGGAAAACCTTGGAACAGGTGATGAAGATTGCGGAGCCAAGAGAAGCTGCCAAATTTGCTGAACTGATGCGAATCAATCGAATTGAGTCGGATGATGCCGTCATGAAAATGATCCAAGTCACCATTGACGACCCGTCACTGATCAGTCAAACGCTCGATCAACTCACCCAGACGAAAACCCTCCCCGGTTCAACCAGTGAATTGTTGGAAAGCATCGCTTCGATTGATGATTTACCTACTCAAGATTACCTCAATGCCCTGCAATTGCTTTGCAGAGAGGACCTCGCTCCAGGGTCGAATCTCCTTGTGCCCATCATGGATTCCATCGCGGGAAAATCCTCGACGGATCCCACAGGCAATCAGGTTCGGGAGATCTTAAAGCGGTCATCCAAAATCGATCGTTTTTTTGAACATTATCTAGATCAAAAGGTTGATACCGCAGATTCATTGCAGATCCAATCGATAGGCTACTGGGTACTTCAACTCGTAGTTGCGGAGAGTTCAAACTCCAGTCCCGAGAAGCAATCCATAGCACGACAAACGCTGGCCGATGGCATTGCGTCGATGAAAGACCAAGCGTCTTTGATCAAGGCAACATCTTGGATCTCAAGTCATGAGATTGATACGGAAATGTGGAGTTTACGGGGAAGCGAAAAAGAATACATCGCTCCGTTGG
>JAAXIK010000552.1 GCA_012270385.1 Rubripirellula sp. | reverse complement strand
TAATAGGTTGATGACCTCTTCATCATGGAAATCACCCTGGGCCGGAGGATCTATTTTCGGCTCAAAGTGTTTTAACGTTGTTTTAGACCTCAGTGTTTTGACGAGCTCTAGAGCCTCACTTTGTCCTATGCGATCCATTTCCGCCTCATATTGATCTCGATTGAGGCTCGCAAGACGGAGGCGATTTGACCAAAAGTCTTTTGAGGTTTTGTGCCATGCCAAAACCTCTTCCCGCTCGACAGGGTCCAATAGATTCATTTTTACTCTTTGGATTCGTTGTTCGACCCAATCTAGGAAAAACTGAGCGGAACCGCGATCCACCGCACTTCCCATCCCGTTGATCTCCACGAACCACGGAGCCGTCGATGCGAACTGGAAGGTTTGATCTGAGGCGCCGATTGCACGGACTAGGAACCATCCCGATTCTTCGACGTCGATCCATTCGCGAATCCTTTGTGAAACCACCGGGTCGCAAGGTATGCGTTTTTTTACTTCCCCATTCTGGATCAACTCGAGGTGTGATACCGGTTCACGCGAGGAGAGATGGATATCGAGCAGGATTTGGGCACGGTCGTCGAAACAGAATGTGGTTCCTGATCTTCGTTGGTTAGCTGTCGTGCGGAGTAAAGGTCCGTTCGTCACGAAACATTCACCGCGCGATAATGCTCGAAACCAGTTCTCTCGATTTAGGGGCTCTCCGTTGAGATGAACATAGACCCGATTATGTCCGATGGGATTTGGAAGAACGCCTGAGGCGCTACCTGCTGAGGGTGGAATCCGAAATCCTGCATTGAGAAGATGGTAATAAATATCCTGAGTCCAAAAGCCGTTTCCTTGTAGGCCTGAGTACTCCGTTCTATCCCTTGGTTTTCCCCAGGCTTCGCTGTCTAAAACACCCGATCGATGCATATGGTTGTGAGCAATTTCAATCGAATTCGGCTTTGCGGTGACCACCCAAGTTGGCATGTCCCACCAAAAAGGTTTTTCGATATCCATCCAGACATTCGGGTTTATCTCACGAGCCTGCTCCACAAATCGCATTGGAGAAGGGTACTCCCGGGAGCGAACACTTAAGTTAAGTGGTTGAGCAAGATTGAAATAAAGTAAGGCTCCGCCTTCTCTCTCGTCTTCACCTGCCATTAAGTTGTAGACCTGTCGATCATTAATGCGGTGTTCTAATCCCTCGAGCTTGGTTGATCCTTTGGAAGGCGTATTCCACCATTCAATTACCGTCGCGAAATTGAGATCTTCCGCTTGCATTAAATCTTCGATATCTGATGGTGGGCGATGAACATGCAGGTCTCCACTGTACCATCCTTCAGCTACAAGGCCTTGGGTTGGTAAGCCGTCCAATCTTGTGAGTGTTACGTTGACCTCGCAGGATTGTTTGGCCTTCACCGAGGCTGTTCCTGTGACCGTAGTGTGCTCAGGTCCACGTTCGATTTCCCACCGATAGGTGTCTGGAGCTAAATGCAGTTGTGTATCACCAGAGGAGCTAAAGTGATCATGCCAAAAAGGACAATCAGGTGCTTGTTGAGCTTCACCCTGCGAATTGAATAAGTGAATCCGACACGGGATAGGTTGTTCGTGCAGGTCAGTGACTCGAAAGTTGAGCGACCCTGTTTCCGCTGCTTGAGAGTTTGGTCCCCGGTGAAGTGATTGCAAAAGAACAATGATCAAAATCAGCGTGCAATGAAACGACGGGATTCGAGGCTTGATCATGAACGGAGTGATGGCACTTAGCGGTCTTTCAGTTTAAGTAAGTAGTATAAAGAATCATGCAGCGAAGAGCGAGTCTCATCGGTCAATTCGATTCATGTCCTCGGCAATGGCGTAGAAAGATTTTGAACTTTTGCATGCTGGAATGCAGTACCAGAGATCGTTATTGCGCGTTACAACCACTTGCGTTTCATAGGTAACTCCGTTGATCGTTTGTACGGATACCCAAACACACTGAAATGCAGTTCCGTAATAGGTGCTCATCATCTCGGATGCGAGATTGATCACACGGGGATCTGTCGTATCAAATTCCTCGAGATGGATCGCGTTTGCACTTGCCGGTTGAATCTGGCTTGCTAGTTCGAGGACGCTTGCAGATACATTGCCAGCTTTCAATTTCGTGGTGTGCGGGCTTTCCGAATACTTTTTGTGGGTGCTAATTGGACCATCACATACACCAAGGCACAGGTGCTGTAAGAATTTTTGTGGGGATCTTTCGGTGATGCCGGTTACCAAGGCCACCGCTGCCTCTTCCGGGTTGGTGGCTCCCGTAATGATCTGATTCAATTCGGTAGTTGTACTATTCAGTATGAGATCTGAATCTGGAGTGCTGTTGCGAGAATTGCAAGAGACCACTATCGGCATAAGGAACAAAAGGAACGCGATTACCTCGTATCGCTCTATCGGATTTGAATTCCCTGTTTGGGGGCTTAATGTAGAGTGCCACATTCGAGTTATTTCTTTGGCTCCTGATCGGATGGATGGGTTTGCCAGCGATTGACGGATCCTACCGTGCTCGTTGCGAAGCCATTTTCATTTTGAATGGATCAGCGGGTAAAGTCATATGGCTCGTTCCTGTGAAGGCAGAATACAGTTTATCTACTTCACTGTGCATTTCATTAAGGCCATTGGAAACCGATTGGGATTTACCTGATCGAGGTTTGTCGACTGTCGCTTTATGATCCCTACCCCTATCGGTTAAGATAGCGTCTAGATGTGCGATTTTATTCTGCTAAGTTGTTCCGCCTTGAGGCGATAGAAGATGTTTGCTCCAAGATTTTTGCTGTCAGGAATTCTAGTTTTTCTCGTCTTGATGGGAGAGGCGAGTGCTGAGCAGTCTCGGCATCCGAATATCGTTATTTTATTAGCTGATGATCTTGGATACGGAGAATTGGGTTGTCAAGGAAATCCCGAAATTCCGACACCTCATATCGATTCCATCGCGGCTAATGGAGTGCGATTTACTGCTGGCTATGTTGCGGGTCCCAACTGCAGTCCTTCAAGAGCAGGGTTATTAACCGGCCGAATTCCGACTCGATTTGGCTATGAGTTTAATCCTATTGGGGCCAGCAACGAGCAGCCAGGTCATGGGTTACCACCGAGTGAAATCACGATCGCGGAATCGTTACAGGATGCTGGCTACACAACTGGAATCTTTGGGAAATGGCATCAAGGAGGTGCAGCAACCTACCATCCTTTCCGGCATGGTTTTGACGAATTCTTCGGCTTTACTCATGAGGGTCACTATTTTGTTCCACCACCTTATGACGGGGTAACCACCATGCTTCGTCGTAAAACACTGCCGGGTGGCGGCCAAGGAAGATGGGTCGGGCAGCGAGATCTGATTTACAGTACGCATATGGGCGGCAACGAGCCTGATTACGATGCCAATAATCCAATTCTTCGTGGTGGTCAGCCCGTGGAGGAGACGGAATATCTGACGGACGCACTCACTCGCGAAGCGGTCGATTTCATTCAGAGGCATGATGACAAGCCTTTTTTCCTTTACCTTGCCTACAATGCTGTTCACAGCCCACTGCAAGGGGCTAATTCTTACATGGAAAGGTTTGCTCATCTCGAGGATATTCACCGACGTATCTTTGCGGCAATGTTGGCGAATCTTGATGACAGTGTAGGTGAGATTCTGGAACAACTGAGAGTTTCCGGAGTGGAGAAAGACACACTCATTTTTTTCCTGAGTGACAATGGTGGACCTACACGGGAGTTGACCTCATCCAACCTGCCACTACGTGGCGAGAAGGGCCAGATGTATGAGGGGGCGATAAGAGTCCCATTCATGATGCAGTGGAAGAGGGAGATTCCAGCCGGCAAGATCTATGACAAGCCGGTCAGCTCGTTGGATATTTTTGCTACCTCAGTAGCAGCTTCTTCCGCCATGCTACCTAAGCAAGTGGAGGGTAAGAATCTTGTTCCCTATGTCACGGGTCAACAAGATGGAACACCACATTCAACGATGTACTGGCGGCAAGGTGGACGGACTGCACTGCGACATGGTGACTGGAAGATCCTGCGGATGGGTAAGCGATCAAAGGTGGGAGATGCGAAGTGGGAGTTGTATGACCTATCCAGTGATCTTTCTGAAGAGAGGAATCTGGCTGAATCCAAACCCTTGATTCTCCGTGACCTGATTGAACGCTGGGAAACGATGGATCAAGAGATGGTAGATCCCTTGTTTTAGGGAACACGCTTCATTCCCTTCTCGCGCCTTTGACACATCTTGTTCAACGTTGGTCAATTTGCTTCGAGAATCGCCATCGCTGCGTTATGACCTGCGATTCCACTCACGCCGCCGCCACGTCTTGCGCCCGCACCTCCGATGACAATATGCGGGTCCTCCGTTGCGACGCCCCATTTTGCTTTTCCGATTGCTTCTTCACCCTCCAACAGGAAGGGAAATGAGAGTTGGTTATGGAAGATATTGCCCCGAGGTAATCCAACCTCAGATTGAAGATCCAGCGGTGTCATGACTTCCATCGCAAATTCGTTTTCACCGCAAGGTGCAAGTGCTGATTCAATAGGGTCAAGCAAGTACTCGTTCAGACTTTTTAATGCTAAATCCGTTGCTCGTGATTTGGCTTCACTCGGATTCTCTGTGAAAAGATTGTGGGGAGTGTGAAGAGCGAATAATGTCAGCGTGTGGAAGCCTTCCTTTGATAATTCATCACTCAGTATGCTCTGATCCGCAAGCGTGTGGCAGTAGATCTCAAGTGGCAGTGGATCCGGAAGATCGCCTCGTTGTGCGACACCGAACGCGTTTCTCAGTTGGAGAAAAGATTCATTGATATGGAGAGTGCCGGCAAAAGCTAATTCGGGATCCACTCCCGATTTCAATTTTGGCAACTCAGAGACCAGCATGTTGATTTTTAGTTGAGATCCGGGAAGCGATTCAGGTTCTTTCTGATTGAGCAAGTTTGCCAACAGTTGTGGTGCTGCTGCGAAGACTAGATTTCTACCACAGAAGCGTTGCCCCGATTCGGTACGAACCGCAATGCCATTAGATCCACTTTCGATTTCAGTAACCTTTGACCGTCGATGTATCGTTACTCCCAAAGAGATCGCGATACGCTCTAACTCTCCGATCAGTTGTCCCATGCCACCCTTTGGAACTCTCCACTGTCCCGTTCCGTTCCCGATGAGATGATAGAGAAAGCATGCATTGGCATTAAAATCCTTGTCCGACGCGAACGTGCCAATCAATGCATCAGTGAGAGCAACCCCTCGCACAAGGTCATTTTGGAAACGATTCTCGATGACTTCCCCAATTGGGGTCTCGATTAACTCTTGCCATATCCCGGGTAATGCCACCTCTGAACGGATGTCTGAAGCCCGGCGAAGAGGCTTGAGTAATGATGGGGCTAAGCGTTGGGCAAGTCTTGCCACTTCTTCGTAAAACGATCTCCAAGCGAATCCTTCCTTATCGGATCCTGTGAGTCGGCGAAATGAATCCGCCGTCTGTTTATCCCATTCACTGGCAATCAGTAGCCCAAAGTCACCATTTTCGTCTTTTCCTGGTGTGTAGGAAGCAATCGCTCTGGGGAGCGTAGTGAATTGAATTCCCAGATCTTTTACGATCTGATCAGGTAGAAGCGAGACAAGATAGGAGTACCGTGAAAGGTATGCCTCGTAATCGGGGAATAATTGAATGCTTGCTGTCGCTCCACCTAGCGAATCATTGCTTTCGAGCAGTAGTACTTTCTTTTTTGCTTTTGCAAGATAGCAAGCAGCGACTAGTCCATTATGGCCTCCCCCAACAATCACAGTGTCATATGTACTAAGATCCGAGTGCATGGCAAATGATGTGCTTTATGGAGATAGGGCAAATGATGTGCTTTATGGAGATAGAAGAGATTTTGTCTTGCGGGTGTTGGATTGGTTTTTTGGCCAAGATAATTTTCTAGTGATCTTGTCTTTGCCTGAATTGCATCGACCGCACAATTTCTTCGATGGCGGTTTGTATTCGATACTGATTTTCACGAACACTCTTGTGGATATGGTCAAGCGTTGGTCGGTCATACGGTTGCAATGGTCTACCAAGTGCATATGCAAGAAGACGGCGTATCGTAGTTTCGGTAATTTCCTCTCGGTAGATTTCGAGAAGGATTCGCTTCATCTCCTTGGGGGACGAAAACTGTTTTCCGTTTGGCATCGTGCCAGTCGATTCGATAGGTAATTGGTTGGGGTATTCCACTCGCCAATCCCCAGTGGGTGAGTAATTTTCAAGGCCTAACCCGAGTGGGTCGATTGACTTGTGGCAGGCGACACACTCCTGCTTTGAAACATGCTGTTTTAGTAATTGGGAAACCGTTGGGTTTTCGATCAAAGGGAGGGAGTTTTTCGCAGCATCGAGTGTTCGCATATTGGGTGGAGGTTCAAGGTGCTTTCCCACAAGATTTTCCAGTATCCAGACACCACGACGAATCGGGCTGGTTCGATTTTTAGATGCGGTCAGACGCATGATTGCGGCGGTTGTGATCATGCCGCCGTCTCGCTCACTGTTCGCTCGCACCCAAACTGGAGGGTTGATATGCGGATCAGACATTCGATATCGCATGAGGTGGATTCGAGGTGTCGAGCCGGCAGTTTCACCTGTTGCAATGAATGGTTCTGGTTCCTCGCTGGTGGTCTGTGTCTGCATGTTTGATTCTGTACGTTATATACTCTCGCTATCTACAAGTTCAAGGATGCTGCCATTCGTCTGAAGTAGGTGATTGAAAAAGTAAATCACCTCATCGTAGCTCTCGATGTGCTGCTGACCTTCGTCAAAATAATCACTGTTCTGCACCAGATCGTTGAAACCAAGCCACTGTCCCGCAAAGTTCTCGGACAATGCAATGCTTTTGGGAGAACGGAGAAGGCGTTGTGTTTGCTCAAGGAGTATTTTGTCTTCCAAAAGAGTCCCCTGCATTCCATGGTTGATAAGTTCTTGATCTGGTGTAGAAGACCATAGGAAATACGAGAGTCGAGAGGCTAATTCCATCCCAGTCACTGGGTATGGCGTACGCTGATTCTTGGAGGTTTCAAGTCGGTAAAGAAAGTCAGGTGAGAGAAGAATCATCTCAAAGATGCTGAAAATTCGTTCTGCTTGATCGGTTTTCGAACCTCCCAGTCGTTCATATTGCTCGTAGAATTTTTGTGTTAATTGTTGATTTTGAGATGGATTCGCACGGCATGCACGCTTAATAAAGGTCTCGATGAAATTCTTGGCTTGATGCTCAGAGATCACCTCTTCAGTGAGGCTTTCACCACCAAAAAACTCTTCTTGGAGAATCGGTGTCTGTCTGAAGTGCTCCATAGCAAGGTGTACCGTATCTGCAATTTCTCGAAGTGGGAGTTTTAGTCTCTCCATTCGCGTTGCGTCGTTATCAAACCCTGAATCACCGGGTAGGTCGGAGGGAATGATCTTGCTCAACGCCTCACGGTCGAAATCGTCCATGGCATTTTTGAAGCGGGGATTGCTTCCTCTCAATAACAGAAGATCCTCCAAGGTATTAAGCAGTTCATACTTGGTTAATCTCCTCAGCGGAGTGGGGCCAATATGTTCTTTATTGTCCTTGAGAATGTATTCGGTCCGATAGAAATCTCGGATTAAAACGATCTCTTCCTCAGTCAAGTGCTCTTCCTGAGAGGGCGGCATCTCTCGTTTTGTGACAACTCGTTCAACTCTTGTCCACAGATCGCTCACTTTTGGATTCAAAGGAGATTCCGTTGATGTCAGCAATTCAAGATTGACACCTGCTTCGGATGTGGATTCGTCATGGCAATCCAAACAGCGATCCTGAATCACAGAAGCAACTGTGTTTTGATCAAGAGTGCTTGCTGAGGTCACCGTGGCCGCGATTACGGACCCGATGAAAACAAAAGTGTTGCAGATTTTCGATAATTCGAGCTTCAATAGGTTTGTCAAATTTCAGCTTTCGTCAGTGAGACGACAATTTTCTTTCCTCCGCGTTCCTCGTAGTTACCCGAGACGGTCACTACTTTACCGACGCATCGATCAAACCGAAGTCGATGGTTATTCATGTAGGGGATACGGATTTCGAGGTCAGATTTATCCGAGAGCCTCAACTGATAATACTCTTGGTCGGCTTCGAGGCTGATTCTCAAGAGTCCTTTTGCGATCAACGTATTGGCGTCACTCTCCAGAATCTTCCATGATCCATCATCCTGGTTTTGAGCGGGGAAATTTGCGTCCTCAGATAAGCCTGTCAGCGTTCCCGTTGAGTCACCTATGGAGTCGGCATTGACTCCCATCATTTCCATGAGAGTCAGTAGGAGATTCGCGTAAGGTTGTGCTTCTGGATAACGGACATGTCGCCCAAGTTTCAATTTCCCTCCGGCACCACCTGTGAGAATCAGAGGCAGATCTGTCAGCGAATGATAATCGCCATGTTTAATACCTGATCCCCATAAAATGAGTGAGTGATCAAAGAGAGTTTGATCACCCTCGGGTATGGATTTGAGCTTTTCAATTAAGTAGCGAAGTTGAGCGACATGCCAGATATTAATCTTGTCATAGTCGGGTAGGACATTTTTGTTCCTTACGTGGTGAGACACATAATGAAATTCCGCGTTCACTCCCATGAAATCGTAGTGTGACCGACTATTCGTGTTGGCCAACATGCAAGAGATCACACGTGTGGAATCGGTCCAGAATGCGATGGCAATAAGGTCCATCATGGATTTGATGCGTTCACCCAGATGCCCCACTTTTAGGTTGGGGTCAATGGATTCCAGTTTGCTTGTGGTGGAAATAACTCGACTGTTGTTTCTTGCTTGCTGGATATCGAGTTCAATTTCGCGAATCGATTCGTAGTAATTTTCAAGTACTCTTCTATCTCTCGCACTTGCTTTTCGGTTCAGATCTGAGGTGGCTTCACGAACACCATCTAAAATGCTTATTACATCGGTTTGTCGCTTTAGTTCACTGCTGTCCTTGAACATTTTATCAAACACCGTTTGTGGATCGTATTGTCCACGCATGGGCTGATTTTCTTCGTTGTAGGATAGAATGTTGAGCCAAGGATGTTGCTTCCAGACTTGGTCAGCTGTTAATTGCAACGAGCGAATCGGTGTCTCATCGCCAATGGTGTTTGCCACCTTTTGATCGAATGAGTGTCGGTTGGCATCTTTGTGTTTGGTGGCACTCATGAATGTGCCTGGCGCGTCCATGTGACTGGATACGCCCTCATTATCCAAATTGCCCAAGATCAGGATGTCACGTTTGATCTCCTCAAGAGGTTGGAGAATCCTCGATAGTTCGAACTCGGTCTCGGTTCCCCCTGCGATATCCCATGAGTGTGGGTTGACTCCGCAACCTTTGTAGAGCACGCAGAGTCGGTTTGGGCTTGCTGCCGTTGGATCCAGTGTTCCGCCGTCGCTATCCATGATATCGAGCAGCGGTAGCGCAAGAGAAACACCTGCTCCTTTGATAAAGCTTCGTCGAGGGATCGATTTCTTCTTTCCGATCATTCGCAATTCTCAGGGTATCCGGATTATCGCTAATTCCTACGCAAGGAAGATCTATTTGATTTCGAATCCAAATTGCTCAAGTTGAGCTGCAACCGCTTCGCTGATGGCATCCCCAAACGTATCTTTCGCGCTGCCTGCTTCCTTTTTCTTTGCCATCAGGAATGCTTCTCGTTTGGTATTTTCTTCGCCAATTTTGCGTTGGATTTCGGCTCGTTTTTTGGCCATCTCACTGACGTAGGCCTTCCGCTCTGCCAGTGTCATTTTTCGCATCGACTCCGGAAGTTGCTGCTCATCAATCTTGTCGAGTAGGTTAGCATTCCCCTTCTGTGAATCCACTAGATCTCTTCCGCGATTACTGTAAAGGGCTCCAGCTTTCGTTGCGATACGACTCGAGCTAGCACCAGCAGCAGCTGAGTTCTTGTCCTGCTGGAGTTGGTTTGCTTGGAAGGCGCCGCGTTGTGCGCTGGTTCCATACCAAAGGTAAGTGCGATTGAGCTCAACATTGAGTTCAATGAGAATCGCGTCGTGCGGAGTTTTGATTTGAGCGAGTTTCTTGTCTTGATTAATGTTCATGAATTTGCCCTCGGCTAATTCAGCTCCTCGCTTCCACTGTCCTTCCACACCCCGTTGGTAGTTTCCGCAATGCACGGTGTTCACCACGATGCCACTTTCAATGGCGGTACGGCAGCTTTTTTCGAAATCCACTTCACCCTGGGTAAAGGGTTCGTTGCCCGCGATGTATATCGCTTTGTAGCTGTTGCGTTTTGACGTCCAGTCAAGACGCTGGATCGCTTCTTGGATCACTGCACCGCAGTATTCGTCTCCACCGTCAGTCTTGAGGGCAAAGAGTCCTTCCGAAACCTTGTCGAGATCGTCAGTAAGTTGGACGCCTTGTCTCAGATAGTTTTCCGTTGCGGGAAGCTTGCTGTTTCCATATTCAAAAACAGCAACTCGCAGTGTCGGCTTCTGATTCTTTTTTTCTGCGGATCCGATTTGCTGAACAATGTTCCAGAGTTGAGAGCGGGCCTGTGAGATCAGGCCATCCATGGAGTTGGATGTGTCGAGAAGGATCGCAATGTCCACTGCGGGTGGTTTATTTTTTTTACCCTTTGCCTTCTCCAAATTTTTCTCATTCGTTTAATTG
>JAAXIK010000206.1 GCA_012270385.1 Rubripirellula sp. | reverse complement strand
TTCGACCACCATGCAGGTGGTGGTGCCAGTAAGGTCTATCGTTTTCTCACTGCCCACGAGCCTCATTCGAACAGCTCCAACCGCAGGCGGTGGAGGCGAATCCAAAACCCGGTACTTTCCATATCGGCCAAGATGAACATGAATGCGGTGACCACTTTCGAACTGGTAAAACAGATGCTTCCCAAAAGCGATACACTGCTCCAGCGTCTCTCCCGACACCTTCTTTGCACCCGCTCGAAATCTCCCTTGCGGACTGGTGATGCGAATCGCCTGCCCACCAAACCAATCCGTGTGCTGCTTTGCGAGATAGTGAGTTTTATGGCCTTCAGGCATCTCAGCTCCAACAGGAAGCGAACCTATTCAACGAAAAGTATTCGTTGCAGTATCGGAGGTTGTCCAGTTCAAGCGAACGCACTGATTGCAGATCAGCGTTTTGGCCCCAACTTCAGGGACCGCATTCTCCTCAGAAGACGGCGAGGTTCCGTCTTGGATTTAGGTGAATACAGCTCTGTATAAGCCGCCGCATAGCGACGCCCCAATTCACGATATGAGGCTGAATCAAAATGCACTTTATCACCTCGGTGATTGAGTTCATCTGAACTCACAAATGCCGTATTCTCCACTTCAGCAGGCAAGGATTGATGCACTTGGTCCACTAACTCCCGATGCTCATCCCATGGCCTCTCTGCAAACTGCCCCATCTGACCAACGATGAAAGGGAGATCAGCCGATTCAAATTTGTTCCGAAAACGCTCAATCAACTCATGAAGCGATTGGCGGTAAACCGGAGATCGCAACGAGTTTGAGTCTGATTCCCCCTGATGCCAAAGTATGGCTTTCAAAGTACCTTGCTCTAATACTGAGGAGACCCGATCCAAACAATCATCGTAAGGATGGCTTTTGGTTTGGGAGTGGTAACCTCCCGGCTTCCAGGATTCAATTGGCGACCCGCCAACTGCACAAGGGATCAATCCAATGATCACATCAGGATTTGCCTCAGCAAGGATCTCACCAAATGTTTTCCCTAATCCGACACCCGCTACGGATTTGTCAAAGTGCAGTGGATCCACAGCAGGTTTCCAAGTTTTCTCCTTCGTCAACACGTAAACCCTCGGGTGTGCTTTCTGATCCTGGGATTCCACGGTTCCTCTACCGGCCATATTGGACTGCCCCGCAAGCAAGAAAAGATGCAAATCTTCCTTCTTAACCGGAGGAAGATTGTCCTGCCCGGAAACTGTGCTCACGGCACTGATGGCGGTAAACAGAATCAGAATTTGACATGGAAGCTTTATCATTGATTTTCTCTTAAAAGTTTGACTTGATCGCGGAAGCTTGCTGGGCAGAGCGTACTAATGCTTCTGAGAGCTACTCACTATTAAATCCCCCTGGTCGAACTGGGATTTAAACTTGCTCAGTGTGGAAGCGATTCCTTGAGCAAGCGGAGTATGTGGAACCATTGGGAATTGATCCAAGAAGTCATCACATTCTAAATCACAGATGAACGGAACCTCCTCTGAACCCACTAAAATATCAGGGACAGATATCGAAAGTGTATCCTTTGCCACCCGATAGATCACGTCCACGACTTCTTGACTGGTCAGGGTATGCGAGGGAAGTGTGTAAACTCCATATCCAGAGAAATCCTCCCACGCACTCATCGCTGTCGCCGCACCGACATCCGGTGCGAACTGATAATCTTGTCGAGAACAAAAGGGTATCTCATACGGCAAACCACTAACCACATGCTTCATCGCGGTCGTAGGCGAAGAGGTGAGACCAAGGTCACGACCGGGTCCATAAAGTACCGCCGGTCTGAGGCAGACGGTGGGTACGTGGGTTTCTTCGAAAAACAATCGCGCAAGATGCTCACCCGCCAGCTTCCAGATCCCATAAGGACCGCTAGGACATGGCTTCGCGTCACTCGAAACGACGCTACCCGGATAACTAGATCGAGGTCCATAAACTGCAATGGAACTCGCAAAGACGAATCGCCGCACAGGAATTTCGAGAGTCTTCAAAGCTTCAACGATATTTTGTGTTCCAGCAAGGTTGACTTGCAAACCTAAATTACGATCAGCGTTGCAATCAGGTGTCTGTAAGGCTGCTAAATGAATGACATGGGTAAAGGATCCCTGAT
>JAAXIK010000229.1:5391-10726 GCA_012270385.1 Rubripirellula sp. | reverse complement strand
CCATGGCACATTTCGGAGACGCTCTGGAGAGATGTTCCCCAAGTCATATCGCTTTCAGCAAAAGAAACCGCAGGCTTGCGTATGTTCCTCTTGCGGCGTTGATTCTGATTGTGCTCTCCCTTCTGGTTTGGGTAGCGGTTCCACCTCCCGAGTCAAACGAAGTGCTTCAAGCTCAAGCTCAGCAGTCTGTACCCGTTCCGACTGCTGCTAGCGCATTGGAGAAGCATGGATGGAGGTCTGCCCTGTTGGTCAGCCGAGATGGATCCGAATTTCGGCCAGCAGAAACTCTTTGGCCGCTCCGTGTCGGCGATAGCGTGAGATTTGAAATTGCTTTGTCCAGACCAGCATACGTCAAAATCATTTGGGTAGGAGCGGATGGTCAAGCTGACGAGATTTATCCCAATCGAACCCAATCGCCTACGCAACCGATTCAAGCGGTTCAAAGTCCATCGCAAGCAGACTCGGGATGGCCGCTGTCTGGGAGTCCAGGGATGGAGACTGCTTGGATATTGATCGATATGGATCGTGAGATCCAACTGACCGCATCCGATTTCGATGTAAAGCCGCGAGCATTTAACGAAGAATCTTATTACCGCACGATTGTGACGGAGATGCGTTCTGGAGATCGGATACTTTTTGAATCCGATGGATCGGCGACTCGTTCCTTGGGTTCGGAGCCTCAGGAATCTAACGACATCATTCGTAATCAATTGGAGAGAATTATGGATGATGTCGATGCGATTCAGGTGCTTGATTTACCTTTCGAGGGCGAACAGAACTGAAGCTCCGTTCCGTTTTAAAATCATGAAGCGAGCCACACAGATTTGATCAGCAACTTGTCAAATCTGAGCTGTCAAGTTGAATCTGCTCTTTCCACATCTCCCTCACGAGATGAAGTTTTCTGGAGACTGTGCTGATGGAAATATTTAGCATTTCAGCGATCTCTTGATGCTCATAACCTTGTAGCCTGAGCCCTACTACAGGTCGAAGATGAGAATCAAGGTATCTTAAAGAGTTCTCAATAACTTCGTTAACAATTGCTTTCGCTTCCGGCTGCAAGGATTCATCACATTTAGCAACCACTTCCTTTGCGGTCAGGTGCTCTAAGGATTCAACCTCATGCCCGCTTCCACCTCTTTTTTTCCGAGTAAGATAGCGAACGCGGTCCACGATTTTTCGTTTGGCCATGGTTTGCAGGAGACGTAAGCACTCTTCATAGTCGGAGACTTCGCTGAATCGGCCCTCTCGGCAGCCACGAATGAGACTGGCAAATACGCTGGACGTGATATCTTGCTCGTCGATTTGACCCTTGGGGAAGCGTTGAATTTGATGAGATGAAAAGGTCGAAATCTTTGCAAAGAGATTTTGCCACAATTCATGAATATCTGTCTCACGAGTGGCGGCCACTCGCTCAAGAACAGTCTCCGAGGCTGAAAGGCTGTCTTTAGCCATGATTTCTTGGGTAGAATTAGATGGGTGGGTCACGGTGCTACTAACCGAACGCTCCGATACTATTTTTGAGTCCACAAAGTTGCGTGGGTTTCGCGAATTTTGTCGAGGATCCGCATTTTTAGTCAAACTGAGGCTTGATTCGTAGGCACAGAAACTTTCTCTTTGGTTCAGCGGAGTCTAGCATCAACGGCCGGAAATTTGGAATGCCGCCCAGTAACGGGGGTCAAGCCTATGGTTGAGGCCATGCGGTGTAGGCTCTGTTTTAAGGTCGGGATCTACCGGGCGTTGAACGGGTTTCTGCCCCAGACCTCTTAATTTTCCCAAAGTTGGATCGTAACGATCGAGCATGGTGAGTTGTGCATTGCGCATAGCATCGATACGGGGCTGCTTTTTTTCTATTAGATTGAGGTAGAACTGTTCCATCAGCTCAACCGTGGCTCGATCATCCACTTTCCAAAGACTCGCCACAACACATTTTGCACCTGCAATATGGAAGGCTCGTTGAAGACCCGTTATTCCCTCTCCACTTGTTACCTGTCCTAATCCAGTTTCGCATGCGGAAAGCACAACCAGTTCCGCTTGATTCAGCGAGGACACCTCGATTTCTGAGGCTCTCAAGATCCCGTCTTTCGCTAAGCTAGAAGCTTTACTGGATTGATTGGCACCAGCAAAAGCGAGTCCGGAGAGAAGGCCCGGGGCAAACGTCTTGATTGTCCGCTCTACAGATGAATCATTCGCTGTGTTTGTATCGGTTGAATCGTGTTGCTTGACGTCGGTTGTGCCGCTTGCTCGGCCAGAAGGACTCGCAGATGCAAAATAACCATGTGTGATCACATGCAGTATCGTGGCGGATCCCGACTTTTGAAGAAAAGAGGATTTTGTTGCATTGGCTCCGCTCAGAGTGATAATGTCACTGTCATCGCTCCGGAAGATACTCTCAACGACTTCTAGTTCTTTCTTGAATCCTGCGAGGGGTGAGAATTGATTGTTTGCTTGATCGCGAAGCTCTTGCCATTCTCTTCTCGAAGCTAATGAACTTACATCGCTGTTCGTGGAATCTATTTTGTTAGTTGAAAGATTCACAGATGACGGATCCGTTATCGGTTCATTCAAGTCGTAGTTAATATCGCCAACGACTAGTCGTTTACCGCTTTTTATTTTTATTGTGTTGGGGTATTCTTTCAGCTATAGTTTGTTGTTCATCGGCAGCGTTGCGATTCGATAGTCTTCAATAAGGTAAGTACCCTTTTTCTTCCCTGGGATCGCGTTGAGTGGTAACGTACCTACTGCTGCATCACTGGAGATCAGCACCGTATCGGCGTCAAGTAAATGTTCTTCGACGGGTTGCCAGAAGTCGCGTCGGATTAATTGAGATGCATTCTGACTTAATAGACGCTCCTTGCCGGTCAGCGGTTTGCCTTGGAAAGATCGTCTAAACTGTTCGATGGAATCCCTCAGTTGTGCAGCATCACCAAGTGGGACCACTGATACTTCGCCCTGTTTGGGGATGACGAACGCCAGGAAACGGGTATCACCCTTGTCGGAACCACGCACATTTTTCTGAGAAGTTCGGTGACTATATTGCAAGATATCAACGAATACTGTCTTGGGTGCCAATAAAGACTGCACGGTCTGCACGGTAATTGGATCGGTGATCCGCTTGAACGTATCACTTTGCGCGGCAATTTCACGTTCCAATTGCTCTCGTCTTTGACTCAAGCGATCGAAAGTATTTTCCCACTTTTCCCTTGCGCCTTTGTCCTGTTGGTTTTCGCTCGGTGGTGGAGGAGTTTTGCGAGCTAGAGCGGAGAGCTGTTGAGTGACGCTCTGCAGTTCAACGTAAAGAGGTTTCAGGCTGGGGGTATTGGAAATGAGTCGATAGGCTTTCTGACGTCTAGTAACAGATCCCTTCCACTGCCACATTTCTTCTGCAGCGATTGCAGGATCGATACGACCCTCCACCGCATCGGTTAATCTGAAGTCCAAGTAGGGTCTCAATTGTCTCTGATTGGCGAGTTGTTGGCGGGCCGACTGAGCGATGGCATTACGGTCTAGCTGTCTACGTTGCAGAAGTATTGCATCTCGAGAGTAATCCTTTGCTTGGTTGTATTTGCCAGTATCTGAGTAAAACGTCGCCAACCTTAAGAGGGTTGCTGCGTAGTCGGGATGTTGGCCTCCAAAAACTTTCTCCCGAATGCGTAGCGCAGCCAGGAAATCTTCCTCCGCTTCTTGTGTCAGACCCTCCATCTCATTGAGGTTTCCTTGGTTAATGAGAATGTCAGCGTATCGAGGATGTTCGCTGCCTAGTTTCTCCTTCACAATTTTGCTTGCCTCAGCATATAATTTTTTTGCTGATTCAACGTCTTTGCGTTTTTGATGTAGTAGCGCAAGATTGTTCAAGCTCGTGGCAACGATGGTGTGGTTGTTCCCGTAAGCAGCTCGATGTGCTTCCAAAGATTCTGTGAGGAAGGTTTTAGCCAGCTTGTACTTTCCTTGATCACGATAAAGAGTTCCAAGATTGTTAAGAACATTTGCGTAAGCCGGATGTTGCTCTCCAAGAGCGGCGGATCGGATTTCTTTGCATTGCTGATAGAGTGGTTCCGCCCTCTCGAAATCGCCCATCAATTCGTAAAGCAAAGCGAGATTATTCAAGCTTGTCGCAAATTCTGGATGATCGTCTCCGTAATTATCTTTCACGATCTGCAGTGATTCCTGATAAAGATTTTCGGCCGTTGCGTACTGGCCGATTTCTGAGTAGCACCTCGCAAGATTGTGAAGGCTTGTTGCGTACTCGTAGTGCTGGCTACCAAGTACCTGTTTCCATATTGCTGAAGCTTCGCCGAACAATTTGATTGCTACAGTGTAATCACCAAGCATGTTTTTTAATGCGGCAGAATTGTTCAAGCTCTGTGCGTATTCGGGGTGCAATCTACCAAGTTTGGCTTTCCGGATTTCTGCTGATTCGAGGAAGAGTGGAGAGGTTTTTTCATATTCCCCCATGTTGTAGTACAAGGCCGCCAAGTTGTTCAGGCTGGCGGCATAGTCGCGATGTGTCGCTCCAAGAACCTTGCGACGGATCTTTAAAACGACTTCGCCGCATTGAGCCGCCTGCGAGAACTTTCCACCACGGTAATATTCCATCAGTTGTTTGTTCTGTTGATCTGCTTCAGCCAATTGTGTGACTTGTTCCGGCGAAAGATCGAGAGCCTGTGCCGCATCGATCCAGTGTTGAAAGGAATCGATTTGGATCTGGTTCTGTTCCGCAACCAACGCTAGGGAATCGATCGCGTTGGTGGGGTGTTTGTAATAGCCTATTAGCTGTCTCTGTTTATCAACGCTTAAGGTTAGGAGCCCAAAAGAATAGGCAAGTTTTAGACGGCTCGATCGTTCAATTCGAAGCGTTGCTTTTTTGATGGGCTTTTCATCCGTCTCACCGCCTTCTTCGGTGAATTGGAGGAGATTCACTGAGAAATGATGTGGATCGTCCTCCCCGATGTTTGAGAAAGCTAACTGGAATCCCGTGGAGGCTTGGTTAGAGAGGCGAATTCCGAAGCGCGTTTCACGTTCGAAAGGGCGATCTCCGAAATTGAAGTCAAATATTGCTTGGGATTGTTTGTTGAAGCGATGGGTGAGCCGAGACTTTCCGGGTAGGCTTACTGTTCCCTCCTTGATCATCACTCCTTGAGTGACGGTGATGGTGGGGGAGATCTCTCCTTGGAAGTCATCAGCGTGAAGGATCCTAAATTCCGCTTCAGGAAGGTTTTCCGCCTGTTGATTCTGTATTGGTTGATCTTGGCTGATGAGAGGAGAAGAGGTCCAGCAAAATGCAATAGTCAGCAAAAGACGTAACTCGCAAACAATATTTGGTGTGATCAAGAACTTG
>JAAXIK010000229.1:0-5291 GCA_012270385.1 Rubripirellula sp. | reverse complement strand
GTGATCGCTAGTGCCGCCAACATCCAATGGATCTTGCGCTGCACTTTTTTTAATCAAGTGTTTTTCAGTGTCGATGAAGTCATGAACTTCTTTAGATAATTGTTGGCATTCGATCTTATTTGCCTTCATCCATCCATCTTAAGTAAGTTTTCATATTCTTCTGGTAGATCGCTTTCGTCGCTGCACTTCGAGTGGATTGAATCTGATCTTCGGTCTCCGTGATATAGATCTCTCTCGACTCAGATCCTTGATCCTTGGTTTCAATGATCCACTCTGAGAGTAAAACTCGATGCCGATCAAGGATTCCTTTGTGTGATTTGTCGTTTGCTAGATTATTGACTTGCCATCGATCTTCTTTGTATCGGTAGAGTTCCTCGCTTGGACGCGTTGGAGCAAATAAGATGGCTTTTGAAAGCTTGTCCAGTTCATTGCTTTGATGGAGTTCACGCAAGCGTTGCAGGATAAGTTTGCTGTCTTTGTAGGAACTTGGCATCAGCAGTGGACGGTTGGGATAGAAGTTTTTGATGTAGAGATAGTCTTCGGTTCGAACCGAACGGATGCGGTCCGCCGCTTCTCCGCACCGATCCCGTGCGCCATAAACCGCGGCCTTGGGTTTATAATCCGTGGAAAAGATGTCTACGCCCTGCATCCAAGACGGAGGAGTGATACCTGCCGCTCTTAGTGATAGAGCTGCAAAATCGATGTGCTCGACAAGATCCGTGCGGATTTCAGATTTCGCGATGTTGGGTCCAGATGCGATGAAGGGGATATGTGTCCCTTCGTCATAAAGAAACTGTTTGCCTCTTGCGTGGCTGATTCCGTGGTCGGTAAAGAAAAGGATGAGCGTATTCTCCAAGAGGTGCTCGCGGCGCAGACGATCCAAGACGAGTCCAACATGGTGGTCCGTGACTCGCACGCTATCGAGGTAAGTGGACCAATCTTTCCGTAGAATTGGGTCATTGGGGTAATAAGGTGGTAGATGAACGTCTTTCGGATTCGTGACTTCCCCGAGGTTCTCACGGACATATTTTGAGAAGGCATTGTATTGCGCTTCGGATGCTCCACGCAGTTTGCCCCCATGTAACTGCACTTGCATAAAGAAGGGTTGATTCTTGTTTCGACCGGACCAATCGTTGGAGTCGTAGATTTCTGGATCCCATTCAAAGTTGTAATCCGTTTTCCCGAGTCGGTTTCTTGACCGATCGGTCATCGGTTGCGTGCGATAATCAAGGTGCTGCAAGCCACTGCCATTGCAGGTGTAGTATCCGTGCTCTCGAAAAATCGCAGGTAGGGGCTGGACTCCCTCAGGCAGATCGATGCGGGGGTTAACCGATCGACCGCTGCGATGGTGATGGGTGCCAGTGGACGTTTGATACATCCCAGTGATGAGAGAGGATCGGAAGGTCGAGCAAACAGGTGAGGTTGCGTAGGCACGAGTGAATCTTGTGCCCTGTTCAGCCAATCGATCAAGATTCGGGGTGGAGATGCAGTTTTCGCCATAGCATGAGAGATTTGCGGACATGTCATCCACGACGAACCACAGGATATTCGGTGGCCTGTCCGCAGATGCTTTGTTTGCAGTGATATCCAGTAGCCCTGGCAGAATGCAGGTGAATAGAAAAGCGATTTTATATTTTTGCTGTGTGCAGTAATTCAAAGGTCTTCGTGGTGGTCGAGTTTGACTGATATTCCGAGGTCAGTGAATCTGCTCCGTTAGCAGCCTGAACTCTTGTGCGTTATCGATTACATCATTTCACGACGGGATGTCGATTTGCGATTAATCCTCCAGCGATTGTTAGCTCGCTTCGGCTTCCATTCTATCCGCTGTTTCAAGAGTGCAAGAGTCCTCTTGGATTCAGCTTGGAGATACAAATTGCTGCAATATCATTCGTTCATTTGGAAACACAAAGAAAAGTTGATGAATACCCTTTGCCAACTCGCTCGGTAGGTTCTTCAATTGTGTATTGTATTACTAGTCAGTCAGCTTCGTGATCCATCCTTGGTAAACGATTTTTAATGCGAACCAATGCTTGATTCGTCAACTGTCTTGGGTTGCCCATTTGTTTGATGTCTGGGGTAAAAATTTAATGAGATTCAGATCTACCTCGACGGCTTGTGAACCGAAGTCCGGAGGGATGAGCGATTTACTAGTTCGCTTTCATACTTTTCTCAATGCGTTTGTTCTATCTTTCATTGGATTCGGTACCCATTTATCTGCCAGCGAACGTCTGGGTTCAGAAGATCAAGCTCGTATCGAATTTACTCGAGATATTCAGCCACTCTTTGCAAAGCACTGTCTTCTTTGTCACGGCGTTGACGATTCTCAGGGAGGTCTGCAGTTGCACTCTAGGGCGAATGCTATGCAAGTCGCTGATTCCGGGCAGCATGCAATTGTGCCTGGCAAGGCAGATCAGAGTGAGTTGTTAAAGAGGGTCGTTGCCGAGGATCCCGATTTGAGAATGCCACCGGAAGGTGATCGATTAAGCGAAGAAGAAGTGCAGGCACTCAGTGCATGGATAGAACAGGGGGCAAACTGGGATGTGCACTGGGCGTATGAGGCAATTGAGGCGAGCGAAGCTCCAGAGGTGGAGCAGTCAGACTGGATTCGGAATGAGATTGATCGCTTTGTTCTCGCACGCTTAGAAGACTCAGGAATTGAGCCTTCGGGTGTCGCAGATCGACCAACGCTGATGAAGAGACTGAGCTATGACCTGCTTGGTTTACCACCTACACCAGAAGAAGTAGATGCTTTTGTCAAGGATCGCTCGTCGGACGCATATGGAAAATTGGTGGATCGTTTGTTGTCGTCTGAACACTTTGGTGAACGATGGGGGCGGCACTGGTTAGATAAAGCTCGGTACGCCGATTCCGATGGATATGAGAAGGATAATCATCGACCTGACGCGTGGCTGTATCGCGACTGGGTGGTGAATGCAATTAACCAAGATATGCCTTTCGATCAATTTACGATCGAGCAACTTGCTGGAGACATGCTTCCCGGAGCGACTGTGAGCCAAAAGTTGGCCACGGCATTTCATCGGCAGACATTGACGAATACTGAGGGGGGAACGGATCGCGAGCAGTGGCGGGTTGCTGCGGTGATGGATCGAACAGAGACCCTGGGGACGGTATGGCTTGGCTTGAGTGTCGGATGTGCTCGTTGCCATTCTCACAAGTATGACCAGATCACACAGCAAGAATATTATCAGCTTTATGCCTACTTCAATAATGGGGATGAGGTGAATGCTGAGCTTCCCAGGTCGCTCGAGGTATACGACCGGCTTCAAAAAGAAATTGCTGGTTTAGAGGAGCAATTAACGTCTCGCCGAAGCGAAATTGCTGATCAACTTGAGGTCTGGTTACCAAAGCTCAGAGAATCTGCTTCCGCCGAATCCGAAAACGAAGCAAGATTCCATGTGATTAAGTCTCCAGTTGTTAAGGGGCCGGATGAAATTGAATTTAAGTTGCTTCCCGATGATTCGTATCTCGTTACAGGCACAAATCCTGAGCAGGCCAAGTACACGATTGAGATACAGCTAGATACCGAGAACGTCACAGGAATACAGCTGGAAGTTGTGCCCCATGAGACTCGAGGTGCCTCGGTGCCAGGTCGCACTTCGCACGGTAATTTCGTGCTCAATGAAATACGCTGTTACGCCTCGGAGCAAGCGAACTGGAACGCGGAGCAGAACCAGAAATTTGTCTCCGCTGTGGCGGATTTCTCGCAGGATGGCTGGCCCGTAGAAAATGCGATCGATGGTATCGAAGGAGAAGGGAAAAGCGGCACGGGCTGGGCCATTTCACCTCAATTCGGAAAGCCCCACAAAGCAACCTTTGTTTTTAAAGAGCCCCTGCGGAAAGAATTGGAGTATCTCCAAATTGTATTGGGGCAAACCTATGGGGCACAGCATACGATCGGTCGGTTCCGGCTGCGTGTGATGACCGGAGAACTGCCAGGTGGGGGACTCCCGGAGCAATTGAGGCAGTTGCTGCTCCAGCAGCACACGGATCAATCGTCTGTTGATCAGTTTGTTGACTATCAGTGCACACAGGATCCTGAGTACCTTGCGTTGACCGAGCAGGTGAATGAACTGAGTGCAGAATTGAAATCTCAAGCCATGAGGGTTCGCGTGATTGGCGAACGCAAGGGGCAACGACGAATGACGCACGTTCTTCGCCGTGGCGAATTCAAGCAACCCATGGAATTAGTCAATCCGGGTACGTTTACCACTCTACCTCAGATCGAAAATCGTGAAGGTAAGCCGTCGACAGATCGGTTAGATCTTGCCATGTGGCTGGTCAGCGACAGGAATCCAATTGTGCCGCGAGTAACCGTGAACCACATTTGGAGTCACCTTTTTGGTTCAGGGATTGTTCCCACCATGAACGATTTTGGGGTTCGAGGTGATCCTCCGTCGCACCCAAAGCTACTTGATCATCTCTCTGAGAAATTCATCGCTTTGGGTTGGTCAAGAAAGAAGCTGATAGAGTACATCGTGAATTCGTCTACCTATCGACAGGATTCACAGCATCGTCCTGAACTGTTGGATGTGGACCCTAACAATCGATTATTACACCGTCAAAATCGATTTAGGGTTGAGGCAGAGATCATACGCGATATCACCCTGTCTGTTAGCGGGTTGTTGTCCAATAAGATCGGCGGCCCCAGTGTTTTTCCACCCATACCATCAAGTGTTACCGACTTGACCTATAACAGCAGTTTTAAGTGGAACACCAGTGAAGGTGAAGATCGGTATCGACGTGGTGTTTACACGTACTTCAAGCGTACCGCACCGCATCCAAACCTGATCACCTTCGACTGCCCAGATTCCAACACTTCCAATGTTCAACGCGACCGAAGTAATACTCCTATCGGAGCGTTGGTCACACTCAACAACCAAACATTCGTTGAGGCCGCTCGAGCAATGGCTGAAAGGATTCTCAGTCAAAACGATTTGGAGGATGATCGGAGCCGACTTTCTTATGCTCTCCAATTATGCTTGGCTAGAGTCCCTGCGTCAGAGGAGATTGATGATTTTGAGGTCTTATTGAACAAGAGTAGGTCGTGGTATGCAGGCCATCCTGAATCCGCTTTCTTAATGGCCTCAGGTAATCAGATGGATGACTCGATGAAGGCACCATTCGAGGAATTCGCCGAGCACGCTGCGTGGGTAGCCACGCTACGTATGGTTCTAAATCTTGATGAATTCATCACTAGGGATTAATTGGTTTTGCGGCGTTAGGGTCGGGCGGATTTTTAAGTGGATACAAGAATGAATGAGTTGCTACGA
>JAAXIK010000506.1 GCA_012270385.1 Rubripirellula sp. | reverse complement strand
CTGGCACAGGAAAAACATTAATAGCGAGAGCTGTGTCTGGGGAAGCAGGAGTACCTTTCTTCTCCGTCAACGGCAGCGAATTCATCCAAATGTTTGTTGGTGTCGGTGCCAGTCGCGTGAGAGATCTCTTTAAGACTGCAAAGGATAGCAGTCCTGCGATTATCTTCATTGACGAAATTGATGCCGTAGGAAGGCAACGAGGTGCTGGTTTGGGTGGAGGCCATGATGAGCGAGAACAAACTCTAAACCAAATCCTTGGGGAAATGGACGGATTCGCCGCCAACCAAGCGGTGATTGTCGTCGCGGCAACCAATCGCCCTGACGTCCTCGATCCAGCACTTCTACGTCCTGGACGTTTTGATCGGCACATCACGGTGGGCAGGCCCACCATGAAAGGGCGAGAAGCGATCTTTAAAGTTCACATCCGGGAAGTCCCTCTCGCCGAAGACGTGGAACTGCGTAGGCTTGCAGCCGGAACGGTCGGTCTCACGGGAGCTGACATCCGCAACATGGTTAATGAGGCCGCGCTTTGGGCAGCACGGCAAAACAAAAAGATTGTTTCGATGAGTGATTTTGATTTCGCGCGAGACAAAATCTTGATGGGGGCAAAAAGGGAAGAAGTTCTTCAAGACAGCGAGAAGGAGAAAACGGCTTACCACGAAGCTGGTCATACTTTGACCGCTTGGCATCTTGACGGAGCACATGTCGTCCACAAAGTAACAATCATCCCGAGAGGCCGTGCCCTGGGTGTCACGCAGTATGTGCCGAATGAGGATCGACTCAGCATCAGTCGTAAAGAACTTGACCACCAGCTGATTGTTCTTCTCGGCGGCAGGGCTGCCGAAAAAATCATCTACAATGAGACCTGCGTCGGGGCAGAGAATGACCTAGAACGTGCAACGAGCCTTGCTCGAAAGATGGTCACTCATTGGGGAATGAGTCCGAAAATTGGACCGGTAAGCTACAAAACCAGCGACGAAGATCCATTCTTGGGTCGGGAAATCCAGCAGTCCCGCCAATTCAGCGAACATACTCAGGAACTCATCGATGAAGAGGTAGCAAGAATTCTTCTCGAAGCAGATCAGAAATCAGAACAGCTGTTACGTGAACATCGTGTCGAATTGGAGAAAATCACCAAAGCGTTACTCGAACATGAAGAACTCGGTGAAAGGGAACTCACTGATCTGATAGGCCCTTCGATTCAATCCAAAATGAATCCTCAAAAAGAAGAGAAGCCATCAGAAGAGGTGAACACCGCGACATCGACACCCTCTCCAGAGACCGAGCCTCAGGATGATTCTGCCAAAGAATCAAGTCAACCAGACGAATCAGCAGAGTAATGATTGGACGCTTGCCAAAATCGATGCGGTATCCTTCGGACCTAGATCTGTGTTCACTGAATACGGAAAAAAATGCCTAAGAAGAACCGGCAAAAGCAGCGAACCAGCTTTAAAAAGAAGTACCAAGAACGTGTTCGCCGTAGCGACTTCACCCGTGACTTTCATACAGGTGATCGAGAATCACTAGCTGACGCCAATCAGAGTGAACGGGTAAGTGGAAAGGGCGAGTTAACCCGAAAGAGAACCTACGTCGAGCGTCCTGCGACCGCGACCACCGATGGGGGTCAACCCCTGCGATCCGGTAGAGTCAGCAGTGTGCAGTGCCTGAAAAGTCGGGTAGTAGCGGAGAACGGCGAGATCTATGAATGCGCACTTCGGCAGGTGTTGAAATCCCTGAATATTGATCAGAGAAGTGCTGTAGTTGCGGGGGATAGAGTGCAACTGCGGGTTGCATCGGCGAAAGATGGAATGATTGAAAGTGTAGATGACCGATCGGGAATCATCAGCCGCACAAGCCGTGGCCAACAACACATTCTGGTTGCAAATGTTGACTACCTATTGATCATTACAAGTGCCGCAGAACCTGGTATTAAACCGGCGTTAATCGATCGCTTTCTTCTCACCGCTGAACATTGTGGTGTGAAACCTGTCGTCGTGATGAACAAGATTGATTTGGTTGATCCTGCTTATTTTCAACAGATGGCGGGCGTTTATGCTAATCTCGGATACCGAGTTTTGCTTACATCCGCGGAGAATAATCTGAACATCAAATACCTCAAAGCTCTACTACGCGGTAAACAGACAGCGTTAGCGGGTCAGAGCGGGGTAGGGAAGAGTAGTTTGCTGAATGCGATTGAACCTGGTTTAGGACTCGCAGTAGCGGCCGTAAGTCAGGACAACGAGAAGGGGAGACACACTACGACTGCGGCTCAACTCATCCCGTTGGAGGCCGGAGGAGCGGTGTTCGATACCCCTGGGATCCGGCAGTTTCAACTCTGGGATATAGCAGCTAATGAAGTAGCAGGACTCATGCCTGACTTAAGACCTTTTGTCAATGGTTGCCGATATACCGACTGTCTACATCTGAACGAAGATCAGTGTGCTGTTAAAGATGCTGTGGCAGATGGGAAAATTGATGCAAGACGGTATGACTCTTACTGCCATTTACTTGAAGATGACCTGCTCCAAGCAACACAGCACGATTAGCACCATTGCATTTCCGCACAACTTTCAGCTCCAGTAGATTGCTATTGAAGATTTGCTGGATTGAATACGTTATCAAGCAATAATTTCTCTACGATTTTGAACATAATCCCACAAAACAAAACGGTCGAGATCTTTGCCACTCGTGAAGATCACTCTACCTCCCGTACTTTGTGCTAGCCGCTGAGCAAATCGAATATCCTCCTGACTTTGCGACCAACTTGGCACTAAAAAGATATTAATCGTGATCCCTTCTTTTTGAAGTTTGGATGCTTCTCTCATCGTAGCAATCTCGGTACGTGGATCCGGTGGATACAACATAAAGAGCTTCTCTTCTTCAAAATGTGCAGTCGGTAAACCATCCGTGATCAGTATCACTTGTCGATTGGGGGTATCGCAATTGATCAGATGCTGTCTGGAGAGCTGCAGTGCGTGCTGAATGTTGGTGAAGTGAGGATGGATCTGTTGTTCACTGATATCTGGATCGCTCAGATCCGCCCACAATTGAACCCACGGATCGTGGATTGTAACTGGCTTAGGCATGAGCTCCAGAATTTCCCCCGGGCTTCTGAGCTTTGCGAATGTATACATTTCGACGAACCGAAGGAAATCACCGGGGTACTCACTTTGGATCAAACCCTGCAATGCGAGAGCCATACGTTTAACGTTCACGTATTGACCGTCATATCTCATCGATCCGCTCATATCCATGATGACACTGGTCGCACATTTTGGCTGGTGTCGTGTCTGGTGGACTTCGATGTCAGAGGTGTGAAGCTTAAATGGCACCTCCGTACCTTGACGGATCAAGCCATTTATCACACTTTGTGTCAGGTCCATGTGAGTCAAGCTATCTCCATATTCATACGGAGCCGTCCGTTGCAACTCCACGGACCCATCACCTGAAAGATCTGTGGAATGCTGCCCATGCTTTGATGGACTTAGTTCACTGAATAAACGATTGAGAAGCTTACCTTGAAATATTTTGTAAGCTTGTGGAGTTAGTCGAAAGCCCGATCCATTCTGCTTGTCTCGCTCCAACCCCTGCCGCTCCGCGAGCTCCCTCAACAAGTTTTCCACCTGCTGCCGCATCTCTTCCAACTGCTGCATATCGCTGGGCGGTGCATATTCCGCAAGGAGATCAAGATCAATTAATCCTATCTGCGCTGTTTCGCGAGCTTCTTCAAGCTGTTTCAGTAACTGCTCGATCTTCTCTAACTCCTCCTTCACTTCAATCGCTTCATGGATTTTCAACGACTGACTACCCGTGAATTCATAATCCGTGGCAAGCTGCTCAATCTGATGCTTATTGTTCATATGTTGCATAACCTGCAACATATCAACTGCTAACTTGCTCTGGTCGTCTCCTGCATGGTACCAGAGCCTTTCAAGCAAATAAGGTTGCTCTTGAATAATTGCTTTCCGGTAGAGCTTCTCGTGTTTTTTGGGTACTTTGATTTTCCGAACATTATCATGCAGCGCGACTCGGGCTTTCTTCTGAACTGACCTTAACTCATAAGTCGAAAGAATTTTCCTTTTGCGTTCCTCAAGCATCGCTCGGAGCGAATCAAGACTGGGCCCTAGGCCAGCGATCTGAGAAGGATCCAGACGGACAGCTCTTGCGAGATCTTCTTCTGTGAGATCACTGAAACCACCCTCCCACAACGCTTGCTCAAACGCGGGAGACACCAGATCTGGGGCATCTTGCTGTGGGGGAGGGAAGTTTACCGGGTCGAACTTCTGGTAAGCATGAATCACACCGCCCAATTCTTGTCTTTTTCTAGCATCAGATTTCATATTCGATCTTACCGTGTCTTTGGCTTCGACTGATTCGTTCTGTGCTATACAGACCTGCCAAAACAAATTCAATGCAACTGGCACGCATGGTTTCACTTTCACTTGCATTCACTTCGAATGCGAGGTTCCAAGCGTCTGGCACATGTTTTAAGCGGTCTGCATAAACTGAACTCGGAAGCAAATCCCCAACCTCCACACGAAAACCCTTGGTAAAGATCTCTGCAATAGCCTCCAAGCCATGTTGGTCAACATACTCTTCAAAAACGACACGAATGGCCTCGGCGATCACCGCATCGAGCACCTGCTTTTCACTCATTTGGTGTGTACCCATCATGTCAAGTTCGAGCTTCCCAATGGAACTTGAGTAAAGATGACCCAGATCACTGATACGAGGTACAGCAGGTGATTCCTGATGCAAGATTGACCTGCGTCTAGCAGATGCAACCAACGTGCGGAAATTTGCGAGAGAAAACCGAGCAGAAACACCAGAAGCATGATCGATGAATTTACTCTTTCTTGCTTGTACTGTAATCTCCTCAAGAACCTGATACATGAAGTGTGGAACGTGAACTGGATAGGATCCGTGTAGTTCAGATTCCGCTTCTTGATGCAGAATTTCAATGCCGAGATGTCTATCGCTAGGATAATGTGTCTTGATCATTGAACCAATTCGATCCTTCAACTGAGGGATCACTTTACCGCTTCGGTTGTAGGTGGCTGGATTGGCTGAAAATAAAATTGAAATATCGAGATCAAATTGAATAGGATACCCTCGAATCTGAACGTCACGTTCTTCCAAGATATTGAAGAGCCCAACCTGGACAAGGTCGTCTAGCTCAGGAAGTTCATTCATTGCAAAAATCCCTCGATGCATCCGGGGAATCAAGCCTAGTGCCAAAGCCTCCTCTGCACCAAGACTGACCCCGCTGGTTAGCTTTGCGGGATCAATCTCACCAATGATATCAGCGAACTTCGTACCGGGTCCGAGACGCTCTGCATATCTTTGATCGCGGTGCCACCATGCAATCGCAATTTCACTCGGATCAGTTTGATTAACGAGACGCTTGCCCAAGGAAGTAATAGGTCGGTCAGGATCCTCGTGTACTGGCAATTCAGGATGATCGATGTAGGGAATCCACTCATCAAGAAGCCTGACCAGTAACCTCATCATCCTACTTTTGGCTTGCCCCTTTTCGCCGAGAAATAACATGTCATGTCCGGCTAGCACGGCCATATTAATTTCCGGTATCACGGTATCCTCGTACCCTATGATCCCAGGAAATACCATATCTCCCCGCTCTAGCATGGAAATCAAGTTCGCTCTCATTTCCTCCTTGACCGACTTGGACTCCCAACCTGACTCTTTCAACTCTTTTAAATTACTTGGAAAATTGGATATCTCGTTTCCGCTCATGATTGCCTACCCTCTGCTCGAATGGATTTGTAGGACTATAGAGAGCCGCAAAGTAAATGGGCCGGCGGAGCGAATCCTCGGGCCTCCACTGCTGATCTCGTGCCTGTGGCCCTCACTCAACGCCGTGAATCAATTTGAGTCATGAGAATACAAGCATCCAGAGCAACCCATGAGCGATTTAATCCGGATGAAATCCAACCAAACGAGAAAAGAATCATCTCAAATCAGTGCTGGATGGTGGTTAATATGAAGAAATATAGAGATACACTTCCCGTCATTACTAACCTGTTCATTTCATCCGGCGGTGTGATTCCCTATCAGACGTCACACAACTGGTAGGCATCTCTTAGAGATTGAATGGGATCGTTGGATGTGGGGATAAACTCTTGCGCAATAAAGCCTTGATATCCAGTATCCAGGATGGACCTTATTACGGGCGGGTAGTTTATCTCTTGAGTATCATCGAGCTCTCCTCGACCAGGGTTACCAGCTGTGTGGTAGTGCCCCACAATATCTTGATACTTCTTTATATTCCTGATCAGATCACCGTGCATGATTTGGACATGGTACATATCGAATAGAAGTTTGAAATAAGGTGAGTCCATTGATTTCACCAGCTCAGCACAGAGATGTAAATCATCACCCCAATATCCTGGATGCCCCTTCATAGGATGTGAATCATCCTTGCTATTAAGATGCTCAAGAACCAGACCAATCCGGTTCTCCTCTGCGTAGCGAATGACTCTCTTCCAACAAGCCAAACAGTTTTTTCTTGCCGCAGAATCTGAGATGCCTGTTTTCTGCATCCCGGTAAAGGTAATAACGTTCGGTGCACCATACTTCACTGCGAGATCGATGCTTTCTCGCAGTTTCTTTTCCACCTCTGCATGATTCTCAGGATCTAGTGGTCCGGTCGCAAAACCATGACTTCCAACCAGAGAAATTTTCAAGCCTAATTCAGTCACTTCAGGATATGAACTCGCTGGAATACCCTCGATCGCCTCCAATCCAATCGCCTTAGCATGCTTAGCGAGTGCAGCGGGTGACATGGGTTTAAAACACCAACCCATGACAGACTGCCGCGCTCGACCCTTCTTTTGCTCTACCGCATCACTTGGTTTCGGAAGAGCGGAGACACTAGCCGCTACCGCAGGAACTGCCAAAAAATGTCTACGCTTCATTGAATACTCCCTCGCTCCACGAACAGACCCACTAGTTCAGGGAAACTCTCAGTTGTCAAACCAAAGTACTTCGATGAGATTATATCTCCCAATGTCAGGGGGTGGATTGCCCAAGCCAAAAGTATTTCACGGAATATCGATGCTCATCCAAAATGCTCGCTTTCGATCCGCTCTTTGACGCTCATCCTCTAGCATCGTTTTTAATTCTCCATCGAAGAAGAATCGCTTGGGCGAAGCGGTTCCATATCGAACCACCACTTCTTGATTCAAATCGACACCAACCTGCGGTCGCAACAACAACCTAAAACGGTCCGCTGGTGCGTTCTTAAGACGTATCTGATTATCAACACCAATCGACGCTGATATTTTTCCTGCCCTGATTCTTTCCGCTTGATCCCAGAGAATCGGGTCCACGGGAACCCCTTCCTTGAGTTGCCCAAGCTCCAACCACCAGAAGAATTGGTCCCCCGTCCGTATCGTCGCAGCCTCAATGTCTAAGGGTGATTCTTTGCGAGCGTGCGAGGGCAAGAGCATCCAGCTAAAAATCCTTTGGATCTCATCATAGAAATATGATCGACCGTTACCACGGTACATCACCACCATCGCATCGTGATTAAAAGTCATGTAATCATCAATTATCGACCCGTTGGCTTTGGTCTGATCTAATTCTCCCATCACCAGGTACATAGGTACATGCCGAGAATTGGGTTCATAATGGGGAACTGTCTTACTCGGTGTTCCACTAATCGCAACTAACCCTCCCCATAAATCAGGGTGGGCAAGTGCGATATCCCAAGCAGCAGTCGCACCCTCTCCGTGTCCCGCTATAAAAACACGATCCGAGTCGATTGAGCAGCGTCGCATTGCGTCACGCAAGGCACGTAAAACCCTCTGATGTTCCAGCGGCGTGTACTCATACAAGACCTGACCTTCTCGAGACCAAATCGGTGCAACTACGATAAAACCAGATCTCGCAGCATGACCAAGTCTCATCCCCAAAGCTTCGCGGTACTCACCCGCCCACCAATCGATCTGACGCTCTGGTGATGAGCGACTTTCATGTAGTGCAAGGATGCAGGGATAGGGGCGGAGTGGGTTGTATTCAGGTGGCAACTGGACGAGGTAATCAACACCCGAGATCGAAATACGAAACATGCCTGGAACGGAAGTATCCTCCGCACCCTCCGGCCATTGCTTCACCGGTTTTAGCAGGGGTAACATGCGATCAACGTATTCAGGTTGCGCCCCCTCCAAGGTTTTTAATTCATCTAGAATCGCTTCCCTACGAGCGGGATCGTCTGTGCTGAGATACTCCACAACCAAATCTCTAACTCTCAGCAAAGCAATCGTAACGCTCAAATTTTGCTCACTAGAGCCCGATCCAAGTAACCAGCCGGCTACCCCCAAAGCGATGCGATTATCGAGTGGAATCTCCTCGGATTTCCCCAATCTCACATAATCACTGAGTCGCGACAGCGTGTCTGCATTCAAGCCATCTTCAATCTCAGCAACGACCTGCTGCAGCGTTTCTGATTGGGCAACGGGCAACTGAGCAATCTGAAGCTTTAGTGTGGCAACTAGCTCCTTGGCCTGTGCTTCACCCTTATTGAATTCAGATAACGAGTCTTCTACTTGCAGGCGTTTAATTCTACCCACTGCGTTTAGTGGAAAACTCTCAAGGATATTTTTGGCCAAGACATGCTGACCAGCTGCAGAACGGCTCTTAGCCTCCTCGAGTAATTGATCTCCCTGCTTTTCGGTGATTGCAACCAATTGAGGTGGTAGATCTTTTTCAGTTGGAAAATCTCTTATCGTTTTTTTCAAAGCAGCTTTCGCATCATCATAACGCTCGGCATTAATGTAAAACCTGACAATTTCCAATCGAGCATCTAAGTCCAAGGAGTCAATCCTGCGATCGAAGATGGTCGCAAGCGTTGCCGAATCAATAGAACTGGTTGCCACCCTCATATCCCACGAGAACGAGGGTTTCCCTTTTAATGCAAGGAGCTTTGCGTACCTGGAGTTTAACTCAGTAATACCTTGAATAATCTGAACGGGGCCATCTGGACCACGTACTGTAAAGATACGTCGCCCGAATTCATTGAATGGGGAAACACCAATGGCATTACCGAGTCCCGCTACTACCTTGCCCCCGAGCGGGATGGGCTGCCACAATTCAATTGGCCTCTCAAGATCTCCAATATCAACAGGAACCCCATCTAACATACCTTTGCCATGTAGGTAGGTTCTCCGAAGACCATCATCAATCATCCAAATCGGTCGCACATTCGACTCACCCGCCGCTGCTGCTCCGAAACCCTCCTTAAGCGATGCAATTTCAACCTTGGATCCGCGAAGCACTAAACCATTGCGGAGCTGAAACAATTGCTCCGCGGCTGCAAACCGGCAACCGAAAATGGAAAGGTATAGGAGAAGGAAGGTCGCTGAATGACTTTTCTTGCACATTACAAAGACCGTTAGAATTTTCCAAAAGGCCGTGGAAACGCCATGGCTCAGGCACAAAGCAGAAGGTTGACGACAGTCGAGGAACAAGTCGGAGTTACGTCATCCTGAAAGGAATCTGTGCCTTGTAGGACCATCATACAAAAAAAATCAAGATCTCTTATTCCAATAAATCAAATGACCGTGCAGACACTCGCTCTCAGTAGACGCCTTGCAGTAAGTTCTATCAGTTCTTGAAGAGGGAAGGGAAACTTTGATTTCACCCATCGCAATCAGGGTCTTACAGTGAACCATGAAGCCGTGCATCTTTAACAGCGAATCGGAGCTGAAATGAACCTACGTAAAGGTAATGCTCAAAACTGCGAGTGGTTTCAACTATTTTAACTGACGACAGAAAACTACCCGCCACCCCCAAAGAATCTCTTTAACGCGTTGTCTGCTGCATCTCGCGAATTATCTGTGAGTTGTTTTTTAAAATTTTCGGGAAGTTTTCCGGGCTTCTTCTTATCTTTAGAACGTTTGATCTTTTCGACAACACTTTCATCCGAAGCATCGTCACCCGGTTCCGTGCTGACACTCAGATCGCCGTTGACAGAATCCTCGGAAGACAACTCTTGCTGAAGTGACTCAATACTGAATTGTCGGGTATCTGGATCTGACAATTTTCTAACGCGATCAACCTGATCAGCTTCATCGAGCCAAGAGTCTACATCAACATCTTCGAAGCGACTTTCCGATGACCCAGCATCAACAACTCTAGACGCAGCATCCGCTACTCCTTCAACCTCTGGTTTTTTAGGCGCATTCAAACTGGGTTCAATGACCACTTCGAATTCTAAACTAGCAACCTTCAGAAGATCTCCCGGCTTCAACACCTTTGCTTTATCTGTTGGCAGACGTTTTTCGTTTACGAAGGTACCATTGCGGCTCTTGAGATCTTGAACCAGCACCCGATTATCTTTCCGAACAATGATGCAGTGTTTGCGACTTACTGATTCACTTTTGGGTCGTAGTTGGCAAGAGTCGCTTCGGCCAATCAAGAATTTCTCGGTGGAAACTTTGATTTCCTTCCCCTTGTGACTTCCGCTGGCAACCTTAAGAACGATGTGCATATGTAACCTGACGGTGTGGGGGAGTTAGAGATCACGATCCGTGATGAGATCTCTAGCTCAATATCTCTATACTGCCGCATTTCCCTATGCAATGCGGGTTCAGAATCAAAAGTAGCTGCAACTAAATCCGCTTTGGGTAGGGTTGAACTCAGATGCAAGCTGCCCAAGCAACGTCGAACACCGAAGATCCTGCCGCTCCCGTATTATCCTGCTGAACCTGGGTTCTTCAAGCG
>JAAXIK010000042.1 GCA_012270385.1 Rubripirellula sp. | reverse complement strand
GCATACTTCGCGCGGGTTGTAAAATCCCCCTTGTTGGTCGACCAAGTACGAAAGGAAATCGAAGTGGAGGGATCAGGCTCCGATTCAGAGGCAATCTCCATGCCCTCCAAAAACTTCGAATCCGGTTCGATGACGCTCAGTTCTTTTCTCGCGAGCTCACGGGCTTCCGTTCCCGGGTACTTTTTCATTACATTCGCGTAAAGACTGGCCGCCCGATTCTTAACCCTTACTTGAGGCGAAGCTGCCGCGAGTCGTGCTTTAACCAGTGCAGAAGCCTGCTGAATTCCTTCCTCATATTTGGCCTCCCGTCTCACCTCACGCATCACGAGGTTGGCGTCAGCTTTCCATTTTGGAAACAGTCGAAAACTGGCTTCGGCTTCACTACGGACCACTAACTGGCTAAGTTCACTGCCCGACTCACCCTTCAATAGAGCTCCAGTTGAGTCTTTTACTGCTTGGTCAATTTGCGTTCTCAACTCTTGGTACAATTCGCTAGCCTTGGTAGCAGGAGCTGCAAAACTCTGCAAGTTATCCGCTCCGCCCATCGCACCCAGTTCAGCCAAAGCAACAGCAGCACCCAAGCGATTACCGGCCACCAGTGACTCAGAAGCGGCATTGACCTGGTTCTGGAGAAACTTTGCCTGCTCGGCGTTGAACGAACGACCTGCTCGATTCATGGCCGCCAGTAACATCTGCGGTAATGCATCCCCAGGTAGCGAACCAGCGCCACCGTACAATTGCTCTCCATCGGCTCGAACCACGTAAAGCTGCGGTATGCCGTTACCGGTCATGGGATATTTCCGAGACCACTGCGCCCAGTCCGGGTTATTATCGGTGACAATCTTTAGCGAGACAAACTGCCCCGCAAACGCTGACAGGGATCGATCATTTTGCAGTCGATCCAGGAGCGCGACACAAGGCGGTCAGGTTTCGCGACCGGCCATTACAAAAATGGGTTTGCCTGTGGCTTTCGACAGCTCCAATGCACCGTCAACCGATGACAAATTTGTTTGTGCTGAGGTCACTTCAACCCAAACAAGTCCAAGCAACAAAACGCCAGCTAGTTGTTTCACAGTTAGCATTAGCGATAACCCCAAAATGAAGTGTATGTAAAAGGGTTCAGAATCAGGTTTTCCTGTTTCTCGGAATGGGATGTTCCCCAAAAACATTCCGACCATCAAAGTTTACACTACCTTGTCCGAACTTGCACGAATGGCCGCCGGCACGCGTGATTCGCGACTCCATTCAATCTCGACGAATCAATTCCATTCCACTAATCATGGTGGCACCTTCTACAGCTTCAAAGCTCACCTCCAATTGATTGGTCACGAGAACATTTCGGACTTGGAGTTGAACGCCGCGCATCGGACCACCCGCCTCGGAATTAACCTCATATGCTTCCGCCACGGGTAACCCCTGCACAGTAATATTTTGGCGATGGGTTCGATGTTCACCAGGCTTCCGTTCGGATAGATCAGCAAAGAAAAGTCGCACCTCATAATTACCGCTCTTCAGATCCTTGACGGTGACTGAACGGATCCCGAGAGCTACCGAAGCACTGACCCACGGATAGGGATCCTCCTGATTCATGAACAAGCTATGCCGGTATTTAAAACTGCAATCGCCCAAAACCTCGATCGCAACATCAGGCGATGGCCCACCCACTGAAGGGTAGTCCAACCAGAGGGTCCCCGAACGGGTCACACGATCACCGGGAGCTCCGAAATTAATACCAAGCCTCTGAAGCGTGTTCGGAGCGATTTCCACTTCCCCCCATGACGACCACTGTTCAAATTGCTCTGGCATCGATACCAGGGACATGGCGGTGGGAAGCGGATAACTGCAGGTGCAACCTTCATAGAAATAGGGAACATTCAAAAGGCCGCCCGATGGAATAATACTGTTAGTGCAACCACTCCTCGGACCACTCAGGAAGACAGTACCGCTTTCCACTGTTTTGTCATAGAACGCGGCCGTCCCACTTCGCAGCGTGTAGAAGGCCCCATAGTCCACCCCTCCATCACAGCCGTAAGTCTTGGGAAAAACACGCGTCTCCTGAAGCCCAGTCAATGGACTGATCCTTGTTCCTGACATACGCGGGGTAGCCTTGGAAGAAAAGGGCTCTCCCTCGGGCCGGTATTGGCTGGGCTCGAGCCCATCGGGTGAACTGACATGCAACTGATCCCTAAGCATCGTTCTTTCTGTTTCTTCCAGGACACGGCCCGTGTAAATATCAGAAAGCACAACGGGTAGAAGGGGGTAATCCAGCTTGTAATTCCCTTTGTGTCGCTCTGCTTGCCAATTCTTTGGCCGCGAAATCATCGTTCCCTGATCGAAGATAGGCTGTGGTGATCGTTTAAAATGAGCCAAGCTGTCATCAAACCATAAGACGCCAAGTGGAAACTTAACCAGGCTATCCTCGCTGGTTGCAAACCCTCCTTTGTAATCCGCAGCGCCGGGCAACGCTCCCTCACGCCTCACGCCATGCAAACCAGGAACACCAGTGGTTACAGGAGCAAACGTCCCTAGTTCCTGTTGATGAATGATCTCCTTCTGGATGGGTTCTCGGCTGAAACCGATACCGCCGTAAGGCCTAAGGGTCTGCAGAAACTTACCGAGAGTACGACCGTCCCTCTCCGTGGTCAGAATGGTGGAGAGGTAAGGAGGAAGTTCAACATTGTCGAGATCCACTTCGCAAACGGCAACTCTGTGGCTTCCTACCCCTGCTTTTTGAAACTTAGCGCGTAATTGTGCCACGAGCTCAGGGTCATCATCCAAGGCGATGATTTGATATTCGGTATCGACCACCAAAGCTTCCAAGAGAGAACCATCTACTAAGCCAACCACGATTGCGATTCCGTATGGGCTGCTGCTTAATGTCTTGATGGTTGCGGCCTCCTCTTTGGCCGAGCGACTTGCCACTAATGGTTTTCGTTCTGCCTTCCAGCGCTTGGGCTGGGCTTCCTGTGTTTTATCTTTGGCTGTAAAGCAATAGATCGCACCTTCTTGTGTGGTCACGAAAAGACAATTGGAGGCGAAAGCCATTGAGTGAACTTTTCCCTCCACCTCGATCGGCGGGGCATCAAAATCTAACGGAGCGTCGCCAACGCGGATTGTTCGGCTGATACCGGACTCGCCTCCCCCAGCCTTCCGACGTCCAGCTTCATGCTCTTGGCGATTGACCAAATCATCGAACGCGAGTTTACCGCGTCGCAGGGCACGTGCATCCTCCAAATCCATCGCTGCGAACCATCCACCCGGTTCTCGTCCCGAGCTAGGCAGTTCGAAGCTGATCAATTCCCCTGTCAGTCGATTGAGCTTGGCAGGATAGGCGTTGGAGCACGGCACAATGAGCTCATCTCCGTCAATGACCAGATAGCCTTGAGGCGCTAGACCACCGATTGCCTCGGTATTATGTGGCTGTTGCCCATACCGATGTCCCATCTCTTCATTACGCCACACCACTCTCCCCGTTGCAATCTCCATCGCGTAGACAAAAACACCTTCAAATGGCCAAACACCGGCCGCAAAATAGACAATTCCGGCTTGAACAACGGGCCCACCACGCACAGGCCAAACGGAAATCAGCCGTCGATTACCCAGTAGCATTCGCCCGTTAGGGACGGCACGGTGCTTCCACTCCAAATCCCCTGTCGCAAGATCAAGGCAATAGAAATATCCATCATCAGAACCGAAACAGACTCGGTCGCCTTCGATAACCGGAGCCAACCTTACCGGACCGTTGGTAGAAAAACTCCAAAGCTCGCGGCCGGTGATCGCTTCGTAGGCAGTGACGGAATCCGACCAAGAACTCGCGAGCAGCAAAATCCCTTTCGAACAAACAGGTTCGTAACCAGCATCAAATTGAAGTCGACTGTCATGAAACGCGGGATCGAGCTCAGGTAATTGCCGACTCCACGACAAAGTCAGATCGACCGGTAACGCGGTGTTGGTAAATCCAGTTCTTCCAGAGTCATGTCGATAGGTGGGCCAATCGTTAGCAATTGCGACGTTAAGGCCCAGAAAAGGGATGACGACCGTGATGGCGATGCCTGTTTGCCATTTTTTGGTGAATAACATCCGTGATACTCTCGGGTAGCGTTTCATTTGGTACTGAACTCTCAAACTTCGTATATGATACAGAAAGACCGCGGTCTCGTTGCGCGTAAGCGAATTTGATGGAACTCGCCAGCAGCGGACTACAGATCTCAATGACTCAAACAGGCCCAGACAAACCGAAACCATGCGTTTCTTATCTTACAGAACATTGATGCTGGTCTTCCTCCTATGCATACCATGCACATGGCAACGCTGCTGTTGTGCCGTGGCCAAGGATGTCGAGGTGGACACCCCATCCAATGTCGAATCGATCCAACTCGAAGATCGCGCCGGCACACTCCTGAACACATTTTGTATTTCCTGTCACGGGGAAGAGGTTCAAGAGGCTGGAATTAACCTCAGTAATCTACTCACCATCGATGAAGTCAAAAGACAGGGTCTCTTCGAAAGGATTCGTGAGGTCGTGACGCTCAGGGAAATGCCACCCGAGCAAGAAGAACATCCCACCAACACAGAACGTGAACTGCTGATCCAGTGGCTCGACCAAAAGCTTGACGGTCAATTCGCCAAAGCACTCAGCGAGAAGCTCAAGCGTTTTGAATATGGCAACATCATTGACCATGATGAACTGTTCTCAGGGAAACACGCTACCCAAGCCGCTTATACAGAAGATCGACGTTGGCTGATCAGTGAATTCATCTTCAATGAGAAGATCAATTCACTACTCAATTACGAACCCACTCGGACCATCTATGGCAAGCCCTACACGGTACATGGGGATAGCGGTGTCCACTGGAGCCCCAAGACGGAACGTGGAAATAAATATCGACGAACCATCACCAATCCCTATCTCCTGCCACAGAATACAGGGGTCCGATATGGTGCGGCACCAGAAATCACCACGGGACATCTGCTAACCATGCTCGGCAATGCAAAGCGGGTGGCGGCACACATGTCCTCCGAAGCAACGATGAAACTTCATTATCCAGCCATGTACGCGATGATGAAGCCAGCACTTGACCACCGTGAACAAATACGAAAGAGAGAGGAGTTTCTTCGCAATTTTTCTGCCATGGACCGTCTCCTGAAGGATCTATACGGAAACGACCACGCCAAGCTCCTCCCGAAATTGATTCGTCAGGACATCCCCTATCCGGGTCCACCCAAGCATTCGAGCAATGGCATCCAGAAACGGCACGACAACCTTGAATTTCTCGGTCGCTTTGACCAAGAGGATATGCGGGCCATCCTCCAAGGTATCGCCACCTATAAGGAGACACCCTTTGAGGTGAAGGAGGATCAATCCAAGGCTCGGTCGGATAGCAAGGGAACGCCGGTCTGGGCTCCCTATCATCAGGACGAACAAGACGAATTCAACCGAATCCTTCTGCGATGCGAGCGAGACTGGTTTGTTGAAGGCGTCACGCCTTACCGCATCGAAAATCGACTTACCACGATGAAACTCTTTTTCGATACCTGGGACCTTCAGAAACTTTACCAACACATTGAGAAAGGAAACTTTGCTCGCCAAAACGCTACCCCACTGGCTGCTACGGAAATGCAAGCCATTCGCAACACCGTCAAGAAGCATCGATCGCAAGGCGATTCCTATTCTCGCATCATTGAGAAAAGCCTTCATGAATGGCATTCACAGTTCTTGAATCAGCATTCGCAGCAGGGCGTTGAATATGATCGCCAAGTTCGTGACACGGTGATTGAGCTCCACAAGAAAGTCTTCCAGCGTGTGCCAAAGCCACAAGAACTGGCCGACACCATGGATCAGCTGAAGCTATTCCATTCCAAGCTAGATCTTCAACTCGCAATCGGCAAATTAATCGAATCTCTCGTCCTGAGCACAGAATTTTCCTACCGCTCGGAGTTTGGTACCGAAACCCCTGACCGTCATGGCAGGCGAATGCTGTCGCCTCGCGACGCAAGCTATGCGTTATCCTACGCTCTAACCGATTCGATCCCTGATGAAACACTTCGAAAGGCAGCGCAAGACGATCGTCTCAATACCAAAGCCGATTACGAACGCGAGATCAGGAGAATGCTAGACCGTCGCGACCAGTGGACGATCATTGACGAGAATGTTCAGGCAGCCAATCTCAATGCCAGTGTTACGAATCAACCGATTCGCAAACTCCGCTTCTTCCGTGAATTCTTCGGTTACCCCAATGCACAGGAAGTTTTCAAGGATGATTCAAGATTTGGTGCCGGCCGCCATGAACAGGCTGTCAGTCGACTGATTGATGAAGCTGACATGCTGATTGAACATATCCTCGAGGAAGATCAGCATGTCTTTGAACAACTCCTCACCACGGAAAAGTTTTTCGTCTATCACTCCGGTGACAATCCGACGATGACCAAGGGTTCAAGGCAGCTCAAACAAACTTTCGAATACTTTAGCAACATGGACTGGGAGTCATGGGAACCGGATGACATCGAACCCCATAAAGAATTCATGCTGACCATTTGGGAGTTTCAGAAAACTCGAAACCATGACAATAAATCACTGCTCACTACGCTGAAGAGATTGATGCCGGCCCTCGTGCTTCATTTCAGCGATGGGCAGGATCATGCATTGCCCTACATGAAGATGCCAATGGGCTTCTGGCATGGTGGTAATGTCCTCGGCAGAACGGGCCAACAAATGCGAGGCGAGCAGGTCACCACCTACTGGAATCTCAACTGGAAAACTTGGGACTACCCAACAGAACAACCCGCTCGCATTCCAAATCGCAAGGGGATCCTGACGCACCCCGCTTGGCTAATCGCACATTCGCAGAACCTAGAGACGGACCCCATTCATCGTGGAAAATGGATTCGTGAAAAATTACTATCGGACAGCATTCCTGATGTACCGATCACCGTCGATGCGGTCATCCCTCCGAACCCGCAACAAACACTGCGGCAGAGAATGGAGCACAAAACCGGGGCCGACTATTGCTGGCGATGTCATCAGAAAATGGACCCCTTGGGTTTTCCCTTCGAAAGCTTTGACGACTTTGGAAGATTCCGAACCGTCGAGAGCCTAGAACATCCTGAAAACCTCATCAAAGAAGCCAAGCGTGATGAGCTCAACGAGTTTGGTGCCAGTCTTGCTGTCTACAAAACGCTTCCCGTAGACTCACGCGGTGTGCTCACGGGCACTGGGGATGATTCACTTGATGGAGAAGTATCCGATGCTTTTGATCTCATCGATCGTCTGGCAAAATCCAGTCGAGTCCGACAATCGATCATCCGTCATGCATTTCGATACTTCTTGGGCCGCAATGAAACACTCTCCGATTCCAAAACACTGATCGACGCCGACCAGGCCTATTTGAAAAGTAATGGGAGTTTCAACGAAGTCGTTGTGTCCCTCCTTACCTCCGACTCGTTTATCTACCGAAAACCAAGCAGAGAGGAATAATCAATGCTCATTAATCGACGAGAACTGATTCGATCGACTGCACTCGGTAGCACGAGCCTTGCATTAACGCCGTCGTTCAATCATCTGATGGCAGAGGATGCCATCCCTAACGAGGGACCTCCGCATCGCTTTATCTTCATTCGCAAATCCAATGGGAATTTGACCAAGCAGTTTTCCCTACCTTCCTTCTCTTCGGAGGAACTCAAAAAGCACGAGGAAAAAGAAGCATTTGAAGTCGACCTTGCAAAGCATGAATTACCAGAGTGGCTTACCGGCTTAAATGACTTCAAAGAACACATGACGATCCTGCATGGAATCTCCATGTCAGTCAGCGGCGGCGGTCACTATTCCTATTCTGGTTGCATGGGTGCATACAAAGCCGGACGAGATATCCTGAACAATATCAAATGGGCAACCATCGATTTTGAACTGTCAAAACTCTTCCCATCGCCTTTTGGACATGTGGAAATGTCTCTCGCCGTTCCCCATGGAAGAGACCATCGAACTGGGATCGTTTCAGGCTACTCTGCCCCCGCAGCAAAACAACGTAATTATTGTTATGCGGACCCGATGACCGCCTATCAAGAACTGTTTAAGTCCGTGATCAACGCGGACGAGGCCAGTACGGACAATTCGCTACTCGACTACCTCCATGACCAAGAACTGAGTCGACTGAGTGGGCTCAACGGCATCGAACGCAGAAAAATCAGCAATCAAGTAGATTCCTTGCAATCGATCCGGGAGCGAACTGCGAAAGTCGCCTCTTTGAACCAGGTAATCAGGAAGCATCTACCCATTATGGATCCTGTGCACGAGAACGGTGGCCCGGATGCAACCCTGCCTCAAAAACATGCCGCCTTCACCGACGTGATTGTTGCGGCATTGGCATCCGGCCTCACCAACGTCGTTACCTACACCATCGACGATTTGGGTACTGACATCACGTCGCTTCCAGAGAATGAGCAGAAAACCAGCATCCACCAAATTGGACATGGTGGTCAGATTGCTGGAGCCGAGAAGATGAGGAATGCCATCAAAACTCATCACATGAAGCAAATCAAAACTCTGGTCACTCAACTCCAAAGTATTCCAGAAGGCTCGGGTTCAATCTTCGATAATACCACCATTATCTACATGCCTGAGACGGGAGCCGGTCACCACAGCCCAGACACCGAAGCTCCGATGGTGATTATGACAGGTGCGAACTCCAAAATAGACATCGCCGGGCGGTACATCCGGTTACCGTTTCACGGCACCAAGGGCCACAAGACACTGAGTAACTGGTACACCACTCTTCTAAACGCCTATGGAAACCCAATCGAGCACTATGGTGACCTCGATCTAACGATGCAACAAAGAAGATTGGATCAAATGGGTTCGATTGACCGGTTCATTTCAGCATGAGTCAGGAAGAAATAGCGGGTGGCAGCTCAAAGCGTCTTCTATGGGTGAGCCTCAACGAAATCCCAGCAGCAGCGAAATTGAGTGCAAGCTTGACACGATTCATTTTTCTTGCTGGATTCAGTCTTTCTTTAGTTTCAATCGATTGTTCCGCTTCTGATCAGCCGTCTGAACGGCATTGGATCGAGGTTGAGCCCATCTTGAAATCAAAGTGTTACCCCTGTCACTCGCATGCTGCACGTACCACCGAGGGAGGCTTAACTCTGGACTCACGGAATGGCTGGGAGAAAGGTGGAGATTCCGGGCCCGCCATCGAACCGGGAAAGCCCGAGCGGAGCCTACTGGTGCGGGCCATCCGAGGTGCAGATCCGGAAACGAAGATGCCTCCCGATGAGACACTCAGCTCCAAGGAAATCAAAATCATCGAGCAATGGATTCAGACGGGAGCCTTTGACCCAAGAACGACACCGGTTGCAGAAACAATGGATGCAGATTGGTGGTCACTCCAAGACCTCAGGCGTCCTGAAGTCCCGAATGAAGGTCACCCCATCGATGCGTTCATCGCACAGAAACATCGTGAACAGGGTCTCGAGCCCACCGGCACCGCGGATCCCACAACCTTGGTTCGTCGCGCCTACATGGATCTACATGGACTTCACCCAACAAGACAACAGGTTTCGGAATTCTTGAATACAGGGACAACCGATACATTTATCGACCTGATTGATCAATTACTTGCCTCACCAAGATATGGTGAACGCTGGGCGAGACATTGGCTTGATGTGATTCACTTTGCTGATTCACACGGGTGCGAACATGACGTGAAACGGGATAACGCATGGCGGTATCGCGACTACGTGATCCAACGATTCAATGAAGATGTTTGTTGGGACCGCTTTATCCTGGAACAACTCGCCGCCGACGTGATTTACCCCGACGAGCCGCATTTGAATGCGGCATTGGGTTTCATCGCTGCTGGCCCACTAGAACTCAGCAGAGCAGGAACGGCTCCTGTAGCGTTTGACTACCTGGATCGGGATGACATGGTCACTCAGACGACCGGTGCATTCCTCAGTACGACCGCTAGCTGTGCGAGATGCCATGCGCACAAATTTGATCCAATCACACAAGAAGACTACTACGCCTTACAAGCAGTTTTCGCTGGAATAGGTAAGGGAGACATCGAATACGATTCCTCCTCAGCAGTGCAAAAAACAAGGCGAGATTTGGAAAGAATACTTTCTGCCAGCAATTCAAAAGATCGAGATATCCTTCTCCTAAAACAATATCAAGACATTGTGAAGACTTGGGTCATCCAGCAAAAAGAATCCGAAGTCCACTGGAGCCCTCTCCAACCCAACCTGTTTCTCTCGTTGGGTGGTGCAACACTAACGATGCAAGATGATGGAACCCTGTTTGCGAGTGGAGAGGTTCCTGACGAAGAACGCTACACCATCTCCGCTCCCGTGCATCTTGATCGCGTCACTGCAATTCGACTCGATGTCCTGAGAGACGAGAGATTACCCATGAGTGGTCCCGGTCGAGCGGGCAATGGCAATCTCCATCTTACAGAAATCGATGCACATTGGATCGAGGATGGATCGAAATCTCCAGTCAAGCTGACGATTGCCCGAGCGTCAGCCGATTTCGACCAAGATGGATGGACCGCCTCACAGGCAATCGATGGTGACACGAAATCGGGTTGGGCAATCTTCCCTAAGGTAAACGAATCGCATCATATTGTCTTCGAATTAACGGCACCTCTGGTCACCACGAAGGGCGGGAAGTTGGCGATCACGCTGAAACAACTCCATCCACCTAAGCATGTGATTGGTCGTTTCAAATTATCTGTTACCGACGCGTCAGCGGA
>JAAXIK010000224.1:27239-44463 GCA_012270385.1 Rubripirellula sp. | reverse complement strand
ATCCTTGCCGCAAACACGCTGATAATCGCTCCCCCAGCCGCCCCAACACTGCCCTCGGTGAGTGCATCGCAAGCGAGTGATCGCACACTTTCAATCGGTTCGGCGAACACCGCACACCGTAGCGAAGAAGTGAAACCGCTGAGCATGCTGCGCCGGACCATCGCGGCCAGGCTGGTGGAAGCGCAGCAAACTGCTGCCCTTTTAACGACGTTCAACGAGATTGACATGCAACCCGTCATGTCTATTCGGAAAAAGTATCAAGATCGCTTCGTTGAACGTCACGGCGTCAAGCTTGGATTCATGTCCTTCTTTGCGAAAGCTGCGGTGGAAGCTCTAAGACGCTACCCCGCTGTGAATGCTGAGATACAGGGTGATCAGGTCCTTTATCGCCACTATCAAGACATCGGTGTTGCAATTGGCGGCGGCAAGGGGCTTGTCGTACCTATCCTGCGAAATGTGGAGCGAATGTCTTTCGCAGAAATTGAACTCACGATTGGAGAATTCGCGAAGAAGGCTTCCGAAAATCGTATTCAAGCTGATGACTTAATCGGTGGAACTTTCACCATCAGTAATGGTGGTGTCTATGGATCACTTCTCAGCACACCGATTGTGAATCCTCCACAAAGCGGCATCTTAGGACTTCACTCGATCCAACAGCGCCCAATTGCTTTAGACGGAAATGTGGTGATTCGGCCCATGATGTACGTGGCACTTACCTACGACCACCGCATCGTTGACGGTCGTGAAGCAGTCGGATTCCTGAAGACGATCAAAGATGTGATTGAAGATCCCTCCAGGTTGTTTTTAGAACTCTAATTCCGATGAGTCCGGATGGGAAATAAATTGAATTCTGAAGCTTCTTTGATCAAACGCGTTGGATTCAAGCACTTCAATAGGAGCATGTTATTTCTTTGCTTATTTGTCGGCTCGGTGCTTTGGCTATCGATGACCACTTCCTGCCAAAGCCAAGATCAAATAGATCCTGTCATCACCGCCGAACGAGCACTTCATCAATACTTCGAGAATGAAACGGACCGTCTCACCAGAGATTGCTTAAATAACATCATCACTCTTAGTGACTGGGAAGAGGAAAAGCAGCAGCGACGATCTGAGCTCTTGGAGATGCTTGGACTGCAACCCTTTCCAGAAAAAACACCACTCAATCCGATCATTACCGGCGGTGCGGAAGCGGATGAAGTAGTTGTTGAGAATCTGTATTTTGAATCCGCACCGGGACTATTCGTGACGGCGAATCTTTACCGCCCCAAAATACAAGAGGAACCTCTTCCCGCCATTCTCTATGTTTGTGGTCACGGCCGAGTCAAGAAGAACGGCATCAGTTTTGGCAACAAAACACATTATCAACATCATGGAGCTTGGTTCGCGAGAAACGGCTACGTCTGCTTAACCATTGATACCATTCAACTCGGCGAGTTGGAGGGGATACATCATGGCACTTACCGTGAAAAGATGTGGTGGTGGAATAACCGTGGATACACTCCGGCAGGGGTGGAAGCTTGGAATTGCATTCGATCACTTGACTACCTCCAGTCACGACCAGAAGTGGATGGTGATCGCATAGGTGTGACGGGTCGCAGTGGTGGCGGCGCCTACTCTTGGTGGATTGCTGCGATTGACGAGCGCATTAAGGCTGCTGTCCCAGTTGCAGGAATCACGAGCATGAAGAATCACGTCGTTGATGGCTGCATTGAAGGTCATTGCGACTGCATGTTCATGCTGAACACCTATCGCTGGGACTACCCGATGGTCGCAGCACTGGTTGCGCCCCGCCCCCTACTGATCTCCAACACCGATAAAGATCGAATCTTTCCGCTAGATGGCGTTGTCGATGTTTATCGAAAAGCGGCTGGAATCTACAAACTCTACGAGGCGTCTGACAAAATCGGACTGCACATCACGGAGGGCCCACATCAAGATACACAGGAATTGCGAATTCATGCTTTTCGTTGGCTTAATCGTCACCTGCGAGGAACCGATGAGCTGATTGATTTACCTGCAACCAAACTCTTCACTCCTGAACAACTTCAAGTGTTTAAACAACTCCCGGAGAATCAGCGAGTGACTGATATCCATGAGAGCTTTGTACCTGTTGCTCCCAACGGCTCGATACCTAGATCGGTCGAAACGCTGAAAACCATGGGTCATCAATGGCAAACTCAACTGGAGGAAAAAACATTCGCTGGATGGAATCCTCAAGCAATCCAAGTGAATGCTCAGAAGAAGAAACTGCAAAATGGTATTCAAATTCAGAAACTGAACTACAAAACGGATCATCCCTTCGACTTGACGCTTTACCATCTTTCTTTGAGCTCCTCGAAAACGCGAAAAGCACAGATTCACGTTCTCAATCATTCAGAATGGACTGAGTTTGAACCCATCTTTTCTGATCCGGAATCAATCTCCAAAGCACTCAACCCTTCGAATACCGACAGGAAGATCGCAGCAGTACTTGAAGATCTTCGATCGCATCAACTGATCTTAGTGCTACCGCGTGGAATAGGACCGAGCAATTGGAAAGCGGATGAAAAGACGCAGACGCACATTCGCCGAAGATTCATGCAGCTTGGGCAAACTCTCGCTGGCATGCAAGTTTTCGATGTCATCCAAGCTATCGAAGCCGTTCGTAGCTTAACTGAAATGAGTGACACAACTCTGACGTTACACGCATCCGGGGAAGCCGCAACCTGGGCGCTTTACGCATCAATTTTTACTGCTGAATTTGATGGTTTATTCCTCAGTGACTTGCCACCCAGCCATCGTGAGTCACCCGACTTACTGAATGTGAGTCGAATTGCCAATCTACCTCAGCTAGCACTTCTTGCCGGGTGGCGCAATCAACATCTGCAACTCAAAATGTCAGAGGAATCTCACTATCGCCAATGGTTAGAGTGGGTTAGCGGCAACGGCCTTGCCTCTGACTTCATCTCCGTTGAAGTGAAGCAACCCGAATGAGCTCAGCCATCGACGCTGGTTCATGTCATGATAAGATGCGCATGACGACTTAGAAATTAGGTTTGGACCCACCGAACCTTATCTTCCATTGGCTGCCTGCTCCCTGTTGGCCAGTCAACTTTTGGATAGCCGACATAGAACAGCCCGAGTGCACGGTCCTCTTTATCCAGACCGATGTATGCAGCCATCTCCGAACTCACCGCAGCAATATTGGTGGACCAAAATCCTCCTAACCCATGAGCAGTTGCGGTGAGGTGCATATTCTGTACAGCACAAGCGACGGCTTGAATCTCGTCCAGCTCCGAAATTTTTTTGCTTGGCTGTCGCTTCATACCGATAGCAATCACCGCCGGGGCAAGCATCGCGTTTTCTCGCATACCCTCGTATTTGTTAGGTTTGAAGATCTCCACCGGCGTGATGGCCTTATAGGTTTCCGCGAGGAAAGTGGCGAGCTTTTCCCTTGCGGCTCCCATGAAAACACTGAAACGCCAAGGCTCTGTCATCCCGTGCGTGGGTGCCCAGTTTGCATTCTCCAACATCTGTTGAAGGATATCTAATGGGATATCCCGGTTGGCCATCATCTTTGGTTTGATCGTACGCCGAGTCGTGATGATATGGTTGATTGTTTCGCTTGACGTCACTCTCGTACTCCCAAGTTTTCTGTATGACGATGGCAACCCGCATGTCCGCAAGCCACCGTTTGGTTAGTCGGTGATGCCCAGCAAGCGTTTAGGATTTTCATGGAACCAAGCCTGTATTTGCTGATCCGTTACCCGTAGCTTGTCTTTGAGGAACTGGATCATCTTTGGAAATGTGGTAGCACAGCCTGCATAGTGTGTCCGACAAGGTGCCCATGCCGCACCCTCTTCATCCACTTCAACCATTTGCCCCGCCAATTCATACTTGCCCGGCCCAAGACCTGCGGCACTAATCGCATCCGTAACGATGATAATCCGATCATCTTCTATGCAGCGAAAGTAATTAGCTAATGCAAATCCAGGAACGTGATGCCCATCAGCAATAAAAGAAATACTCAGGCGATCACTAAAATGAAGTACGCGCTGAATGATATTATCGTGTCGGGACAGGTTGCTCGGACATCCATTACCAAGATGAGTATAAAGACAAAGACCCTGGTCAATAGCACTCTCGAGCTGATCAAGACTCGCATCACTGTGACCCGCAGCAACGGCAATTCCTCGGTCGGTAAAAAAACGGGTGACCAAGCCACCAGGATCAACTTCCGGAGCCAGAGTGACTAATTTGACAAGGCCTCGACTGTGATCCAGTAACTCAGCTGCCCTCTGTACCGTCGCAGGAATCGCAGCATCTTTGGGATGCGCACCGATATAGCCATCTACTGGGTTGAGAAACGGTCCCTCGATGTGTAAACCTGGGATGTTATTGCCGACCTCACCACGCTCAATCCAACCTGAGATTTGCTCAACCCGAGATAACATTTGCTCCCAAGGGGCAGTGATTAAAGTGGGCAGAAATTGCTTGGTTCCATCTTCGGCAAGACAGCGGGTCGCTTTTACACACTCATCTCACCTGAGACTGGGTGCGTTAACATCCACTCCAGCGTAACCATTGACCTGCAAATCAACATATCCCCTCATTGGATTCGTTCCACATCGGCCAAGCTCTCATCACTCAATCGAGACGCTGCAGGTTCATCGATCACCAAGGCTACTGAGGGATGTGACTTCAGAATACTTGCTGGTACCTGAGCAGTGATCTCACCTTCAATCGTATTCCGAACGGCTTCAGCTTTTCGCTCATCGGGAACGCTACAGTAGATTTTTGCAGATTCCAATATTTGCTTTACGGACATACTCATTGCATGGGTAGGAACTTCCTCAAGTGAGGCGAACCACCCTTCACCAACCTGTTGCATTCGGCACGGCTCATCTAGCTCCACAACCAGATAAGGATTGGAGGTTTCAAAATCCGCCGGCGGATCGTTAAATGCCAAATGGCCATTCTCACCAATACCAACCAGCGCAACATCAATGCGTGTTGAACGAATTAAACCACCTACTTTTGAAATGGTTTGCTCCGTATCGGAAAGTCCATCTAGATAATGGAAATTCGAAAGAGGCACCTGGTCCACAAACCGCTCTTTTAAGTACCGGCAAAAGGATGCGGGGTGATCATTGGAGAGCCCCACATATTCATCAAGATGAAAGCCCTGTACGCGAGTCCAATCCATGTCGGGTTGTTGAACCAGTGCACTGAGGACTTCGAATTGAGAGGCGCCAGTGGCTACCACAAGGTTAGCCGAACCGTACTTCTCAATCGCTAGCCGTAGGTCTGCTGCAGCATGTTCAGCCACCCACCGTCCCATGACCTGGGGAGTGCTAGTTAAAATTGTTCGCATTTTTGATCTCACTGCCTCTCAGGCGTCGCTAAACTAAAAACGGCGGGTCACGTTCCCTACGCGCCAATGGAGGCTACATTGTTGACATTGTTGGAACGAATTGCGAGACCCAACCCGAAACCTAATTCGAGCAACTCAAGTTTGTTAATCACGAGGCGAATTGTGAGACTCATTATCCTGCTTATTTTTCTCACCACGTGGTCTTCCTGGACTGTGGGACAGCCACCCCAGGTTCACCAAGAGCAGCATCTATCCAAGGACATTCGGCAACAGCCAGCTAAAACACTCAACGGCCATTTTCCATTCCAAGTCCCTTCAGACGTGGGATCATGGCATCTCCGCGCTGAGAAACTTCGACGTCGGATTCTGGTTGCCACCGGACTTTGGCCAATGCCAACGAAAACGCCACTCAATGCCGTCGTTCACGGCAAGACCGAAAGGGAGGGATTTTCGATTGAAAAAGTCTATTTCGAGAGCCTCCCAGGTCATTTTGTAACCGGTCTTCTATTCCGTCCGTCAGGTGAAACGCAGGCGAAACGTCCGGGCATTTTATGTCCGCATGGCCACGGGGGCCGAATGCAATCACATTCTGATAGTGAACTAGCTTCACAAATTGCGCAAGGAGCGGAGCACTTCACCGATTCGGGCCGAACACCCAAAATTGCTCGCTGTGTTCAATTGGCCAAAATGGGATGCGTGACCTTTATCTTTGACATGCTTGGCTACGAAGATTCAGTGCAGATCCCATACGAAGTGGCTCACCGCCATCAGAACCCACGTCCGGAGGAGCAGAATGATATCGATTCGTCATGGATTTTCTTTAGCGCGGATGCAGATCTTCGATGCCAATCCATCATGGGCCTGCAAACGTGGAATGCTATCCGAGCACTGGATTTCCTCGAATCACTTCCTGATGTGGACGCCAACAGACTTGCCGTGACTGGCGGCAGTGGAGGTGGAACGCAATCCATCTTATTGGGAGCGATTGACACTCGAGTGAAGGTTTCATTTCCGAACGGCATGGTTTCCACATCCATGCAGGGAGGCTGTTACTGTGAAAACTGCAACCTACTGCGAATTGACACTGGAAACGTTGAACTCGCGGCTTTATTCGCTCCTCGCCCACAAGCAATGACTGCAGCGGATGATTGGACTCGAGACATGATGAAAGATGGTTATCCGGAACTACAGTGGCTCTATGCGATGATTGGCAATACGGAAGATGTCTACTGCCGCCCAATGCTGCACTTTAAGCATAATTACAACTACGTCACTCGAGCTACAATGTATCAGTGGATGAATCGGCACCTTGAACTTGGACTCGATATCCCAGTGATCGAGCAAGATTTTAAGGGGCTGACTGAAGATGAATCCGCAGTGTGGAATGAGGAGCATCCATCACCAAAGGAAACTGGCGTAGCCCATGAACGATCCGTTTGTCACTGGTGGGATGAGCAATCAAAATCCATCCTTAAGCAGGCTTACCCACGCGATCCGAGTTCTTTTGAAGACTTCAAAAAATGGTACGGTCAGGCATGGGAGATCATTTTTGATCAGGGCTTGCCATCGGCAACCCAATGGACAGATCTAGGTTCGGTGGTGATCGAAGATGCAAAGATATCCCGGGTTCTTTTAAGATGTCCAGAACGGGAAACGGAGCTACCCCTGCTCGTAGCAACCCGCGATAAAAAAAGTACACCTACCGGCTATTTGATTTGGACGCAGGAATTTGGGAAAGGCGACGCCTTTGATGACTCAGGATCTCCCTCACCCGAGCTGATGGATTTTCTTGATCGAGGGCTGACCGTTGTGCTTCCAGACTTGATGCACCAAGGCGAGTGGTCCACTAAGGAAGCACAGGAGCAGGGTCCGAGATTAGTCGATGACAAGCGAGCTTACTCTGCATTTACTTACGGCTACAACCGATCCCTGGCCGCCGAACGCTGCTCGGATCTGCTTACTGTCGTTGCAGCGGTTAGTCAGTTGTCTGATCCCCACCATTCAGGTAAGCCAATCCTATTATTAGGAGATCAAGGGACAAGCTCTTGGTCGGTTCCTGCAGCTACCATCGCGGGATCTATCATCGACCATGCCATCTTAATGACTGAGGGTTCTCGGTATGGTGACGTTCGCCACTTTAAGGACAAAAACTTTGTACCGGGCGCGGTGAAATATGGAGACATCCCCTCTCTTATTGCTCTTCGCTCCCCTCACCGAACCACGGTCGTTGGCGAGCAGAAGCCTCTGCCCTTGGTGATTGATGCATTTCGCATCATGAAATCACCATCAAGCGTAAAATTTGTCAACGACTTGAATCCTGAAACCTTACTCTGGTAATCCGTTGTGATGGCAGGAACACCAGTGGACCAAAATGTGGCGATTCCAAGACAATCGTCATGGCGCATCAAACTTAGAGAAATGGATGGCCACTCAAGCCAGTCAATTATTGTCTTCATGAACCTACACGGGCTGCCCCTCTAACCTTTCAACGATACAGTCAATGCGATTTTTTATCCTGCTGCTTTTAGGTCTCAACCTCCCAGTATTTAGAGTATGTGCCTCTGATTTCCCGAAACTCTTTAACACCGAACCTGTTAGCGAAGATGGCTTGATGCCGGCTCAGTTGGCAGCCGATCGCATGAAGCTTCCGAAGGGTTTTGAAGCATCAGTGTTTGCCGCTGAACCGGATGTACAAAATCCAATTGCAATGGCTTGGGATGGACGCGGTCGACTATGGATTGCAGAAAACTATACCTATGCAGAACGACAGCAAAGATTTCAGCTCGACCTGCGTGATCGAGTAGTAATTTTTGACGGGACCGGATCAAAGCAACAAACAAAGCGAACCGTATTCACTGATCAACTCCAGATGCTAACCGGAATTGAAATAGGACTGAATGGTGTCTGGTTAATGTGTCCACCCCAGCTCCTATTCATTCCTGACCGCAATCACGACGACATTCCTGATTCGGATGCTGAAGTGGTTCTCGATGGATTTCATGTGGCCGATCAGAACTATCACAATTTCGCCAATGGATTGCGATTTGGCCCTGATGGATGGCTCTATGGCCGGTGTGGTGGTTCATGTCCAGGGCGAATTGGTTTCCCTGGTGATCCCGACAATCAGCGACTGGCATTGGAAGGTGGGATCTGGCGTTACCATCCACGCAAACAACAGTTTGAGGTGCTCACTACGGGGACGACCAATCCATGGGGCCATGACTGGAATGAAGTGGGTGAAGCTTTCTTCGTGAACACAGTCAATGGCCATCTGTGGCACATGATTCCAGGCGCACACTTCACTCGACCTTTCACGCTTGACCCAAACCGGAAGACCTACGAGCTAATTGATTTCCATGCTGACCATTGGCACTTTGACACGGGAAAGAATTGGACGGATTCTCGTGGAGGTGCTGCAAATGACTACGGGGGAGGACATGCGCATATCGGTGCGATGATCTACAACGGTGACAATTGGCCCGATCCATACCGAGGAAAATTATTCACTCTGAATATGCACGGTCGCCGTGCAAATCAAGAACGATTGGAGCGTCATGGAAGCGGTTACCTCGCCAAACATGAACCGGATTTTCTGCTCTCCGAAGATGAATGGTTCCGAGGGATGGACCTGAGTACGGGACCCGACGGGAGCGTTTTCCTGATTGATTGGAGCGACGCTGGCGAGTGCCACGAGCATACCGGTGTGCATCGCACGAGCGGTCGCATCTTTAAAGTGCAATATGGAGACGTTCCGACGCCCCGTGACAACAATCTCTTAAAATGGTCGCAGGACGCACTAGCTGATGCGCACAGTGAAGTGAATCTCTGGTACACACGGCAAGCCAGGTTGGAACTGATTCGCAGGAATCAGCTTGGTGCTGACCTCACTGCAGCGACACAAAAGCTTTGGGAATTACACAACAAGGCAGAAGCTTCGAATTCAAGGCTTCTGGTTCAAACCTACCTCACGCTTCATGGATTAGGATGCATTCCAGTAGAGGTCCATGTCGAAACCTTGAGGCATGCAAATGAACACTTGAGAGCATGGGCAATACGATTACTGACGGAGGACTGGAGGATTGATGACGCGATGGGTCCCCTTTCCGCTGACCAACGCCATACGCAATCCGCACACCCCTCCCAACCTCGCGCAAGGAATGATGAACAGACCATCATCCAAACTCTGAACGATATAGCGTCTTCGGAAACATCACCTCTTGTGCGTCTTACCCTCGCATCAACGCTACAGCGAATCCCGACAGAATCTCGAGTCGATCTGGCCGCGCAATTAGTGCGGCACCGTGACGATTCAGAGGATCACAACCTGCCTCTCATGATTTGGTACGGACTGATCGCGGTGAGTGACCAAACGCCCGAGGCTCTGATTAAAATCGCGAAGAATAGTCAGTTAACCACCACACTCCGTCTCATTGCGAGGAGTGTAGGAGAACAAATGGATACACATCCTGAAAACGCAAACCACTTGCTTCAAATTGGATTGCAGGAGAAATCAAAACTAGAAGCGATCCTGACTGGATTCAGCCAAGGGCTCAAGGGCTGGCAACACGCAACGATGCCACAAGTCTGGCCGAAAGTGCAGACAGCGGCTACCGATGAGACTGCATCCCTCATTCAGGAATTGAGCGTGCTCTTCGGGGATGGACGGGCGATTGACGATGTCAAAGCATTAGCATTGGATCGTAATCAAACGAATGTCCCACTCCGAATCCAAGCTATTGAAACCTTAATTCAAAATCGAATCCCTCAACTCAGGGACGTTTGTTTTCAACTTCTAGATGACAATCGTGTGAATTTTATTGCTGCTCGTGGCTTGGCGAGTATCAATGAGCCAGGCATCGGTGAGCAACTGGTCAAGAATTACAATCGTTTCCGCGGTCCCAAGCGTCCGCAGATTATTTCGATTCTTGCATCAAGACCTGAATTTGCAGAAGAACTACTTCAAGCAATTTCGGAAGGTAAAATCCCAAAAAAAGATTTACAGGCCTATCAAGTGCGTCAGATAAAGAGCTTTGCAGATACCGATCTGAAGAAGCAACTCATCGCAACATGGGGAGACATTCGAGACACACCTCAAGAGAAACAAGAGCGAATTGATGAGCTGAAAACAAAACTCACAGCGGCCACATCAAAGGAGCTGTCAAAAGGTCGCATCCTCTTCAAGAAATTATGCCAAAACTGCCATCGACTCTACGGAGAGGGAGAAAGAATTGGCCCAGACCTAACTGGTGGGAATCGCTCTAATCTTGATTACCTTCTTCAAAACATCATTGACCCAAGCAGCGTTGTCGATAAAGACTACCGGATGCAAATCATACTGCTTGAAGATGGGCGTACCCTTAATGGATTAATCACTGAGCAGAGCGATCGCACGATCACACTTCAAACGGCTACGGAACGATTGAACATCGATCGCCGGGAAGTTGAATACGTTCGAAAAACAAACCTCTCTCCCATGCCTGATGGACTTTTGGACGCACTGAGCTTAGAGGAGATCAATGATCTCCTCAGCTACCTGCAGCATCCGACCCAGGTCGCAATACCTAACGAGTAAACTAAGTACCTAACGAGTTCACTCAAAGCTAGATAAACTAAGCAGGGGCAATCTCCCATCCTTTTCGATAAGGTTCTCGAATTAAATGCTGAGCATCTTCGTTACCCGTCGTCCTTAAATGATCAGCATCCCACTTAAAGTTGCCTTCCCTGAATGCAACGTTGCCGAGTAAGACTGTCTCTGCCAAAGGTCCAGAATAATCAAAATTGCATGTGGCGGGCGCTCCGCCCTTACAAGCTTCAATCCATTCTCGATGGAAGCCAGGCGAATCTTCAATGAATGGATCGGGTGCTTCGAAATTAGCAAACTGAGCTTCTGGTAATAAGACCCTCTGACCAAATCCACAAAGCAAATTACCTTTGTCTCCAACAAAAAGGGTGTTATTTCCCTTGGAGGATAAACCCATCTGCTCAAGGATCGCAGGAGTACCATGCTCCCAATGCAGGACCACGGGCTCTCCTTGATTGGACTTTGCAAATTGATAAGTCACTTTCATCGATTTGGGTGTCCGATCCGCATCAGCTTCGGGTCCGGAAGCTTGCACGTGCGTGGGGTACTTCAATCCCAATGCCCAGAAAGGGATATCCAAAATATGGCAGCCCCAATTTCCAGTTTCCCCTGTTCCGTAGTCCCACCAAAATCGCCACCCGTATGGGCAGTGCGTGGGATGATAGGGGCGATACTTAGCAGGCCCCACCCATAAATCATAATCGAGGTGATCAGGGATCGAGGGTCGATCTGTAGGCATGGCGGGCATGCCACGACTTCCACCGACCCAGCAATGAACTTCTTTAACTTTACCAATCGCATCACTCTGAATAAGCTCCACTACGCGATGCATATTCTCCATTGCATGTCGTTGAGCACCTAATTGAGTCGCCAGCTTCTTTTCCCTTGCAAGGTTTGTCAGCGTGCGCGTCTCCCACACATTGTGGGCCAGTGGTTTTTCTAGGTAGACGTGAAGACCTAACTGCATCGCCGCATGTGCGGGATGGAAGTGGGCGTGGTCGGGAGTGCTAATCACGACACCATCTAGTTTGCTCCCAACTTCATCAAACATCTTTCGATAGTCTTTAAAGCGAGCTGTGTTTGGGTGCTTTTTATATGACCCGCTAGCTCGTGAATCATCGACATCCACAAATGCAATCAGATTTTCACTCGATACACCTCCCACATTTGCAGAGCCTCTCCCTCCAACACCGATGCAAGCAAGATTCAGTTTTTCATTGGGTGTGGCAGCTCGAGCTAAACTCGCACGGCTTGTATGGTAGCCACCAACTCCAGCCACAAAGAGGGACTTGATTGTATTTCGTCGATTCAGGATATGACTCATGTTGGCTACCTTGGCACGTATTCGGGGTAAACGAGAAATCTATCGCATGGGTTCTAAAGACTAGTATCAGTGTGACCCGTCTTGCTCACTGCTTGGTCTGCATGGCTCAGCATTGTGCCATAAACCATAAAGACAGGCAAAAGATGCATTCCAATCGACGCTTGCTGCACACCGAATGGGACACTTCATTGATGCAACGAGTAGCGAATCTGCTCAAAACGACTGCATGATGTGCATAACCGTTAGAAATAGTAAAAGCTCCTCACTGTAAAAGAGTCCCTGATCCGTTTTTTTTGACACTCGCAATTTGTGACATAGGTTTCCATTGAGCGAATCGATGTTCGATTCACTACCGGTGTCGAAGCGATCCACGGGTTTCTTCAAACACTGGTCAGCCTTGCTTCCTTGTCAAACGCAAACCACTTGAGAGGGTGGGACGCAAAACCACGGGTCCTAACTCGTAACGAGAAATAGGATCGCCGGGTTGCCATGGGAAACTGCTGGTAGAAGCATTTCTTGCCAGCGCCAAGGTGAGTCAGACGAAAGTCGGAGACGAGGCTGCCTATAACTTTGATTCTTAATCCAAAGAATCTTAAACCAGGTTGCGTCGCGTGCCTTCGGGTATGCGTCTCACTCGTGAGGAGATAGAGATGAAGAATTTCATTGGCGGAGTTGTGAATTTCTTGAAGGAAGAAGATGGGCCTACCGCAGTTGAGTACGCGGTCATGCTCGCTTTAATTGTTGTTGTGTGCCTGACTGCGATTACAGCACTGGGTACCAACACCAATGCAAAATTCGAAGAAGTGGGTGCCGCACTCACCTCGAACTAATTCTTCGAACTTAGTTGGAAGCCTAAGCTTCCGCAGTCGCCATGGATGTCGATTGGTTCGGATCTTCGCGATCCGTCCAACGCATCTGGCGGAGCACGTTTTCTCCGGGGGGAATGGGTCTATTGGACCCGGCCAGAGTCGATCGCGACACGGGGAACGGTGTGCATGAAAAGCTGTGTAAACATTTCCAAGCAGCCATTCCGTTTTGAGTGAATTCCGTAGGTCATTTCAACCCCTCAATCGCTGGGGCTCTCGCCATGAACTTAAATTTTTTACCAACAGACGCCACCGCCTACACTTGGCAATTGGCTTGTTGCGTGATCACGCTTTTATTTGCAATGTTCAGTTGGCTTGCTGGACCTCGTTAACCACTTGGAACGATTACCACTTCCACGACATTTTTTGTCGTGCTTTCCAAACACATCGTGAAAAAGGTTTCCTAGCATGTCCACTCTTCTTGAACAGATATTCGAAAACGGGGCCGTGTGGTTCGTCACCGTCATTTTGGTGGTAGCGGCGATCATTGATGGAGCCATTTTAAAAGTCCCCAATTGGCTTACCTTTCCTTTCATCATCGGGGGCTGGGTTCACTGCAGCCTTGTCGGTGGACTAGCGGGTTTCGGTTGGAGCTTGGCAGGCACCGTGGTAGGTATGTGCCTTTTGCTGTTTTTACGTAACGTCGGTGGAATGGGGGCTGGCGATGTGAAATTGCTAGCAGGTATCGGAGCGTGGCTAGGTACCACGAACACCTTGTATGCCTTCGCTGCCACCGCCATTGTCGGAGGAATCATGGCCGTGATCATGGTACTCAGACAGGGTGAGGTACAAAAACACCTCGCCATGGGACATCAGATTCTTCACGAGTGGAAAACTGCAAAAAATGCGAAAGAGCTTGCTGGAATCGCCCGGGAAAGAAAGCCAAACATGATGCTTCTCCCTTATGGGATCCCGATGGCTATCGGTTCCATCGCATATTTTGCCTTCGCGGGATTACTTATCTGAGAACCGATGTAGAACAGAAAGCGACTCAGAGATTTGCTATCTCCCGCTGATGCGGGAGTTAGAGGAGTAGAGAAATTCAGAGAAGTGTTTTTAGCGAGTCTGGACTGCTTCTCTCACCCGATGACAAAACATCGGCTATGCCCTGTACCCAGGGTATGCACGTGGCCAAAACACAAAGCAGGTAGTTCAGGCAAACTTTGCCGACTAGGTGATTCAGTGCTGTTCAATACGTAACGGTTACAGCGGATCCATGCCTTGTTCCGAAGAAACGATTAAGTCCGTCTGGCACGATTTCTCTCGCCGTGCGTGTTCATTGACAACCCGCCGGCTTTTTCAGGTCACTGATATGCGTAGCAAATCACTTTATCTCGTTCTCGCTGGAGTTTGCGGCATCGCTGCAGCCGCAATTGCTAGCCAATACCTCAGCGCCCAAGCAAACAGCAAGCCGGTAGGCGTCTTGACGGAGATTTTTGTCGCTGCCGTTGCAATCGACGTGGGAGAGGAAATCACCGCTCAGAAAGTGCAGCTAGAGAAATGGCCCGCAGATAAAATTCCTCAGGGAGCATCAGGATTGCTCAGTGAGATGGAAGGCAAATTCGCAAAGCAACGTTTTTATGTTGGCGAAGCGATCATGCCTGTCAAGCTAATGGACGACAATTGGTCCGCGGTCCGCAAAGGGTACAAAGCCGTCGCAATGAAAGCTTCCGAGGTGGACATTGCTAACCTGATACAACCCGGTGATCGCGTTGACGTCATGGCTTACTTTTCCAAGAGCGAGCTGATTCCCAGAAGCACAACCAAAACGGTTCTTCAAGGCGTTCGTGTCTATGCCTTGGACGGAGACACTCAACGTCGCTCCAACGAAGATCGCTCAAAAGGTATCCGCACGATTGAATTGCTAATCAATGAAAAGGATGCCGAAGCTTGGATGTATGCTAACGAACTTGGGAACATTCGCCTTAGCTTGGGTAGCCAAGAAGAATTCGAAGGAAATGAGCTGCCGAACGAGACGGGAGCGGAATTCTTAGACTGGATCGAAATGCAGCAACAGCGGCTAGAGGAGGAGATTGTTGCCAAGCAGCGCAAGATCCGCGATGAACTTGCCGCCAGAGAACAAAGGTCTCTAAGTCGAGCAACACCCGCTACAAAGACCGCTACGGAGAGAGTAGAGCCGACCCCTGCGGAGAATCCATCGACAACCTCCAACATTGAGGATCAAGGTTTCTCAATGGTCAAAATGGTTGAGGGCAAACTCCTTGAATATTGGGTGATGCCAGGGAAACTGCCCGTACTCAGAGGACCAGTCAATCCAGAGACTCAGCCTATGGCTCGCCCAAAAAAATCCAATCCTCTCGTTGATACTGCGGAGGAGAGAACGAGTGTGGAAAGTTCAGATTTTACTTTCTTGGATGGAAGACAAAGCCCATTTGACCCTGGACCCAACGCGGGCGGTTTTAAAATCAATGGGGAGTAGAGGCAACAAGCGTGGAATGGATGCTTGTGATGACTAAATCGCAATAAGTAAAAAATAACAACTCAAGTCAATTTCGATTGGCAAGATTATCTAGCTTCGGACGGATTCGAGGCTAAAAAGATGCAAGGATGTATCCGGGATGGAAACGACTAGATCGCGGGCAATTTGGTTTGCCGCTTGCTTGATGGCCGCCTTCATAGGTGGAGGGTCTGCGATTACAGCTCAGGGCCAAAGTGGTGAAACTTATCACTTGACCTCACGTTCCGCTGAAAACTCCATTGCGCACAATGTCTCCCTGTCAAACGATCAGTTCGAAATGCTCGTGAAGAGCAGCCGGATCCTCACACTTCCTGAGGATCGGATCCCACGGTTCCAGGTGCACAACGAACAAGTACTAGGTGCTGAGCCACTTTCCCAGAATGAAATTCAGATCTACGCGAAGAGCCCAGGAACGACTCAAATTAATCTTTGGGATACTGAGGACAAGCTGTACACGATCGACATTACAGTTTTAGAAGATGCCAGAGAATTGGAAGGAATCCTGAGCTCACAATTACCTCTTGCATCGCTAAAAGTCACTCCAATTAATGAAGCTGCTATCCTTTCCGGAACGGTAACTAGTGTGGATGATGTCGATCGAGCGATTGCGATTGCAGAGCAATACTACCCTACGATTGTCAATAACATCAAAGTGATTGGTGTTCAGCAAGTTTTACTTCACACCCGGATCATGGAAGTATCACGAACCAAATTACGTGATCTGGGTATTGACTGGGGTACGGTCTCTTCAGGCGATCTTTTCTTCTCAGCTCCAAGCCAACTGATCACGGCTGCTGCGGGAGGTGTGGGTGGAATTGTTCCCTCAGCGGAAGCTGCACTGAGCGCAACCAATCGAGTGATGATCAATGGCTCTAGTTTTGAGGCGTTGATATCCGCTCTAAGGAAACAAGATCTAGTGAAACTTCTCGCCGAACCTACCGTGGTTGCGACTCACGGTAGACCCGCACGATTCAATGTTGGGGGTAGGGTCCCGTACATTGTGCCAGCAGGCAACAACTCGGTTTCCATCAATTACGAAGAATACGGAACAGCAGTTGATTTCTTGCCTTTCGTCGTTGGCCCAGGACGCATCCGCCTTGAGGTTCGGCCAGAGGTTACCGAGCCAGATTCGTCTCGATCCATTAGCGCATCTGGAATTCAGGTACCAGCCTTCAGCTCACGCTATGTGGAAACTGCGGTCGAGTTGCAGGCAGGACAAACCTTCGCGATTGCGGGCTTACTCCAGAGCCGCACTGAGGCAGTCTCAAGAGCGACGCCTTTCTTCGGTGAAATACCCGTCTTCGGTGCCTTGTTTCGTCGTGTTAGGGAGCAGAGAAATGACATTGAACTGCTCATCACAGTGACTCCGGAACTGGTCGATGCCATGGACCCAGATCAAACACCCCAAGGCGGACCAGGATTGAACTCCATGTCACCCAATGACAAGGATTTTTACATCAATGGACACCTCGAAGTGAGCGACCCTCGTCATCAAATGATTCGCAGCGACGACTGTTTGGAAATCGAGGGACCTCGAGCAAGTCAGCCGGTACCGGATCTTGAAAAAACCTCTTAAAATGAGCTCTCTTTGACAACCCGCTTCAAAAGTTCAAGATGCTAG
>JAAXIK010000224.1:6349-27229 GCA_012270385.1 Rubripirellula sp. | reverse complement strand
CGGAGAGACCATCGTCATCAAATGATTCGCAGCGATGACTGTATCGCACTCGAGGGACCGCGAGCACGCCAGCCGGACCCCGATCTTGAAACCACCTCGTCAATTGAGATCTCTGACCAGCGTGTTGGGAGCAAAGATCAATCTTTAGGCCAATTCATTATTCCAGCATCGAAGCCGGTCATGGTGGGAGATGGAGTTTCCATCGAGTCACCAAGTGAATAGCACAAATCAAAGTGTAAAGAATCCGTAAGCTAATTTTTATTCCTCACCCACTCCGTAAAGAGTTGTTTTCCGCATAGACCTATGATGATTGAACCACTTCGAATCGCCATGGTTGATCCAGAGGATCAATCGCGAGAACTCCTCAGGCAACTGCTAGAGGGTATGAGTGATCTAGTGCTTGAATCAGAATGCTCGCGCTACGAATTATTTGTCAGCTTAGTCGAGCAAACCGAACCCGATATTGCGATCATCAGTCTGGACACTGACATCGAAAAGTCTCTGTTAGTGATTCAGCAAATTAATCGTGAATCCCCTGCAACATCGATTTTGGTTTCGAGCTCCAATACGGATGGACAACTCATCCTTCGTGTGATCCGAGCGGGGGCTCAAGAATATCTGACCGTGCCGATCAATTCGGACGATCTGAATGCGGCGATCAATCGTGTGCGTCGCAGCCGACAGGGTACGAGTCAGGAAGATCGTCGTGAGTGTGAGGTCATTGCGGTCGCAGGAGCCAATGGCGGCGTAGGATCAACCAGCGTGGCCGTGAATCTAGGATGTGTCCTCGCAGAAAACAAAGAGAACAGCGTTGCACTGCTTGATCTCGATCTAGCACTAGGTGATGCGGATGTTTTCCTCGATCTTATGCCCGAGTACACACTTTTCGATTTGGTTCAGAACGTTGCCAGACTGGACATCGAGTTACTTCATCAATCCATGACGAAACATGAGTCGGAGCTCTTCCTGATTCCGAGGCCAGCCGATCTTCACGAATCCGAACTCATCTCACCTGAAAGCCTGACGCGAGTGATCGATTTGATGAAGGAATCGTTCACGCATCTGATCATTGATGTTTCAAAAACCTATAACTCACTAGATAGAATTGCGATGGAAGCAGCCAATCGAATTCTTCTGCTGACTCAACTGGATCTTCCTGGACTCCGCAACACGGTCCGGATGCTCATGAACTTTGATGAATCAGAGAAGATTAAAGATAAGGTTGAAGTGGTTGTGAATCGTACGGGTTTTGAAGCAGGGCAAATTAGTCTTCGAAAAGCCAAAGAGACTCTGAATCGAGAGATCTACTTCCAGATACCCAATGATTTTCGCACAATGGTGGACGGCCGTAACAACGGCATTCCGCTTGTGATTCAATCACCCAAGGCGGGTATCACTCATGCGTTTCGACGATTAGCTGATCAAGTGGATCACGTGCCAGAGGTTGTTTCCGAGATTTTGGAAGAGGAAGAAACGAGCTCCCAAAGATGGAAAAAATTCTGGCCGGGTTTGAGTCACTGATTGAATCGGTTCCTCACCAATCCAATTTTAAGCCTGCTCTTCAATCCAGCGGAGCAGTGTTCTCACCATGACGCCAGTCGCACCCGCATCTCGGTGAGCCTTCGGTTGCTCCGCAAAGGCGGGTCCAGCAATATCGAGATGAACCCAAGGCTGACCATCGACGAAATTCTCCAAAAACTTGGCTGCGGTAATGGCTCCGCCCCAGCGTCCATCGCCAATATTTTTAATGTCTGCCACTTTGCTTTTGACCTGCTCGTCATAGTGTCGAAACATGGGCAACTGCCACATCAGTTCACCCTCGATTGAGGCAGAACTCTCAATCCCCGAAAGCACTTTTGGGTCATTGGTCATAGCGCCAACCACATCTCGGCCCAAAGCGACCATGCACGCGCCGGTCAGTGTCGCCAGATCGACAATGGACTGAGGCTGAAAACCCTTCGCAACATCGAGGGTGTCAGCGAGCACCACTCGACCCTCAGCATCGGTATTGAGTATCTCAATGGTTTTACCGCTTCGGGTTTTAATCACATCGCCCAACTTATAGCTCGTCCCGCTCACCATATTCTCGGCAAGACCACAAAAGCCGATGACGTTCCGTTTGACCCCAATCTTTGCCAGGGCATGCATCACACCCACCACAGTCGCAGCACCAGCCATATCGCATTTCATATCCATCATGGCCTCACTCGGTTTTAGGGATAGGCCACCACTGTCGAAAGTAACACCCTTACCCACCAGTGCTATCGGCGGTTCGTCACCACCTCCGTTGTGTCGCATCATGACCAATCGCGGAGGACGTGCGGAACCCGCTCCAACGGCCAGAATCGCTCGGCACCCTTCTTCAGCTAGTCGGCCCTCATCCCAAACTTCAACCTCTGTTTCCGAGCCTTCAAATAACTCAGTCACGGCATCAGCGAAAGATGCTGGATACAGAACTGCTGGTGGCTCATTGACCATTCGTCGAGCCTGATTAATGGATTGCCCGATGGTTCGGCCACGATCTAGCTGATCTTGGCTCACACCTGGAAATGCGATTTGAGTTGGCAGTTTCAATGATGGCTCAGATCGATATAAAGCCTGTCCCTCACACGCAGTCATTGCTCCAGCAACGATGGCATCATGATGCTCTGCGGGGAATTGTTCAGCGACACGAACCTCCACACATCCTCTCGGCCGATCTAAGAGAGACCTGATTGCAGCAGCGGTGATTTCAAAGGCATCGGATCGATGATGAACTGCGTCACCGAGCCCGGCGACCAAGAGCATTTTGGGTCCTTCGTTGGACGGGACTCCCAGCAGCGTTAAATCACCCCGTTTGCCACCGATTTGGCCAGACTCCTGGAGACGAGTTAGCCAACCATTTCCAATCTGATCGAATTCGTTGAGACTAGTCGGTAAGCTATCCTGCTGTGGAAGGCCAACAATGACTACATCCGCTGCGGACTGATCTGGACTGGATTCACGAGTCAGATTGACGGAGACATCGAAATTAGGGTCAGGCATCATTACTTATCGATTCTGGTGTCTAAATTTTGCTGGGTTACCGTTGAAGTTCAGTCTAGGGCTTCCGCTATGTTTATCCTATCCCCACCACGCAAATCGTCGTCACGCAGCTGCAAAAATGCGTTGCGAAGCGTTGAGTGTTTCAGCACCGAGCCTCTAAAAACAGTCAATCTTTACCGTGACCCATCGTAGTACTCGAGCAACCGTTGAAGATCTCAGAGCAGCCGGAAGGCTGATCGAGATCACTCACGAGGTAGATCCCTATCTGGAGGCAGCGGAAATTCAGCGGCGTGTTTATGCCAACCAAGGCCCCGCTGTACTGTTCTCTAATCTAAAGGGATGTCAATTTCCCGCAGTCTCCAACCTATTTGCCTCCCTGGACCAGGCTAGGTACCTCTTTCGGCATACTCTCGAGTCGGTAAGAAGGCTCATCGAACTCAAAACGGACCCATCCGCGGCACCGAAAAAGCCTCTGCGATATGCAAAAACCCCATGGACCGCGTGGCGAATGCTGCCCAAGTATTGTGGCAGCGGTCCTGTGATGCAAAACAAAACAAAGCTTTCACAACTACCTGCGATTCAGTGCTGGCCCGAAGATGGCGGCGGATTTGTCACGCTACCGCAGGTGCTTTCCATGAATCCACATCAACCACGCCAGCTGATGCAGTCCAACTTGGGAATGTATCGGATTCAAATGGACGGTAATGAATATGAAACCGATCGTGAAATCGGACTCCATTATCAAATTCATCGAGGGATGGGAGTTCATCACCAAAGCGCGATGAGTCGCGGAGAAAAACTCAGGGTCGCTATCACCGTTGGAGGTGCACCCGCCATGTCACTTGCCGCAGTCATGCCACTGCCAGAGGGTCTATCTGAACTCACTTTTGGCGGAGCTTTGGCAGGACATAAAATACGGATGATCCGCGGATCTTCCCACGCTCCGGTTTACGCCGACGCTGACTTTGCAATGGTTGGCACGATCGATCCTAACGCCACAAAACCCGAAGGACCCTTCGGTGACCATCTCGGCTACTACAGCCTGCAACACCCATTTCCTGTGATGCAGGTCGAGCAAGTTTGGCATCGGCGTGACGCGATCTGGCCGTTTACCGTTGTTGGAAGGCCGCCTCAGGAAGATACTACCTTTGGGCAACTCATCCATGAAATCACCGACCCAATTATTCCGTCCGTAATCCCGGGAGTCAAAGCGGTTCATGCGGTTGACGTTGCCGGTGTCCATCCACTGCTTCTTGCCATAGGCAGTGAAAGATATATGTCTTACTTGGAGCCCAGTGAACCACAAGAACTTCTGACACAAGCAAACGCCATACTTGGAAATGGCCAGCTATCCCTCGCCAAATATCTCTGGATCTGTGACGACCCAGATCAGCAACTCCAGATCTCAGATTACCAAACATTCATCCAAAATATCTTGGCCAGAGTTGACTGGCGTCGTGACCTACATTTCCATACTCGAACGACAATCGATACACTCGACTACAGCGGAACAGGGTTCAATCGCGGTTCCAAGGTTGTCATCGCAGCAACAGGCCAACCCAACCGATCTTTGGCAACTTCCCTACCTGCAAGTCTCACCTTACCTGAAGGCTGGAAGAATCCACGCATCGTTTGCCCCGGGATCCTTGCTGTCGAATCTGTAAAACAGGCAACGGGTGCTTACACCGAAGAACTAAAATCTGTGGTCCATTCACTGGATAGGAATCATCCTATCAATCAATTTCCTTTGATCACCGTCGTTGATGACAGTGATTTCTGCGGCCAGTCGTTCGCTAACTGGACCTGGGTTACATTCACTCGCAGTAATCCCGCGGTGGATATCCAAGGGATTGATGCCTGCATGAACGACAAACACTGGGGATGCCAAGGTTCGCTGGTGATTGACGCCCGTATTAAACCTCACCACGCCCCACCGTTGGTAGAGGATCCGAAAATCACCGCGAAAGTGGATGCGTTGGCGGCAAAAGGTGAACCCATTAGTCGATATCTTTAAATCGGTGTATTAACCCCCATAAACTGATGAGCTCCAAGAAGATGACCAACTTCGAATCCGTATATGGAACGAAAAATCCCGTCGCTCTGGTCACAGGCAGCGGTGCTCCAAGAGTTGGCCGTATCATTGCGAAACATCTTGCAAGCATCGGCGCAAAGATCGCTTTGCATGCCAATGAGAGTGTTCAAGAAGCAGAGACTGCGGCGCACCAGATCACTAAGGATTTTGATACCGAAGCAATCGTTACGAAAGGCAGCTTGGAGGAGCCTGAAACGGCGGACAGCATCGTGAATCAAGTGACACAACACTACGGTCGTCTTGACATCCTGATTAATAGTGCTGCCATCTGGTACCCAACTCCACTTGAGGAGATTACCCCCGATGAGCTAATTCAGTACTACAAGATTAATACTCTCGGATGCTGGCTCACAAGCCGCTCTGCTGGGCTTGCAATGATGCGACAAAATAATGGGGGTTGCATTATCAATATCAGTGATTGGGCAACCGAACGACCCTATCTTGATCACGCAGCTTACTTCCCAAGCAAAGGGGGAGTGGATGTGATGACACGCTCCCTCGCCGTAGAACTTGGTAATCGGAATCCGCGAATCCGAGTCAACTGCATCAAACCCGGTCCAGTTCTTCTGACAGATAAGGTCAATGAGGAACAGAGAGAGCAAATTGCTAACAGTACTCTCGTCAAGCGTGTGGGCACGGCAGAACATATCGCTCACGCAACGCAATTTCTTTGTGAGAACGATTTTGTCAACGGTACATTTATCGTGGTCGACGGTGGACGGAGCATCTATGCACCAGACGGGCTACAGGTTGGCATGAATACCGGCTAAATCAGTGCTGGGATACAGTAGGGATGAGTACTTAGGTCTCTCCAAAGTTGCTCGCTTTCGGTGGCATGGGTTTCAACCACCCCAAAGTCCGATCGAAATCCTGCTCTGAGCTGTCCACTCGGCCGCAGTGACGGACAAGCTCTCTGGAAGGCATCAGCCGGCACCGAAGTTGCCATCGCAAGTATTTCTTCAGGTGGAATCTCTTGCCTATGATTCAAGAGGTATTGGACTTCTTTCCACAAATTCAAATCTGGATTACTCGCCCGTGAATCGGTTCCCAAAGCGACTCGAATTCCAGCGTTTACCATCTTGTCCACAGGATGCTTTGCGAAGCGAAAAAAATCATGTGTTCGAGGACAGTACACCACCGTTAGCCGGGGATAACGCGTCAAGTACTCAATCTCATCAGCGGTTAAGTCATTTCCATGAATCAAGAAACCACTATCTTGTTGCCCCAAACCGTCGATCAATACCCTAAACGGTTCTCCACGCCACGGATAATGTTCAAGTGGTGATAAATTCATTGTGTCCAAGAGCTCCGCCAAGGGTCCGGTGCCGCTGGTAAGCAGCTCACGTTCTTCTGGCGACTCAGCGATATGCATGGCCACAGGTCGATTCTTTACCAACGCGTGTTCAATCACTTTCTCAAACCCATCTCGCGAAATGGAGTAGGGGGCATGCGGGCTGTATGCTCCCTTTTCGAGACGATCAGCGTGTTCAATTGCCGCCTGGAAGCGATCATTAAATCGATCGGATTGGAGCCCTAGAACCTCAGCAAAAGAGACGAGATCAGGCTGATCTTTCCATGCTGGGTAGTGGAGAGGTGGTGTTGCAATATCTCCCGCTAAAACTGTCCCTGTTTGCCACAACTCATTGAGCCCACTCGTCAGCGATGACAACAAGCTATCGGGATTTGAAAGCCCTCGTGAGGCAATCACTAACTTAATCCATTCCGAAAAACTGACACCGGGTGAACCCACAGGAGATTCATGGTCTGAAAACTCAAGGTGAGTGTGTGAATTGATTAGTCGCGGTAGTATAGCTACATCACCCAAATCCACAGCATCCGCGGGAGGCTCCCCTGAGCCGATCTCTTGAATCTTGGTTGTACCGTATCGAATCCAACCATTTTGCAACGGTGGCGAGGAGACGGGTACAATCCAACGTGCCCGAACGACTCTGAAATCCTCTTTCATCATGAAGTTACCCCAAAAAACGGATTGCCTAAATACTGAGTTCTTCCAGCGCAAAACTGACATCGTTGCTCAGGAACTCGTTGGCAAAATCCTCCTGCGCCGATTAGATCATCGATGGATCGGTGGAATAATTGTTGAAACGGAAGCCTATCTAGGGGCGGGCGATGAGGCTAGTCATAGTCACCGAGGGCTCACTGCTGGTAATTCCCAGATGTTCGGTTCCGCTGGCACAATCTACGTCTACCCCATACACAATCACTTCTGCTTCAATATCGTGACTGAGCAAAAGGACATCGGTTCCGCCGTTCTCATTCGAGCGATAGAGCCAATATGGGGAATTGATTCAATGCTCGTCAATCGACCCGTAAAGAGCATACGTCAGCTAACACGCGGACCCGGGTGCTTGTGCAAAGCTTTAGCCATCCACAAACAGCACAACGGTCATTACCTTGGAAAATCCAAGGAATTCAGAATCACACAACACACTGTTCAATCTCCAAAAATCACTACCACTCCACGCATCGGGATCAGTCGAGATCAAGAACTGCTACTGAGGTTCTTTTGGGATGGGAACTGGTACGTGAGTGGACGCGTCCAGGACCATCAGTCTCGGCCTCTGAAACCAAAAGATATTGAATAAATTTCGGTCATCGAAGCATGAAGACCTGTCTCCATCTAAATCAATTTAGAAAGCAATCTCTGTATCCGGATAAGCACTATTGAACCTACTCTTGGAAGGCAATGGACAACCACCCTAGGTTGGCTTTGATCTCGGAGCAACTAAATTCACTGCCTCTCAAAGTTTCGATCTCCGCATCCTCTGCGATCTGAATGCTCTTCTCGAGGATAACCGCCGGAAAGATTTTGGAAAACTCTTTTTGAATGATGGGCTTGAGTCCGGCATCTCTGATCGAGAGTCTTTCCCGGGGGAAAGACACTTCGACATCACCAACTCGCTGGAGAGCTTTGCTTCCGCTTTCTGATGTAACCACCTCGTAGCTGGCGGTAATTTCCATCGCCTTATTTAGGGGTGTACGATCACCTTGCGCGAATCGGGTGCCGCGTATGCCAACTTTCAACTTTCCATCGCGTGCTTCGAAAATAACGGGTCTCGAGCGCGAAAAACTGATCTCAAAGGATGACTCCTCCTCATCTTCATTTTCTGGGGCAGGTGCTCCAGCGTTCTCGAGTAACTCGTTAAGTCTATCCTTATCAAGTGTTCGACCAGCCAAGATCGTCGCGAAAGCATTGGCTATCACTGATTCATGTACCTGCGCCGCAAATGAAAATGAGTTTTCAAAGTCACTGGCCTGGTTGATCGCGCTAAGTTGCGAGGGTGAACGAAAGGTCACATCCAAAGCAAGAAGATCCTCGCGACTGCTCCACTGCTGCCGAGGAGGACTAAGAGCCAATCGGTCGAGGACCGGTTTGGCCTCTCCTAAAAACCTTGAGGATGCCTCAGCTTGGAGCCCATCCATCTCGGACTCAAACTGCTCAGTCACTCGGCGTCTTAACTTCTCTTTTGCAATCCGATCCGCTTGTGGTTTTTTCTTGACAGACTGTTTTTTACCGACGCGTAAAGCCAAATCGGATTTGGCCGTCATGTTCGTAATCTTTGTGGTGAGACTCACCTCACTAGTCGTTTTGCTGAAGTCTATCCCTGCCTCGCTCAGGGTAATGGTACGCTTGAGATCAACCTCACCTACACTCTCACTTTTGAGACGAACCGGTCCGTTAACACCGTCATTGCTCGTTTCAACAGTACCCGTGAGGTTGACCATCAGTTGAGCATCCACCTCTGACGGAATCAGACTGGCTGACACTTTCCCAGTCATGACTGCAGTTCCCGTCAGTTTTGTACCCAAGATCTCATCTTTTACAGGTTCGGTACGCGAGATATCTCTGCTGAGAACACGAGATATAAAATCACCGCTGACCCGGACAGTAACGTTGGGTGTGCCAAATGCACCTCTTAATGCCTCGATCAGAGCAGGAGCTTGATTCGTCGAAGCAAGTAAATCCACTCGTAGTGAAATTGCGCTGAATTGATCTGGCGTGGGAACATCATCGACCGTACCAATCAGTTTTCCCAATGCCACTAACTGTGCATCTAACATTTTGACGGACGAATCTATGTCTTTAAAACGCAGAGCAACAATTAAGGTGTCCAGTTCATTCCTAAGATCGGTCAAAACCGTCAACTCTAAGCCTGGCACAGTGCCAATCAGCCTGTCCTTCAGTATCACAGCTTCCTTCGCGAGTTCTGAATCCGAACCCTCTTGCTCAAGCACATCGACAATCGCGGATAATTTCAAGTAATCCATCCATGCGTCACCATTCTGCTGGTCGGTGTTACGAGCGAAATACTTTTCAACCGTTCTCAACTGATTGAGCAAAGTTGTCTTTGCCGAATCTAGCTTTGGGATCAAACTCCCGTCGACTTCCGAACGAGCTTTTTCTACCTCAGCAACCAACGCCTCGCGTAGCTCGCTGGTGAATTGAGCTTCGACTAAACCACCCTGCAGAACCAGAATGAGCATCGAACCGATAAGAGTCAGTTTTCTAAGCATGAATTCATCGTCGCGAAAGTGAACATGACAGCGAAACAGAATGGGCTAGGCTGCGGGCCGCAAAAGACGCGGACCTCCCCTAGAGGCAAAATCGACCGCAAAGCGGAACTCGATCGGGAAAACCCCGAAGACAGCAATCGCTCTGGGAGAAATCACCAAGCAGCCAAACGCCTATTCATTGTAACCGTCGCATCTTAAAGCAAATAAGGGCATATAAGCAAAATAGCCAAACAATGAATGGGTGTCTGTTCGAAAGAAAGGAAGCTGAATTCGAATTGCATCAGCTTTTTTTCACTGGCCAGATGCGAACCCGCCCGTTGGACGGATTCTTTGACAGAAATCAAGCACTTCCCCTGAAACCCCCTGTTTGGAGCCATGATTCACCACCACGACGGCGAGATCAACGTCCTCCAAAATGATTCTCCCGATCAATAGCCGTCCGACTGTCACCCACAGTGTTTCCAAATCCCCGTTCGCCACTTGCTGGGGTTGAGCGCCCTCAGGTGGCCATTGCTCGAAATGGAAAGGTTGTAATCGGAGGATCGTATTCGTCTTAGCATGAGAGAAGGTCGGACTCACTGCGAGTTGATCACTACCTGTAGAGAGATAGACCCATCCATCCAGCAACTCGACTCGAATACCTAGTTGCGGAAACAGATGTTCGGTATCGGTACTCCGGTTTTGGACGACACGTTGGGGATCCAAATACCCTAAATAATTGCGAGATGGCTTATCAGATAAGTACTTCGACAAACCGATCACAAGCACTAGCCCGAGTGATAACTGCATCGGAAGACCCAACAGCAGAGGCTGTGGCCTTCCCAAGACATCAGAAGTTTTATCGGTGTGAGGGTATGAAGCCATAGAAATCTTGTTCAATCGCTATTCTAAAACTTTGGGAGATCCATGACTCCATCCCAGTGATCAGGAGCAACCGTGCCCAATCTTTCCATATAAGAGTGTAACATCTTACTGGGCTGATCTACTTCGATTAGGGAAGTGAGAATGTGGTGCGATTGTTGCCATCTCCCAGCAATAAAAGCCTCCAGTGCTTCTTCGTATTGATCAAGATGTGAGGCCTCGATACCTTGCTCACCATCGCCATTGGCTAGCCATGCTAATTCATGGATTTCAAGGGAAGATTGAATCCCAGACGGGCGTACTTTGGCTAACCGGCGTATCCGAGAATTGCCCAAGCTCATGCATGGGCGCAACGCGGAAGCAGTGACATCATCCATGATCACTTCAACACCAAATGGCTTGGTCAGTCCCTCCAACCGACTCGCAAGATTCACTACGGGCCCAAAGGCCGTCACTTTAACCTGATCGACGGTACCAATTCTTCCTGCTACAGCACGCCCCGAAGCTAAGCCAATTCCACAACGAAAACCTTCACTGGTTTGGGATAAATTTTCCGAACGTATACTCGCAGCAGCGCTCACAGCTCGATGAGCGGTATCCTCTTGCTTTAGTGGCCATCCCCAAAAGCCCATTGCTGAATCTCCGTGGAAGTCGCCAATCACTCCTCCCGTCTCCAAAATATATTTCGTCATCGTCCCGAGTGCATCGCTAACACTACTGAGCAGTGCCAGTAAATCAGCAGACTTTTGCTCACTACGTCTGGTAAAACCGCGTAGATCACAGAACATGACCGAAAGATCCGATTCTCGCGGAGCTAAGACTTCGTCAGTTGTCCTACCTGCTAAAGCGTTCATCACAATGGGAGCAAAGAAATGCCGCATTTCTGATTGTCTTCGCTCGAGCCGCAAAGTCTGTCGAAGATTCGCGATAGTGGTCCCCACTAGCTCCGCAAATTTAACATCGTCTTCTAAATCATGCGGTGCGGAGAGTAAAGATTTCTCGAGTCCTTGATTCTCATGATTTGGCAACAAACCGGTGACGTAGAGAGCCCATCCCGAGCAAGCTTCACTACGCAGGGGCACACAAAAAGCCCAATCCACATCCTCACTTGCAGTGTAGGTAACTTGTGTCGCTCCGGCATTTGCCCACAAATACAGCACACTTTCCCTTGTGCGGGTAGCATGATGCACTAATCGATTACTGATCGTCGGAGTCTCTTTTTCTAAAGAGCGGGAGTCATAATGCAAGATATCGATATCCGCTGTCGCAGCTTCTTCCTTCCCTTTTGTTACCGAAGGATTGGAAACAATAGCTACTGCCGAAGCAGCGGGCGTGGCACGAAGCAAGACACTCGCTACACGCACTAAGAGTTCTTCATCACTCTCGCTCCCGAGTATCAAATCCGGGAGATGGCTTAGCATTTCTATCCGAGATCCCGCATCTTGGAATCTTCGTCGCTGCAATTCCTGAAGATCATAGGCGTGTTCGGTCACCTCACCCTGTTTTTCCGAAAGTGATGAGCCGGGGCGATTAGCAAGCGTGAAAATCGTTGTACCGATGACAAAATGTTCACCTGGAACAACAACAAAATCCGCAGCAACTTCCCCTCGGAAGTAAACCGGGTTGGTAACTGTTTCCAGCACACGCACTCTCAGCCTGCCTTCAGTAAGCGGAGTCAGACGTAAATGCCGTCCCGAAATCGTACTATCCCAGGGCACAACCCAATCCGCATGAGACCTTCCTAGATAGATCTCCGAGCCACTGGCTGGATCGGGTATTTCCTTTCGCCAACGTTCTTGTCGTGCGGAACCCTGCGCGATTAGATCTGGCATGATCTCTTTCTTTGCATCTCAGTCGGAATTTGTGGTTGCTGTATGAATCGATTCAGCTGCAGCAATACCAGCTGCTCGGCCTGTACTGAATGCGGCTTGGAAATTGTAGCCACCAATTGGACCATCCACGTCCAACACCTCTCCAGCAATATAGAGACTAGGCCGTAAAAGACTCTCCATCGTTTTTGGATTCACTTCATCCAACCGAACTCCACCTGCAGTCACCTCGGCCTTTTCAAAACCCAAGGTTCCTTTGACCATCAATGGCAAGCGTTTAAGAGCTTCGATAAGACGTCCACGTGAGGCCTTGGGCAACTCTGCGATCGTGCAATCTGCGTCAAATTCACTCGCTAACGTTTGCGCAAGTCGCTTGGGTAACCAACGACCGAGACTCGCTGTAATCCTCTGTTTACCACCTTCTTGCTGTCGATCCAAGAATAATCCCAAAAGCTGAGAATCACCAATATCAGGTAAGCAATCCAACAGCAACTGGCAATCATGGAATGACTCCGCAGCAGTCAGAGCGCCGCTGATATCCATTGCAGCTGGCCCAGAGAAACCCTGATGGGTTAGCAATAATGAGTTTCTCGTTTGGCAAATCTTTTTTTGACGACCCTTCACTTTACCTCTCAGTGTCAATTGACAATCTGGAAGTGTAACTCCCGAAAGTGCGTGCATCCACTTTGAGCCTCCCACCAGAGGAACCAACGCGGGTCGTGGATATACAATTTGATGGCCCAATCCAGAAAGCCATGAATAGGCATCCCCGGTCGTCCCGCATCCAGGCCAGCTCTTTCCCCCAGTGGTGATAATAAGTCTCTCTAACACATAAGAGTCGTTTTTCGTCCTCACCGACCAATACCCCTTATCGGTCTGCTCAACATTCAATACAGCTTGATCTGTATGCAATTGCACACCGAGAGATAATGCTTGATTCAAAAGAGCATCGCGAACATGAAGCGCTCGATCACTCACGGGAAAGACTTTTCCGGTAGCTTCAACCTTCGTGGGAACTCCCAGTTGCTCAAACATCTTGACCACATCCCGTGGGGGAAAAGCGCCTAAACTGGACTGAAGGAATCGCCCTCCATTCATGAATGCTTTGGCAATACCCTTGGCGTCCGTGTTGTGGGTGACATTGCATCGGGTTCCTCCAGACATCAATATTTTGACACCCGTCTTTCGATTCTTTTCCAAGAGGACAACAGAAACACCTCGACGCGCTGCCTCAGCCGCGGCCATCAATCCCGCAGCTCCTGCCCCGATTACACCGATTTGAAAAAAGTGTTCCATTAGCTGAAGATACCCTAGGTATAACCTAACATCCGTACATTTAACCTCATTTCAGCACGCTCTCTGATTGGATCCTCAAACCAGAGAAATCAATGCTTGACTATGATGGCTCAGATCATCGTAGAATACTACAGGCTGCGATCAATCATCCATGACTTCAATCCTGCTCACCCAACATCCACAAAGCTAGTTGCGAATGAGTGCAAATTCCGCGGCACCTACCTACACCTCAGCCTATCCTCCTACAGGAATACGTCGAGTTCTGTTCATGATCAGCTCGATGCGTGGAGGCGGCAGTGAGCATCAAGTGCTTCTACTGCTACAGCATCTCGATCGAACCAAGTTTGAGCCACATCTTTTCCTCACGGATCCTGTTGGTCCGTTACTGAGTTCGATCCCTGAGGATGTAAAGATTCATTCCTTCCAGGAAGATACGGAGAAGTCAGGCCTCTATTTCCCAGGAAAGGTACTACGCGAACAGATATCCCAATTGCGTGACCTTCTCATCAAACAAACCATTGATGTGATTTACGACCGCACTTTTCACATGTCCTTAATTGCGGGTCCCGCCGGCAAGATCTCTTCTGTCCCCAGGATCGCGACAATTGTCAGCCCTCCCGAGTTTGCACTTCCGTTACTGGAAAAACGTTTTCTTTGGCTAAAAAAGCGAAGAATTTCCAGAGCCTATCGAGATGCGTATCAGGTCATCGCGGTAAGCAGACAGGCTGCAAATTCGGCTAAGGCCTTCTACCGATTACCGAACACAAAAATCGATACTATTGCTAATCCTGTTGATCGGCAGAGATTGCAACTCGCGGTGAGCACGGAACAAGTAACCCGTGATGATCGCTGGACCTTTGCATGTGTTGGAAGAATGACCCCGGAGAAAGGGCATCACGATTTGTTAGATACGCTTGCTCTATTGGAAAAATCGTGGCCGGAGAAAGAACCGGCAATCCACCTTTGGCTCATTGGTGATGGACCGCTTCGGCCGGAACTGGAACAGAAAGCACAAAAGCTTGAGCGACATCAGGTCAGCTTCATGGGCCTTCAGAAAAACCCTTGGAAATTTATTGAAGCTGCTGATGCCATCATTGTTCCTTCTCATTTCGAAGGGATGCCGAATGTTGTCCTCGAGGCAATGAGTCTTCGAACAGCAGTGATCGCTACGCGCATCGGTGGTACGAATGAACTCGAAAAAGAACGGCCGACCATTTGGTGGGCGAATCCACGTGACCCTCGTTCAATCGGGAACTCAATGATTGAATTTGTGACACATCGAGACGAAATATCGAATCGAATTGATGCGGCTGAACAACTCGTTGTTCAAAATCACGACATCAGCCTTCAGACTCGTAAAATTGAAAAGCTATTGACCAATGCATGCGATAGCGTACTCGATTAACCAATTTTACTTAGTTCAACCTCAGCGGTCCGAGAATGTCACTCACCTAACAATTCCGTGAGTGCGGGTTTCACATCTTTTGCATAGCTGAAGCCGGCCGTCTCACCACCATCAACAAACTGCTTGACCAACTCCCCCGACGACTTGAAAATCATTACCACCGGAATGGATAGCAGCTTCGCTTCGAGGAAGACATCATCACTGGCGGTGGTGCATACGTAAGAGCGAATTCCCGAGGCGTTAACACTTTGCAAGAACTTCACAACCTCAGCTTCATAAGATTCTGGAGGTCGTGTCTTCCTGCCATCAAAATCGAGATTGACTGAAAAGCACAAAATCTCGTCTTGGAAATCTTTTTGGAGCTGAACTAAACCTGGAAACTCTTTTAGGCATGGTTCACACGCCAGAGACCAGAGATCTACCACGGTAAACTTTCCCGTTTGACTGACTGTATCTCGTATTGAACTCCAATCTGCGTAGCCTAGGGAGATGGGCTTCTCACTCCCACTACTCACTCCCTGCTCTGATTCCTTCTCTGGTGAATCAGGCATCTCAAGCCCCCCTGACACTTGGGAGGTACTCTCAGATTCTGAACGTGTGGGCGTCGGATTCTCTGGCATTACCATGGAACCAGGAGACTCTTCGGTAGGATCTGCCGGGGGCACATCAGCGTTGGCTGGTAAAGCTGCGAGCTCATTACCTTCACTACTTTCCTCAGAGCTGCAGCCCGACGCCACAAAAACCAACAACAATGAGAACGCGAATGGATGAAGGGTTAACCAGCGTCGCCAAGCTGCAAAACATGACTCAAATCGACTCTGCGCTTCAGATAGCATTCTTATTCAACTCGGTATCTGCGGTTTTGGAATCAGTAAATTTCTGGAGCACGATTGGGACTGCCAGCGATCAAGATGGAAACCATTCAACAAGACAATGGTCACCTGAACGCATCGGCGAATCGCCTCCTAGAATCCCTTTGGTCGGTGTCGCCTCTAGAATACACGATGTGGCATCAGTGTGCGGGAAAACCGCCGAAGAGCTCACCCTGCTTCCACCCATCGCACACCGTTACGGAAGACATCTGAAATCAGGTCACCTGAAACGAGAGTTTTGGCCAATTTGTGGGGAGAACACCGACAAACAGAATAATCCGATTAATCAGAAAGATTCAACACAACCCAGAATGATTTAAGGGCTTCATCTACTCTCGCTCAAGTTACAGCGGGTTCACTGAATTTCCGAACCTACAGTTCGGATGCACTAACGAGTAAAAAATTCGCGTTAGGCGGTAAACGTAGGCGAGTCATTTCTGTTACTTCAAGTCCTTGCATCGATGAACCAAGCAAGCCAACAAGACGAAATACCATTTGCAAATGCCGGAGTCTGCCCGGCACCAGGCTGGACAGATCCATGCCAGAAGACTGAACAAAGTGTCGCTTTAGATTTGGATGCAGATCAATCGGAGGCAAACTCTGCAGCTTCCCAATTGCATAATGCAAGAAACCTGATCTGCTATCTTCACGTCGTGGTTGACGAGATCCTTCAGCAAAGCAGAAATCTGCAAGCAGGTCCAATGCAGGAAGTTAGAACCATTGACGGGACTGGTTCGATTGAATTCGAGGGGTTGCTCGAGAGAATTAAAATCAATCATTCGCAAATGGATTGCTTGCTAGAGACTCTTCAAACCACGGTTCAGGATCTAACGCTTGTTGTTCAACAAGACCCCATCGGTCAGGCGGATCATCACAGAACTGACGCTTTCAAAATCGATGAACTTTCATCCGATCTCATCGACAGATGCATTTTTCGATTAGCTGAGAAAAACATTGAAATTTCAAAGATTGGATCTCCCAATCAAATCGTGACATCGGATCGAAATCTGCTCAATCAGGTACTTACTAACCTCATCACCAATGCAGAAGATGCTTTATCTCAGATCGTACAGGACGAGAAAAGAATCAGCATTGAATGGAAGTCTAAAGACGGGTGGATAGAGATTTCCGTGCGAGACAATGGTCACGGGATACCAGAAACAATCACAACCAGAGTTCTAGATCTTGGATATTCCACCAAAGCTCAAGGAGATGGGATCGGCCTCACTTTTTGCTCGAAGACGATGCAACAACTACATGGCTACCTCGAAATTGCAGAGCCTGATTCTCACTCCGGCACTGTCGTAACACTCTATTTACCGTGCGTTGAGAATTGAGACTTACGATTCATCCTTGTTGATCATATGACGAAGCTTCACTGAAAAACATCATGACAACTTACAACGTGGAAAACCGGTTGTTAATCATTGACGATCAACCGACTATCCATGACACATTCAAAAAGATCTTCGCCTGTCCGCTTCCAACCCAAGCGGAAGAGACGGCATTGACACATTTCGCTGCATCGAATGATACAAAAAAAAGTGATTCAAATCTGAAGCGACTAAACTCGTCCACCTCGAATAGGTCTCCAGCACTTACATTCGGCCTTCAGCACCATTTCAGTGGAGAAACTGCCGTAGAATCAGCTCGCGAGCAGGCGAGAGAGGGAAACTATTTCTCAGTGGCTTTCATTGACATTGAAATGCCTGGTGGGATGAATGGGCTCCAGACTGCAGAACGACTTTGGGAGATTGATCCCAACCTTCACATCGTGATTTGCTCAGGTCAGCAAAACGACTGCTGGGAATCTGCCGGTGATTTACTTAGCCATCGGGATCAACTCTTCGTACTCAAAAAACCTTTTGATCGACTAGAGGTTCGTCAACTTGCACATTCTCTGTGTGGAAAGCAAAGACGCCACCGAGCACATCAAAGATGCATTGATAAATTAGAGAGCGAAGTGCAGCAGCGGAGACAATCAGAAGAGAGCATGCGACGCATTGCTCACCGAGACTCTCTCACCGATTTACCGAATCGCCCCTACTTGCTTGAAAAATTAAATCGCCTCGTTTCTCGTCCCGCCAAGCAAAGAAACGTGCATCAAGCCGTACTATTCCTTGATCTTGACAACTTCAAAGTCATCAATGACAGCCTCGGACATGACGCAGGTGATGATCTATTGAACCAAGTTGCTCAGAGGATTAGTGATTGCGTGCGTTGCGACGATGTAACCACGCGAATCTCTATTGATGGTGAAACTGTTCGGCTCGGGGGTGACGAATTTGTCGTACTCCTTGAGCAACTTTCTCATCAACATGATGCACTCTCCATTGCGGATCGGATTGTTGAGAAGATTTCCCAGCCTTTCGTGATCTCAGACAGAAAAGTAAGTGTAGGAACAAGTTTAGGAATCGCCTTCTTGGATGACACATCCCAAGATGCTCACGAGGTGCTACGTAACGCCGACGCGGCAATGTATCGTGCAAAAAAATCTGGCAAGGGCAGGGTTGCCGTTTTTGATAAAACCATGCACCAAGAACTGATAGAACGATTGGAACTTGAAAGCCGAGTCCGCGATGCAGTTCAGAATGAGGATCTTGTCTTACGCTACCAACCAATCATCGACCTGCGAAATGGCAAAGTCCGTGGCGTAGAGGTACTCACACGATGGCCTGAGGATTCGGAAATCACGATTGAACCAAACGAATTCATTCCCATGATTGAGGAACTCGGACTCATGAGTCGAGTCGGTGAGTGGGCATTGGAACGTGCTGCAACCGAATTAAAAGATCTCACGGAATCCACCCCTGCATCTTGCGACCCGAAGTTTTACCTGGGATTCAATGTCGCGGGGAGTCAATTGAATGATCCACTCTTTTATGAACACCTGGAATTCATCCTTGAGCGTACGGGAGTGTGCCGAAGCCGGATTAAACTTGAAGTCACTGAGTCGGGAGGGAATCGCAATGAAGCTCAGATATTGCAAAACCTTCTAAACATCCACGGTTCTGGCATCGGCATTCAGCTTGATGACTTTGGAAAGGGAACTTCGTCACTCACCTGCTTCCAAAACTATCCCGTCGAAACCGTAAAAATTGATCGAAGCTTCACGGCGAATATATCAACTAACCACAGTCACTCCGTGATCACCCAAGCGATGGTCGATCTGGCTCATGACCTTGATGCGAGCATCATCGCCGAGGGTGTTGAATCGCTCACACAACTGAGGCTGCTACAACAATGGGGTTGTGATGCCGCTCAGGGATTTCTTCTCTCGGAGCCGGTAGACAAAGGTTCGCTCATCAAGTTTCTGGAGAACCCCGCACAAGCAGCGGGAATGGCTCTCCTGCTCCAAGATTCTTCCCAAGCCATTCCACTGGGGGTCACTTCAGTTCAAGTCGATACCGCACTACAGAATAGCTAATGGGTTTCGTTTGGCCTCGAGTGTTCCTCGAGTGACACCAAGTCGGTTGGCAGCTTTTAGACTAGACCAAACCTCCCTTGCCTCCACGGCTCCCTCGAGTAGCTTTCGATATAACGCACACGTTTCGACGGCATCTTTTCCACTTTCCTCGAGGAGTTCCACTCGGAACCAACGAACACCAGCGTTGAGAAGATCCTTGGCGATTTCTGCTCCACTCTGCGGTGTCGAGTTATAGAGAGTATTTCTACAGGCAACATCCGCTTGAAGTGGATGTTCAGCGCCAACACGATCACGAAGCTTCACTGCATGGTCATCGCAAGGTCTTCCACAATTGGTCTTGTTGGTTCCAGGAGATAAAACAGAACAAAAGACACAGTGCTCCATGTGGAACATCGGCATATGCTGATGCAAAACAATCTCCATCCATGAGGTTGGCATGGACTGACACAGAGCAGAAACTTGTTCACGATTCAGATCGTAGGAGATAGTGACACGCTGAGCGCCCAAAGAACGGATCCATTGAGCAGATCGGTGGTTTGCCACGTTCAGAGAAAAATCAGAGATTATTCCAACGCCTAGATTTTTCGCATACTCAATTGCTGCGAGATTACGAGCGAGAACGTAGTCCGGCTCGTGTTTTATCATCGCTCTTAACAAACCCATTTCTGATGGTTTCTGCATCCGAACCGATGCCAAACCAATCTTCTTATTGACAGCATGAGCAATCTGCACTGCTTGACGATATTCCCGCACATCGTGAAAGTCAGCATAAAGAAGATCAACTTCAGTCTCAGCAACCGAACGTAATTGATCCAAAGTCCTGCAAAGGACTGAAAGTTGCGGTGTCTCCTGATGAGCCGCATCAGTGACTTTGAATTCTTCAGATATCTCCCCCAACATTCTCTGACCCGCTGATCGGTCAATGGTACGGGGTAAGCGTTCACCTAGCTTATGAACTAGAGCTTGGACCAAATCCCGTCGTAGTTGATTTAACATGCCGACGGGGACCATGGGTCGCCCTTCCAACTCCACTTCCAATCTCTCTAATGAAAATGGAGTGCCGCCGAAACGCGATAACTTCTCAGTGAGATCCTCAACGGTTGCAGGTCGGTTCCTCGCAGCATCTAGAACGGTGTCACCTTCGACAGCAACACCGATTAAACGTCGATCGATCTGCCCACCGCCGACAACGGTAAGTTTCAGGACTTCGCCCACCTTGGCTCGTACAAGAAGACTGAGCTCCCGTTGAAATCTAGGTTTGTCACCAGAAAAAGACTTTCTCAATCGGCGATTAAGCTTCGGATCATCATTTTTGAAAACACGATCCCCCACATCAATCCTAGAGAAATCTAACTCTCCACGACCAAAGCCAATCCATACACGCTCGGCCTCCCTCGGTGGATCCGAATCGGAGTAATCGTTGGTCTTAGCCCGCTCCCCGAATTCTTGAAGGGAACGTTTTTGATCTGTTCGAAGAGAGTAGACACGTCCACCTTGCTCGTCAGGCTGACTTGAAGCAACTTTTGAATGAATTGCCA
>JAAXIK010000224.1:0-6339 GCA_012270385.1 Rubripirellula sp. | reverse complement strand
TGCCAGCCCATCTCCCAACGCAACAGTGGTCTCGGGACGAATACAGATCTCTTGTGATCGAAGCTCGACAATTTCGCCGAGCTGGATACCACGTTTTGAAGAATCCAAGCCAGGCACCAACCGCTTATGATCGTTACCTTCCAACCAGCCTGGTGAAAAGCCTCGGGAAAAAGACAGTTCCATTTCCTCGCGATCTCTTGGACTCACAGAAAGAGTCTGCTTGGCAACTACTGCGTCGATGGCCTCGCGATACTGCTTGGTGATATTTGCGACATACTCGGGGGACTTGAGTCGCCCCTCGATCTTGAAAGATGCGATCCCAGCTCGAAGCAATTCTGGAATCGATGCATAACCAGCAAGATCCTGTGGACTGAGAAGATACCGGACGTCACCAAGGTCTTTATCTTCACCATCCACCACCAATTCATAAGGTAAGCGACATGCCTGGGCGCATTGTCCCCGATTGGCACTGCGACCTCCTAGTGATTCGCTCGTCAAACATTGCCCTGAATAAGCAACACAAAGCGCTCCATGAATAAATACCTCTAAAGGCATTCTTGTCTTTTCAGCAATCTTCGTTATCTCTGCTACCGAGAGCTCCCGGGCCAAGACAACTCGCGACAATCCCAAATCTTCCGCAACCTGAATGGTCTCGGCACTTGTCAGACTCATCTGTGTCGATGCATGAATCTCAAGATCCGGGCAGATTGCGCGAACCAATCTAGCGACTCCAAAATCTTGCACGAGTACGGCATCGACCCCAGCTGCCGCAATCTCCTCGACAACCTTTGCAAGCTTGGATAACTCTTCAGGAAAAACAAGAGTGTTGAGTGTGGCATAGCCTTTTACACTTCGGCGGTGAAGCCAGCTTGCTAACTCTTCAAGATCAGGAAGGCCAAAATTCTGTGCGCGATACCGAGCATTGAATCCGCAATCGAGACCGAAGTAGACAGCATCCGCACCATTCTCAACAGCCGCTCGGACACACTGCCAGTCACCAGCAGGCGAGAGAAGTTCGGGAGTGTTTTCGGATTGAGTCGATGCCGTCATCCCTGAATTATGATCCATGGATAAGAGTTTGAACATCTCAGACAGAAAAAACTGTCAGCATCAACTCAGACTCATCAAGGCTCGTGACTCCGAGCAACCTTACGGTTTTGCAAGAGATTCCTCTGAAAAAGAGTCACGGGGCGGTCGCCAAAGAAGATCGCAGCAGGCGAGTGGATTCACCCGTCTGCTGCTGGAACGTTCTATACGACTGGATTAAGCACCCAGTTCAATATCGATCTTCGCCTCATCAGCGGCTTCCCGAAGCTTCGTCAGAGCGCGTGCCTCGAGTTGGCGAATACGCTCCTTGGTCACTCCGAGTGTCTCACCAACTTCTTTCAGTGTTAATGGTTCATTTCCTCGACCCAAACCGTAGCGGGCGACAATGATCTTCTGCTCTCGCTCATCAAGCCGGTCAAAAATCTTGCTCAGCTCACGCTGCCTAGACCGCTGGACCGTTTCTTCCACGAAGGGGTTCATACGCTCATCCTGCTGAGCGAAGAACAGTTCTTCAGCTGTCGTACGGAACCGATCACGATGCTTGAACTCGGAAGGTATCGTACGAGCATAATTCTTCATGATGGCCCATGATGCGTAGGTCGAGAACTTGTTACCTCTGGAGTAATCAAATTTCTCTACAGCTCGGATCAGCGACATATTGCCGTCACTGATTAAAGCAAAGAAATCATCTGAGCTCGCCACATGTCGTTTCGCGATAGAAACGACTAAACGAAGATTGCTTTGAACAATTCGATTCTTGACAAGCACAGCAGCTTCGTAAAGATCATCAATTTCATCCATCAACTTCGATCGATTATGCTTGGCGTCTGTCAAGCGAGCGCGAATCTGATTCGCGCAATGCTTCAGGTAATTCATCTTTCGGAACAGGTGATATTCCTGCTCACGAGTTAACAGCGGCACGTCGTACAAAGCAGCGAGATAGCTGGGGAGCCCTGCAGGAACACGGACCTTCCTGGGAGCTGTAGCCGCATCCGGTTCTTTACCCAAGTACTCTTCTTCTCTACTGGGAGTTTCAAAATCCTCGTTGTAGATGTAATCCAAGGGTAACTCGAGAATCTGATCATGTCTCATATCCAAGAGGATACGTTGGATGCTGGTACGCGTCCGATTGAATCGCTTACAGAGCTGCGGGACCGAGGCTCCGTGAGAATGCAATCGATAAATGGATCGTTTATCCTCCATCGTTAATACACCACGATGATTTGGGAAGATCGCAACACGATCATTTTCAGCATCGAAGTTTTTCAGGGTATACCGAATGGTTTCCGGACTGCGACGCATCTGCTCGGAGAGACGTCTCGTAACCTCGGATAGACTTGCGCCTGTTTCCACCAAATGACGAGCGCGCTCAACGATTTCACTCTTTTCATCATCCGTTAATTGACTGAATCGCTCACCGCGCCGAACCTTATCGCGATGATTTGATGTGAACCGTTCAACACTGCTGTGGAGGAACCCAACTCTTTTGCGACCATCAAAAATCATTTTGCGACTGACAAGACCAGATCGCCTCCAGCGACTAATGGTTTTGGTTGCCACATGGAACATCTTGCTGAGTTCTTCGACGGTATGAACTTGTTCCGCAACTTCTTCCACCGAGAGGTCCGCAGAGTCAGTCAAATCCTCCACCAAGAGACGTAGATCATGCACCAGGTCTTCCGAGGCAATATTGTGCCGACTCGCGGAGTCGGGGCGATAATTGGTGACACGAAAGCAGACGTAATCAAAGGAATAGTTCCGGTCTTTCGCTATCTCTCCGAGTAATTTCTCCGCTAACGCTGCCTGCTCTACCTTTTTGGTTTTTGGCGCAAAGCGAGCCTGTTGATCTCGCAATTCCTTGATTTTTGCGTCTCGATAATCTTGATGCATCGTCCGTTCTCCGATCACGTCTTACCGGTCGATTCTTATTTTCCCTGCGATCCAGGCGGATCACTCGACTTTCAGACTAGCTAACCTAGGAATCGTTCCCTCCTAAGAACGAAGTCCGTCTTGGCTTGCTCCCATCGTTTTATACTGAATCACCATGCAAATGCACTTAATTCAGGTCCAATGAGACAACAAATCCTTATCAGAAAGCAGCTCGCTACGACGATAAGCATCTAAAACAGGCTGGGCTGACGCAAAAAACAAGAAGGTGGATTCGGTGGACCGAACCCTGTCTTCTCTCGATAACGCAAGCCACCTATCTTCCGAACCACAAAAGCACCGCGTTCCATTTAGAACCCCTCCTGAACGACTACAAAATAGAAGCTTCAGGATGTAATGATTTCCGTAACTAGAACGCCTTAGGTTTGCAGTTTCCATTCGCTTTGCTAACTACTCCATGACACTTGGTCACTCACTGAAAACCGCGTGCCGGTCGATGACAAAATCGAAAGAAAGGAGACTGGTTTTTTCATAAACCAAAGCAAAGTAGAGACTTAAGATTCTGAGCTAACCTGCCAACCCGAGCGAACTGACCCGAAACATACGGCAATATTTGTAAATTCTACGACCTGGTTGCAATCATCCGTCTAAATACGAGACGGTTCGTCGCAAATTGAGACCGCTAGGTTTGAGCGATTCCGTTGAATCTGGCAAGTTGATGGCGTCGATAAATAATTGGAGAGCATTCAGAAAACACAAACTCGACATGGTTCGTCTCAGCACACTCCTTTGAGCAAAAAGATGTTGAACCCAAAAGACCCAGCCACACAAAGAGCAATGCGGTCGATGATTTCAGATCAAGAATCAAAAATCCCTTTTCGAAACCTTCGACGGGACTTCTTGGTGGCGAGCTACAGAGCTGCGACCCTGTCATTACCGATCCTCTGGTTGGATCGGATGAGTCAGGTTGCCCATGCAACGGAAGAGGAGGGTGTTACATCATTGCAAGCTGCAACAGATCGTGGGCTCAATGGTGTTTTCACGGTCCGCGCGGAGCTATCGGTTCAGGGGAATCTGCATCTACCCGAAAACGCCTTAGTTTCAAAAAAGCTGGCCGCTCGCGTTCCCATCAGCAGCAGTGCGACTTTTGAATACGTCGAGCAGCCAATTGTCCTCTCCAATCAGACAGCTGGCTTATTCGCAGGGGTGGCTCGTCGCTACAAGACTGCTGCAGCAACCACCACCATTCATCAAACTGAATACGAAGTCAAACTGCGATCCACACTCAATGAGGTGGCTGCAATCAGGGATGGAACCCGCCACATCGTTTTTTCAGAGCAAGGTCCACTTTCGCGAGAAGAACTTGATCTTCTCAAGCTACCTGTTCCCAGTTCCGAAATTGACACTTTCCTTCCGGCAAATCTGCAAGATTTGGAGGTTTCGAGCACCTACACGCTTCACCAAGACGCGCTCGCACAAGCTTTCCAACTCGGGGAAATTACAAACTCGGAAGTGGAAGGGACGATCCGTTCGGTTAGCGATGAACTGATCCAAATAGAGCTTCGTGGTGACCTGACGGGAAGATCGGAGTTAGCCAAAATAGAACTCGAACTTGTTGGGAAGCTGAATTTTGACCAAGTAAATCAATCATGCAATTGGCTGGCGATCGGTATCCGGGAGCAGAGAGAAATCTCAGCCGCTGAACCGGGATTCGACCTTGCGGCGACCTTGAAAATTCAGAAATTTCCTGTGGGCCAAACCTTCGATGAAAAGCCACAAATTTCCAAAACCGGGGGGGAAATTGCCGCTTCTAAATTACTGCTGGAGCAGCGTAGTGAGCATCTGGACTTTCAAATCCAAACCGATCGTTCGTGGTACATGATTTCTGATGTACCTGGAATTTCGACCATGCGAAAAATCGAAAATGATCAGGTCATCGCACAATGTGATTTCCGTAAACCTCCAAGGCTTCCAGATGACAAGCAATATTCCATTGAAGCTTTTCAAGCGGAGATTGTTCAAAAACTCGGTGAGCAACTCCGAGATCTGAGCGAGGTACAAATCAGTTCGCTGGAAACCACGGACCTTCTCCGGGTCGTCGCCGAGGGGGCAGCAGAGGGAATCCCGATTCGCTGGGTTTTTCTCCATTTTTCAGATTCTTCAGGTCGACGCCTCATCGCAACTTTCACGATGGAAGCAGGTTTAGGCGATATTTTTGCTGATTCCGACGTTAAAATCGCAAAAAGCCTGCGTTTCACGGAGGTCCAAACCAAGAATTCTGAGGCTTTTGTGGGCCAAAATGGATAGAAACAAGAAGCTAGGCAGTTTAGTGAAGTAAAAACCAGCGAAAAAACCGATCTCAAACTACAATCAGGTAGCGTCGCTTGGTCGAATTTGCTAATTCAGCGTAATTACCGATCGAATTTCCAACCAAAGTCTTAAGCACGGTTTGCCATGTCCATCGGACGTCTTCAATCTTTCGTTCTCTTCTTGCTCGCCGCCACAGCCTCGCTGTCAGCACAGGAGCCGGCGAGGAAAGATCCTTCTTCGCAGCAGCAAACCCAGTTTGCTCCTGGTGTCATGACTGTGATTCCTCCTGCACCCATGCCAGAAGAGACTTTTCAAGGACCGCTAACCCTTCAGGCTCTCCTGAACGCGCATCCCGAAATTCAATTCGGGGGAGATTCCCATCCAGATGGGGAGCCTCATTATGATCCGAGAACCCGAACCTTGGTTCAAATGGCCAAGGAGGTCATCCTTCGTCGAGAAATTTATTGTTTGGAATTCTCCTTCAAGCCGTTGAGACATATCTACGTGGATATACCTCGACCCGATGGCAAGATGCAGAGAAAGTTGGTTTGGTACATGGTGTATCGAGTCCGATATCGTGGCGGAGAACTTCGTCCTGCAGCGGAGAAGATCGCAGGTGTGGATATCTACAAGCGGATTGAATCCATCCACTACGATTCCCGACACTTCTTTCCCATGATGGTCCTGAATGACCACATTTCGGGCCTCAGGTCGGTGGACCAAATTTTACCAACTGCGTTGGATAAGATTAAAGTTCGTGAACAAATTCAGGCGCCACTTTACAACTCAGTTGACATCACTCGCGTGAAAATTCCACATGCGAAAGACGAGGCAGCCTCCGGTGTATGGGGTGTGGCCACGTGGGCTGATTTGGACCCACAACTCGACTTTATCTCGGTAGAAGTTTCGGGACTCACCAACGCTTTCGTCCAAGAAGGTGAAGGAGGCGAAGCCGAGTACAAACGCAAGGCTCTACAACTCAACTTCTTCCGACCTGGAGATGCCATCAACCAAACGGATGATCAAATCCGTTTTGGAATTCCAGCTTATCAAGACGAACGTGAGCAGAATTACGTACTGCAGAACTACGGCTTG
>JAAXIK010000212.1 GCA_012270385.1 Rubripirellula sp. | reverse complement strand
CATCCCGCACACTCTGACCGAAGGCATCTCCGACAAAGACGCCACTTGCCAGCTGGGGGTAGGAGTCAGCGGTTGTTTCGACTATATACTCGAAGCTTGTCGTCGCGGCAGGGGCGAGACTGCTGATCGTGCAGCTTAAGATGGTTTGCGGTCCCGAGTCGTCGACAGCGCAGGCGGGTGAGCTGTCGATAAACTCAGCGTCATCGAGAATGCAAAAGACGCTGACTGATTCGTTGCTCAGCGCGCTGGAGGTATTGTTAGTGACCGCTATGGATACCGTAACCTGATCGCCGATGACCGCAAATTCGCTGGACAGAGATTGCTCGATACTGACGTCACTGCCGGTCAGGGCCAGCACGCCAGCCGGTTCGCGATAGGACGGTTCCAGCTGTGGCACAAACGCGCCGTCATCGATGCCCAGTCCACCGGTTTCCGATGCAGTAGGGGTAATCCAACAGATATACTGATTCTCATCCGGATCCGGTACTGCAGCAATCTTGTATTTGATTCCGTCAACCTGTGCGGTTGCGAGCAGGAGCGATTTGCTGAGTGTCAGCACCAGTGATTCGTTGCCGGTACCCCTGGCAACCCATGAATGGTCGCCGTTCAGGAACGAACTGTCGTTTACATCGCTGAGGATTCTTTGTGTGCCGGGTTCAGTCTCGATCGAGAACCGCTCTGAGTCGGTGAGCAGTTGCAGCATGGACTCGGAGATGCGGATGCCTCGGCGATAGGATACCCGTCCTGTTAGCAGTCTGTCCGGAATGTCGGATAGATTGGTTTCTGACAGATCCAGCCACAGGGCAGGTTCATGTTGTGCATTCGCAGTAAAGCTACTAAGTAGTCCAGCTACAAGAAGCGCGAAATATTTACGAGACAACGTGTTGAGTAAACCGACTACTTTTCGGCTTAGGGTTTCTACCACGGATCGGCGCATCCCTGCATGTTGGCTCTTCGAAATTATGATAGACAGAACTTGGTCAGCAGCGTAGCACTGGTGACTGGCTTAAATTCACACCTGATTCATCCCATTTATTCTATTTCGTAGCTAGAGGCCCTCAATTGTAGATAGCATTCCTCGTTGCCGCATGCGTTCTGAATGAGAGCCCTAGGTCGTTATTCTGAATCATTCCAATGAAAACTGTTTTGTTTTGGGGATCTACCCAAAACCAGGAGCCTGCTATACCCCACCACCAGAAGGTCAACGTTGGCGTACCTTGGAAGACTTCCGAATTGTCAACGATTGCGAAATCAAGACCGAACACATTCCCTGGATAAACTCGGCTAATAGCTTCAATATTCTCGGGGAGTTGGTTACTGTGCATAAGATTTAGAGCTTCCTGCGAAAGCAATTGCCTTTCGTCTACGACCCCGTTCTTGAGATGTAAAGTAGCAAACTTCATATAATCTGTGGAAGTTGACACAAGGCCATGCCCCCCCGCTAAAAAGTTTGGTTTTTCCGTGAATGCACCACCAAGGGCCTCAGGTGAGCTATCGGTTCTGATTAATCGTTCCTCACTGGGCATATACATCCTCGAAAGCCGATGATGGTTTTCCGGAGGAACGAAAAACCCCGTATCAACCATACCCAATGGATCGAATATCCTCTCCTGAAAGAAAGAATCAAGCGTTTGTCCAGAAAGCCTCTCAATAAGATAGCCCTGGACATCAACAGAGATGCTGTAGACCCACTTTGCACCTGGTTGGTTTAGCAGGGGAATGTTCGCTAAGTTTGGGATGCTTTCTGCGAGGGTAGCCTCTTCGCCGATACCAGATTCGACATAAGCATCAGCAATCGAGCCGCTCCCCAGCGGGGGGAAATAGGTTAAACCGCCAGTATGGCTCATCAATTCACGTATGGTCATCGCATGTTCTGCGGGCTCCGTGTTCCAACTCCCATCATCATTCTCCTCCACAAGCACTCGCATACCGGCCAATTCAGGTAGATGCATCTCGACGGGATCATCTAGTTCGAATTTCCCCTCGTCCCAAAGCATCATCAAGGCTGTTCCTGTGACTGGTTTGGTCATGGAGAAGATCCGAAAAATTGTGTCTGTGCTCATGGGGACCTTATCTTCGACATTTTGGTAGCCCATGGCTTCGTGCATCAGGACTTCTCCTTCCTGAGCCACCATCACCACCGCGCCAGACAGTTT
>JAAXIK010000353.1:8593-10884 GCA_012270385.1 Rubripirellula sp. | reverse complement strand
GGAACGCAGCGGAAGCTGATTTTTCAGTGGGTAGTATCCATAAGGGAATTGTTACTCGGACGGCTACCTTTGGTTGCTTCGTTCGCCTTGCGCCTGGAGTGGAGGGACTCGTGCATGTGAGCGAACTGGCACATCACCGTGTCTCGAAAGTCGATGCTTTCGTCCAGCAGGACAATGAAGTTGAGGTGAAGGTGTTGAGCTTCGATCGTGAGACTCAAAAAATATCCTTATCCATCAAAGCTGCACAACAGACCGCTGCTGCTGCAATACAAGCGAGTGAAAAAGAAGAGGAAGTGGAAGAACCTCAGCGAGAAGTAGCAGTGAAAGCGCAACACGATGGACCGTTGCGTGGTGGAAATAACCGAGATACCGGTGGAGCGCAGTTCGGACTTCGCTGGTAAACCGTGCCGGAGAGATAGCCAAAGACAAACAAAAAAAGCGTTTCCGCCGCATCGCGGAAACGCCTTTTTTTTGACTTCAGAAGAAGTGCTGTTTTATTCCATCGCGTCCAACATTGGATCACGCTGTTAAGCAATGCTTTGCCTGACTCGATTAACCAGGAAGCTGTCTCGAATACTTGGGTGACTCCGCTGGTGGCAATTCGATGCCGTGCTCTTCTTGGAATCGTCTGCGATCGACAGCCGACGCGTAGTATCGAAGCCAGGTTTCATTATCCTCAATACAACGCCACTCTAGGTTTTTACCATCTATCTCCACTTTCTTCTCGCAACACGGAAGAATGTCGCGATAAATGACTTTGTAAAGCTCTCGATCGGATAAATGATCGGTGTATTTCAAAACCACATTCTGTGAGTGAAGCTGCTGAACGGTTTCAGTAAGAACTTCACCGAGCTTCTCGTCAGATAAGGAATCGGGAGCGGGAAGCGTCAAGCTAGGATTGAACCAATTCGAAATCGGTAACGCAGGGGCTCTCTCCCATGCGAGCATTGACTCCAAATATTCATTTTCGACTTGCAGAGGCATCTGGCTGACGGAGTCATTCTCAATTGACTCATCTCGATACGGCTCTAGTTCATCCCTAAGCCTTGCGTTGGCTAGCAGGAGGTCCACTTCGTCGACCGAATAACGACGGGTATCACTCGTGTCCATGTGGGCGGTGTCTCGGATGTGATGCGGCAGATGATGAGCAATTCATGAAAAAAAATAGGTGAATTGCGATAACACGTCCGATGGTATCTATCACTCCTCGCCACTCAACTTTCTTTTGAGCGAAAATCGATGAAAGTAGGTAGAAACCAAAGGCACATCATGCCCTGATCGTTACAGCCGGAACTTTTTACCAACATTTTGACCAAATGAAGTTGCTATCATCAGGCATGAGGCCCATTTGTGACCTACTGATCTTAGTACGGCGTGGTTCATCACTTCCAGCGTGACCCACAATGCATAAGAATGCCAGACAGCTCCCGCTGCGACCCGTATTTTGGCGAGGTTTTGTGAAATTTCACTCCCAACACAGCGATTCTGGGGCATCTGCCTGTGGTCAGTGGCTTTTCGGCAAGCGTTTTCATTCAGTAACGGAGCGTTGGTACAGCTCCGAATGCCGCTCGACCATCGCCTTGACCGTGAAGTCGCTCTGAATTCGCTCTCTTGCGGCTCCTCCAAGCTGCTCTGCGTCGGATGGATTTTCGAACAGCCACTGCGAACACCTTGCCAAGGCCGCCGTATCTCCGAGTGGGTATAGTCTGCCCGTGATCCGATCTGTCACCAGATCTGTGTTACCTGGAATCTCACTCGCGACAACCGGTAAACCCGCCTGCATCGCCTCAATGAGTGAATTACTTTGGCCTTCATACTCACTGCCAATCCAAAACTGGTTGGCGTGTGGCAACAGGGAAGCGACATCACCACGGTTACCCGCAAAGCGAACACGATCAACGGACGTGACCGAATCACGGAAACGCATCAGCTCTGCTTGAAGTGGCCCATCCCCAAGGATCACCAGAGTGATATCCTCGCGAAGAGTTGCAAGAAGCTCAGCTGCCCAAATCAAATCTCGATAACGCTTCTGAGGCCATAAACGTCCGACCGCCAGAATGAGCTTACGATCCTCTTCAACCTTCAATCGTCCGAAAGCTTCCTCTCTGGAAATGGAATCCGGGACTACGGTTTCAATCCCATTGGGAATGACCTCGAAGAGATCCGGATCCAATCCCTTGGACGCATAAAATGATTTTACACCCGTACTGTTAGTCGTAATCTTAAGTGTCTTTTTGGCAAGCCAGCGGTCAATCATCAGGTGGAAAGAAGTCTTCCATGGATCCACACAT
>JAAXIK010000353.1:0-8583 GCA_012270385.1 Rubripirellula sp. | reverse complement strand
GTGCTGTCGGATCCAATTTGAATCGCTTCCCGATCAAGATGACGGGGATTCCCGCTGAACGAAGTTGTTCACTGCGAGGTCCATCTCGTGTTAAGAGGTAGACGCGGACGTCATATTCTTCACGTGGTAGATTCTCAGCTAGCAAACACAACTGCTTCTCCGCTCCGCCCAAATCCATGGTGGGAATCACAAAAGCTATCTTGGTTCGCATTCCAAGGCCTCTATCAAATCTGCCGGAAGACAAGGACGTTGATCACAAAAACGAGTCGCACGCCTTGATTATCATAACGGATTCGTGCTCAACCGATGAATGGCAGCCGTCAGAGCATCGAGACAATGATTCTCCGACCTCCGCTTCATCATCAATTCTCGGAGCTTTTGTGCGCGAAGCTTTGCCTCAGGCATCGCGGTAAGCACAGAGATCATCGCTTCTTTAATTGATTTTGGCGAATCCGCATCGCACCATGCCAAAAACCCTGATGGCTCCTCGCCGTTTCCCGAGAGCAGAGAAGAATGGACCAGGTCGCTCGGTAGCCCCGGGTCGGATGGAACGTGCCTCGCTTGACCGGCCCCCTCCGCGCCCTCACAAGCAGCATCCAGAGATTGCCGGATCTGCACAGAATTCACGGAGACAATCGGTAAATCCATCGAGATCGCCAAAGGTAAGAAGTAGTTCAATCCAACATCGCTGGGTTGGAAGAAACAATCCGCAGCACGAAAAACGTCCGCTGGATCACTAAAAGAGCCGGGAATTGCAACCGAAGCACGGACCCCCTCAGCACGGAGATTGTTGTAGATCGTGTCACGTAACGGTCCATCTCCAACAAGCCAGATCCTTAAGTTGGGAAAGCGGAGTAGAAGTATTCTGGCAACCTGAACCAATCGATTGACGCCACCCAACTCAGTCATCGCCGCATGGCAAAGAACAACAGGCGTATCTGGCTCGGTTGATAAATCCAAATTTGCCTGAGCAAGGGCTTTTCGAGTCTCCCAACGCTGCTCGGGATGGATGGGGAGCGATCTCTCTATACCAATGGGAATGCGAAACATCTTTGGCCGGTCAACACCTAACATGATGAGTTCTTTTTCGATCGAGGCATGGTCAAGAATAATGCCATGAGCCCGGTTCGCAGCAGCCAAACAGCGTTTCCCATTACGGTTGTGTTGCCACCAACGGATATCAGAAAGGTAGTCGCCACTGAGACATCGCACCAAGACCGCCGTCCGCCTATCTGCCGTGGCATCTATCGTGGCCAATAATTCTTCGCGAGGTGAATCGAGATAAATCAAATCCATATCACGGGCTCTCTCCCTGATCCAAGCACCCATCAAACGCACATATTTTCCAATCGACCAGTCCCGCCGGGGCGCGTCACAACTGCGATGGACCGTGATCTCCCTGACGACTGTTTGATCAGGCCAGCTTGAGTGGTATTTGGGAGTCAGCACCTCAACATGCAACCCCCTACGCTGGAGGCTCACAGCTTGCTGCAGTAGGGCGCAAGCTGAATCCCATCCACCGTGGGGCCAAAACCGGCGACCTACCATCAGAATACGAGGCTTCTTATTCAACTTTCCGCCTGTTCTTTCGCTGCTTCAATGTCATTCTGATCGAGCACTGCCAGATGCGGCAAATTGCGGAAGAGATCAAGATAATCCAGCCCATACCCTACAACAAACTCGTCCGGGATTTCAAAGGCGACGTAGTCGGGCCTAAGGCTCACATCATGTTGGCGTTGTTTGTGAAGTAACACCGCTGAGCCGACGCTTTTTGCTCCTAAATCTTGGATGATCTGCATGAGCCGATCTAAGGTCTTACCTGTGTCGAAGATATCATCCACCAATAAAACATCATGACCGGCGACATCAATTAACATGTCCGTCGCGGTGGTGAGTTCTCCAGCCTTCATACCTCCACGATAGCTCGAAGCCTGAATCACCCCCACCCTCACTGGCAAATCTAAAACACGAATGAGGTCAGCCAAAAAGACTAGGCTGCCCGTCATTACGGCAATCAGGGTGAGTGGCCTGCCGTCGTATCGTTCGCGTATCTGCTCGCCCAGTGATGCAACGCCAGCCCGCAACTCCGCTTCCGTAAGCAAGGTTTTCATAGTTTTTTTGATTCCTATCCATGACGGATCACGTGGAAGGGGACAGCTCTCTTGCTCCGTTAACTTACATCAATCCGTCAATTTAGGAGAGATGGGAGATCGGTACGAACGGTAACAGATGTTACGAAGATACTGAACAGAAATACCGACAAAACCTAAGTCCGCATTGCCGCAGCTTCGGCATCAACGCGGATGAGCCAAAACCAGGGCGTTTTTCGGTCTTTACGACTCCCCGTCATGGAAATCGATTGGTTCCGTGCACCAGCTCAAGCAGGATTTTTCGAAAGAGAGCCCTATCCCCATGACTAATTCACAACGTCAGTCTATGGCGCGGCGCTGCTTTCTCCACTGGATTGGGGAACAAGGGGGATCAGAGAGTGCACTTGCCCCACAAAACGATTTACGCAAAGAGACAGACGCCTCCAATCAAGACCTCATCCTCCGCGAAGGTATGGTCATTCGTGAAGATTACTTCCTAGGCAGACGATTCGTGACGGAGTCATTTAATGCAATCTGGTTTATCGAAGAAGATCAACTAAAAATCTTTGATGATTCCGGCAAAGTTCTGCAGGTGATGCAACGGGAAGAGATTAATCAATATGCCGCTGCTTATGATGCGGCTTTGACGAAATCCGAAAGCACCCACATGGAACAAGAAATCCTGAATCCTAGTGATTCGGTCGGAGAGCCGTCGCATCTTCGAGATGCTGCCTGAAAACGAGTTCAAAAAACTTTCCTCACGGTATTCAACGCACGTCTGCCAGACGGAATATCGCAGAAACGAAAAGTCGCCCCGACGGGCGTGAAATGCACTGTGGAGAAGAAGATTCTGGTAGACTCTCTACCCTCACGCCAGTAGCGATGCTCGCTCCTGAAGAGTCTTAAACTTCTTGAGTAGAGCCAAAAGCAATATGCTTTTGAAGATCCTGCATCTCAGCATCATCGAACGTGGCAGAGCATACCCGTTTACCATAGGCTCCATTTAAAAATCCATTATGAATTTACGCGCATTCATTCTCAGAGGTCAGCCAGTTACTTCCTCCAAGATCCTCGCGGCACTTGCCTTGGCATTCTTATGGAATCAGCCGATGGCAGCATTCGGACAAGACCCGATTGCAAACCGTGCGGCGAAAATCTTAGAGGAAAGCGAGTGGCGTTCCCTCTTCAATGGCGAAAACCTTCAGGGCTGGAAGGGTGACGTCGCTGGCTACACCGTCGAAGACGGGATCTTAATCTGCAAGAAAGGCGGTAAGAACTTAGTCAGCAAGGAAACGTTCAGTGACTTCGCTTTTAAATTCCAATTTAAGCTAGAGGAGAGCGGAAATAATGGGATTGGAATCCGAGTACCTGAAGGGGGTCATCCTGCCAGCGATGGTATGGAGATTCAAATCTTGGACCATCACGGAAGTCGCTATGAAACGGCAGCTGAATTTAGCAACGGGTCTACTCGAAAACTCTCTTGGCTCAAACCATGGCAGTATCATGGCTCAATCTATGGCATCACACCCGCAAAGATTGGTTACTTAAAACCGGTTGGCCAATGGAATGAGGAAACCATCATAGCGATTGAGGACCACATCATTGTGATTCTCAATGGTCACACTGTTGTCGATACATTTCTGGAAAAGACAACTCCCGTTGATGGTCAAGCTCATCCGGGCATGAAGAATTCGACGGGGCATCTGATGCTCGCCGGACACAATGATCGAGTCGAATTCCGAAACCTTGAAATTGCAGATTTTTCCAAACCTCCTGCAAGTCCTGAAAAAACGCAAGCTAACCAGCCTCCCATCGGCTTTCAAGCATTGTTCAACGGTAAAGATCTGCAGGGATGGAAGGGCCTGGCGCATAAAAATGCCAATACCCGCCGATCCATGCCAGATCCTGAACGGACTGCAGCTCAAACCGGAGCAGACAAAGTGATGCGGGATCACTGGACAGTGACCGACGGAATCCTCACCTATGACGGAAAGGGGCAAAGCCTCTGCACCGACAAGGACTATGGTGACTTTGATCTTTACCTGGAGTGGAGGATTCCACCGGGCGCAGATTCTGGAATTTACCTGCGGGGAACACCGCAAGTACAGATCTGGGATCCTTGGGACCCTCGCACCAAGGAAGAAGGAACCCTTCCACCTACCTCGGAGGCTTGGGTTTCCGCGTACAACAATGGGCGCAATCTGGGTTCAGGTGGACTTTGGAATAATAGACGATGGCGTAATAGCCCGCTCACTCGTGCTGACAATCCACCAGGCGAATGGAATCAATTCCTTATCCGAATGGTTGGGGATAAGGTGACGATTTGGCTCAACGATAAGTTGATTGTGGATCGAGTTGAACTGGAAAATTATTGGGACAAAACAGGGAAGAATCCTTTACCTCGCGCAGACCAAATTGAACTGCAGCATCATGGAAGTGCTTTGTATTTCCGGAATCTATTTATTCGGGAACTGCCCTACTAGCGCTAACGAACAATCAAACCGATTAAAACAGGATTCCCTGTCATTTTAAAAAGAAGCAATGTCAATGATTTTCATTGCGGTTGGACTTCTCTGACCTCCTGTGCGAGTCTAGAATCGGGACGTGGGTTTGAATATTCCCACGCTCGCTTTGATCCTCCTATTTTCGGCAGAGGGATCATTTTTAGGGTTCGCCTTCGTCAACAAAAGGCTTGTGCAGTAGCACGCTGAGACGAACGCGTTTCTCCCAGCGGCTCCATTTTGCCGCCGACGGATCAAAGCAAAATAACCGGCTGTCAGACTCCATTAGCGAGTTTGGCGGCCGGTTTTTTCTTGGTTGGCGGTGAGTCCTGCCGCTGACTTCAATCAGTCATCAAGGGTCACACCCAACAGAAAGGGTGCACCCGCGGTCATGGTACTGCGATAATCGATGGTTCTGATCTCAGCATCCGGTCTCGGGTTTTCCCAAGTCATTGTATAAAGTCCAATGTCTCTACCCTCCACCTGCTTGCTCGGATGGACCCACGCAATCTTTCCTCCGCTAACTTCGCGCCCGTAATATCGCGGCAAGAACCAATCACGAACATGGACTCCGGCGCGTATCTGAACGATCTCTGTTTCCCCGTCCTCATAGTTGACAACCACTTCGCCGATACACGTTCCATGAGGCTCACTACCACCCCATCCCGCTCCGTGAAGAAGGTTGATGGCCGATGCCTTCCGACCGATCGGAATGCCATAAACGTCCGGATTCAATTCATACACACCGGCCTTCAATTCGGTCTCGCGGCTGGCCAAGGCTATGATTCCGCGAACATCGAACGGGGTTCCTGCAAAATCCCCAACACCAGGCTCAATCTGATCAAAAGTTTCAGTAAGTAGTCGAGTCGATTGCTCCGTTTGGTAAGGAAATTCATTGAGTGTTACGTTGTAATAATCGCCCAAATCCACAAACCTCGAGTCTAGATCTTCACTACGTTTAGCGATCGCTTCATCAAGAAATGCCCGACGAACTTCGTTCTGTGCTGCTCGAGCAAGCGGAAACTGCTTGAGGCTACCCAGAATCTCTGATTTCAATGTAAGGCACTCTGCTGTATTGGAACCCTCCAGTTCCAACGCCTTATTGACCACTTGCAGAGCAAGTTCCGATTCCTCGAACCGCGAATAAATCTTTGCAAGAAGGTACAAAGCCCTCGGATCACTTGAACCTTCCGCTTCAATCTTTTCAACCACCTTTCCAACATGACCAAGCACCGACTGGTTCACGCAGTAATCCTGATTGATTTTGCGAAGAACAATCTCCGCGACCTGAAGAATATCCTCTGGCTCACGACTTAGTTGTTGTTCAAAGGACTCAACCGTCATCGCGGCTAGAAATGGTTGTGCACGACCACCAGCGATTTTTAAATCAACATGTTTAATCGCATGCTCTGGAGTTGGATTATTCCAGGTCGACTGATGCAACAACGCATCACTCTCATTGGAAAAGGGAGTACTGTTTGGCGCTACCCAAACTGCACATTCTGGTCTTGGAGAGTCATGTTTACGGGTCATCTCATTGATATCCAAAGCAAACCGCACAACGTGATCATGTACATCGCCGTTGGAAAGGTGAATCTGATAGGTCGCCACTGGCGCACCCGGCCTATCATCGCTGACGGTCGCATGTAGGAAATGAATTTGATTTCCTTCAACTCCCACCTCGATCGCATTCACCTGCTGGGGGAACTTGTAGTACATGTCGATCGCAGTTCGATCATTCAGTTGAATGAATCCGCGAATATCGTAGGGTGTTCCATCAAAAGTCTGAACTCCCGTCTGAAACTCATTGAAAAACGGACCCGAATAGTTTGGGTAAGTCAGAGGTGAGTACCAGGATTCTTCAAGGCTTGCGTTGTAATGCTTCGATAGATCGACGAGGTGCGTTGGCAAGCCTTCTTCTCTCGCTGGAATATGGAGTTTGTAAAGCCAATCGCGTCCCTCAAACTCTCCCATCTTTTTGATAACGCTTTCCGAGAACTGACTCCAAAGCAGTTGTTGCTCCTCACTCAAAGCGATACTGAACGGCGTCTCCAATGCCCTCCGCTGAAGCTTGCTTTCCGCCTCCTCCACACGACCAAGCGTCCACAAGACGCGTCCCTCGAGTAGTCGATAGACCCTGTTCTCGGGATGTTGCTCGCTGAGTGACTGAATCAATGCGAGCGATTGATCCAGTTCATTGATTTGAAAGAGCACCTCCGCTCGACGATACGAGATCTCAGGATCTTGCGGTGCTAGTTCGGAAGCGCGTTGAGACAATGCATCCACGGCATTACGCGTGTGCTCTGTCTGCCCCTGAACCAAGAAGGATCGCCGAAAAGCCTCCGCTGACATTTGATTCGCGTCTTCTTCTGAAGGTGCAAAATCATCTGACTCAATCGAAACAGCGACGAGGAATGGAGCAGATTGTGTATTGGTCGATTCAAAGGTGATCGATCGAATTTCAACTTCCGGTCTCGGATTTTCCCAAACACTATGCGAAAGCGTTTTGTGGTTCTGATACAGCCCCTCAGCCCAACCTACGCGCGCACGCGTGGGTTTGACATAACGAGTGAACACCCATGGAACGACATCCTGACCATATCGAATGGGAAAACGAACCTGCTCGTCATCGGAGTAATGCAGCGTGTAATAGCCGACCACCTCACCGTTGGGAATTCGGGTTTGCACATTGGCGACAACGTTGTGGAGGAAATGCAAATATTTCGCAGTTTGATTGACCGGAATCTGCTCGACCTTGGATGGCACGGGATCGGCAAACTCTCGATTGGCAATGAAACCACCACGCAGACGCACGTCACCACGAACGTCAAAAAGAACCTCGTCAGCCGGCAATAGGCCGAGCGGCAGGCGTTTCCAAGTGTAGGTCTCGTTATTCTTGTCAGTCCGAGTCCGATAGGGCATTTGCACGATCGCCTGGTTGTACTTTGAGCTCAAATCAATTTGAGCTTCCGTCGCTTCGTCGGAGCGAGGAGGAATCCCAAAACGCAGCACATATTGATGAGCTTCCGAAAATCGCTTTTGATTGATCAACTCACTACATCGCTCATTCACCACATCTCCATATTGCCGCCAATCAATCGTTCCATCCTCAAGACGTTGAAGCGATTTAGCAATGGCTTCCTGAAACTCATCTTCGCGATCAACAGACGCCAAGAACTGAGCTCGATACCGCCAAACCCTGGCGTCATCCGGCGCCAAGTCACATGCATGACGAGTCAGCCAATCGGCCTCCAGCGCGCGACGCTCAGCCGTATCCGCTCTTTGAAAGAGTCGTTCGACGCCAACTTGCGAGAAACCAAATGGCCCTAATTCTTCTCCTAACATCAACGTCCTGAGAGTCCCAACCAAGAAGGGCTTCTCATTTTCCCAATCGAGTCGGTGTCGGTTCGGCGGAAGCGCACTGATCGACTTTGTGAACGCTTGGTAGGCCGCTTCAGTGTCCCCCTTCTGATGAAGCTCATGAGCATGGACATACAAAGCAATGGAAGATTCAGGATCTAACTGCATCGCTTTCGCGATTGAATCACTCGCAGATCGCCCCAAGACTTGTTCCACTGCCGCCTTTAAGGCCCAAGCCTCACCATTGTTCGGTGCAAGTTCTGTTCCCTGATCGCAATACCACATCGCACACTCGTCCCATTGCGTTCGAGCTTGTGGAGACAAACCAGCACGAACCGTGGACACGGCTCGCAAGTAACCCGTTCGACAAGAGATCAACCCATTGTTTGGATCCAACAAAAACGCTTCATTCTGCTCAAATTGCGATACGCCTCGTGATTTGATCTCAGCGTACTCTCGCGTGGAAACATTCGAACCGGGATGAATTGGACGCTCAAACGGATCAGCAAAAAACCATTTGGCCCATTGTGTGTATCCATCCTTAGCATACGAGGATTCGACCTTCAACTACAATTCTGCCAAACCTACGGAAACCGCTTCAACAACGCCAACTTCATTGATCCGTTGCTTCG
>JAAXIK010000374.1 GCA_012270385.1 Rubripirellula sp. | reverse complement strand
CGAATCTATGTTGTGGCTGACAATGGTGTTGCAAGCTGCTTCGACAGTGTAACCGGCGACGCGATCTGGAAGCAGCGGATCGGTGGAGATTACTCGGCTTCTCCCGTCTTAGTCGGTGGCTTCCTCTACTTCGGCTCTCATGATGGAGAAATGATCGTCATGAAGTCGGGTGATCAACCCGTGGTGATTGCAGAGAATCAATTGAACGGCAAAATCATGGCATCCCCTGCTATCATTCAGAACTCAATGCTCGTCCGAACTGAGCAATCCATCTATTGCATCGAGTAACGTGACTCAAGACGCAATGGCCAGGTTCAAACCACCTAAACCGTAACGCGAAAAGTTGGGACGGGTCTGCCGGGCCGCAGTGCGTGGGAAAGCCCCAACTCCAAGGTCGCATCGTATGACGATGTGACCTCAACCACAGCGTCGTGGCAAATCTCTTCAAGTTTTTTGGGATCAATCGCAACACGAGAATTAATCACGATCTGCAGATCACCAATAACCGATCGCTTTGCAGCTAAACCCACATCCACCTGCAAGTCATTCGAAACCACATTGGCAACCGCTTGGCAATCACCACCGAGCACTGAAACTTTGACGTGCGCGATCTCACCGCCGGCGTCAGTAACCTTGGACGCAATCTTACTGACTAAACCCGAAGCGAGATGATCCAGATCAATCGCAGAGGAGACCTCGAGTAATCTCGCTGAAAGATTAACCCAACCCAATTCCGCTTCACCCTCCGCGTAGATATCGTAGTCTATTTCGAGTAGACGCCGACCCGCAATCGATTCATCTTCAATGCAATCGATAACGTTGTCCAAACCATCGCGACTCGGGGCGCTAACAGCAAAGACAGGAACGCCGGGCGCTGCTTTAGCGAGCAGATGCTTCAGGGAATCAATCTGTTGTTCACTCAATTGATCCGAGCGGGTGATCAGTAGGTAATCCGCTTCTTCGAGTTGTTTGTGAAAGATATATTCCGCTTGGGGCGAGAAACCGCCCCGCTTCGCATCGGCATCTTCGGCAAGCAGTCGAAGAGCGTGACTTGGTTTCAGAAGCACTCCAAAAGGAGCCAGATCAAAACGATCACCCAATCGTTCTTGCAGGGGCATGATTACCGTCGCAACCAAATCCGTGCAACTTCCCACAGGCTCAGCCAATAACACGTCAGGAATCTCTCGCTCAATGATCCCCTCAGCAGTGCTCACCAGATCATTGAAACTACAGCAGAAACAGGCGCCAGCGACCTCACCTACATCAAAACCTTGGGACCGTAGATTCTGGGTATCGACCAACCCATCGGCTTGATCATTGGTGATAATCCCAACGCGTTTTCCCCTCGCAGCATACAACTTAGCCAGTGCTCCAATCAGGGTTGTTTTTCCAGCGCCAAGAAACCCTCCGACGAGGACAAACTTTATTTTTTTATGCGAATCCATACGTCACCGTAAGTTGAAGATCGGTCAATCGCTCTCACCAAAACTTAACATAACCCGATCTGCCTCGCATCAACATTCAATCTCGTAAGTCACCATCGTTGAAACCAGAATCCATCCCAATCAAGAGTGTCCATCGTTGATCCGCCTCCTCAACTCAGACCGGGGAGCACGCAAAATCGCTTGAATTGGTGAATTTTCAACTCAAACCGGTTACTCCTTTCCTTTTCGAGATACTGCAAAGTCGCGACCACCTGCCAGCTCTCCTGATTTTATGCCTAACTGAATAAGTGATCGATCAGGCTCCATGACACACCCCCTTCTGTTTTAGGCCGCGAACTTGACCCAGCCATTTCCTACTCTTTAACGATAAAATTCACCGAATGAGCGACTCTTACGACACCATCATCATCGGAGCAGGAATGAGCGGGCTCGCGGCGGGGATTCGCCTCGCCCATTTTGATCAGCGTGTATGCATTCTTGAAAGACACTACACCATCGGAGGCTTGAATTCGTTTTATCGCATGGGTGGACGCGACTACGATGTTGGTCTGCATGCTATGACGAATTACGCAAAGAAAGGCACAAAGAAAGGTCCCCTCGCAAAACTGATTCGACAACTACGTTTCAGCTGGGAAGATTTCAAACTAGCAGAACAGGTAGGTTCTTCCATTCGCTTTCCTGATGTCCAATTGGACTTCAACAACAACATCGAATTACTAGAGTCGGAGATTGAAAAGAACTTTCCCCATCAAATTGATGGCTTCCGAGCATTATGTGACTCGCTACTCGACTACTCGGACATGGACGGCGACGACCCTCGTTTCATGCAGTCTGCGAGAGAGGTGGTGGGGAATCACATCACGGAACCACTTCTTGTCGAAATGCTCCTCTGCCCACTGATGTGGTACGGAAATGCTCGAGAGGACGATATGGACTTTGGGCAATTCTGCATCATGTTCCGAGCTTGCTACCTTGAAGGATTTGGTCGCCCTTACAAGGGAGTGCGTGTGATCCTGAAGAATCTTGTGAAACGCTTTCGTGGCTTGGGTGGTGAATTGAAACTGAGAAGCGGAGTTTCGAAAATCCACACGGACAATGGAAAAGCCGTGGGTGTTGTTCTAGATGACGGAACTGAACTGCAAGGAAAGAGAATCCTTTCTTCAGCTGGCAATATCGAGACATTAAGACTTTGTGACGACATCTCAAAGCAAGAAGTCGCGACCGCAGGTAAACTCTCTTTCATCGAGTCGATCTCCGTTCTTGACAGACAACCCAAAGATTTTGATTTCGACCGAACCATTGTTTTCTACAACGACAGTGAAAAATTCCACTGGAAACGGCCGGAGAACTCCCTGTGTGATGCTCGAACCGGGGTGATCTGTTCTCCGAACAATTACATCTATGATTCAGAGGAGGGTGAACTTCCAGACGGAGTGATCCGCATCACTACCCTGGCTAATCACGATCGTTGGTGTGCTCTACCCGACAATAAATATCGAGCCGCCAAAGTAGAGCAATACGAGGCTTCGGTAGCTTCCTCCGTTCAATTTATGCCAGACTTTCGTCGCTATGTGATTGACACCGATGTGTTCACCCCGAAGACCATCCGCCGGTTTACCTGGCACGACAACGGCGCGGTTTACGGTGCCCCGGATAAACAACTCGACGGGACCACCCATTTGCCAAATGTTTTTCTCTGCGGAACCGATCAGGGTTTCGTTGGTATTGTGGGAGCAATCGTCAGTGGAATCAGCATGGCGAATCGTCATTGCCTGATTGCTGACTAATTCCAGATCTATCCTCAGCAGAGTGTAGCTTCCGCAGATCGATAGAATCGCCTTTTGCTTCAGTGCCACTCCACCCTCCGCAAGACCTAGTCAAAAGGAACAATGACTTGACGCACCGTATTGAGACCGGAATCACTCAACTTGATCGCATGCTCGGAGGCGGACTTCTTCCGGGAACACTCACCGTAGTCATGGGCGCCACAGGGATCGGCAAAACGCAACTGGGCTTGGCCTTCGCGAATGCTGGCGCGGCCCAGGAGGGAGAACGCGGCATCTTATTTGATCTCACCGCTCGCGGCGATTCACAGAACCACTCTGAATACGCAAGCCGGATGTTTAACTGGGATCTAAAAGAACAACCGGCAGGTCAAAAACTGTTGACGGACTCGATTTGGGATCGAGGCATTACTCGCCGAGATTGCTTACACCTTTTCCGCTACCAAGGCCGGCGAGTCACCGCAAGCGACATGAATTCGGATCAATGGCGTGAGTGGAAATATGAGCAAGCGAGAAAACTGGATCAGACCATCGGTTTTTTTTACGGCAACTTCGTCCACGGCGTACGGCGATGCGTCATGGATGGCATCGAGCCTACGGATCGCGCTGCGGACTCCATTCAGCTAGAGGTGTTTGAGTACGTCTACCAGCAGATTCTACGAAAAGAACATGACTGGGTGGCGCGAGATCTCTTCCGTGCGCAGTTTCGAGAAAACGCCGAGAAAATTCACAAGCATGAATACAATCACGAACAGGTAGCATGCTTACTTCTGTACACCAGTCATGAAGTCATGCTGGATGATCTGATCACACGTCCTATCGAAAGCGGTGATTTATTGTCAAATGCGAACACCATCATTTTGATGGGCAAGACACGCGAAGGAAATAAGATAGGTCGAGCCCTACAGGTCGCAAAACATCGTGGAAGCGCTTGCGACGAATCGATCGTTCCCTACACGATCGATGATCAAGGCTTGAACCTGGCCACGAACGAATCGTGAGTTAGATTTACTTTTTGGACGAAGCACCCGATTCGTCACCACTCTTACGTTTCTCGAAGAACAACTTAATGGGCACCTCAGCAAACGGGAGATGGTCACGCATCACTCCAATGAGATAACGCTGATAGTCGTTACCGAAAGCCTTAGGTTCGCTGCACATCAGTACGATCGTCGGTGGTTCCGTAGACACTTGAGTCGCGTAATAAATCTTCGGACGTCTGTTCTGATAAAGCGGTGGCTGGTGTGACTCCACCGCAAACTGGATGAGTCGATTCAGGGCTCCAGTGGAAACTCTCTCTCTGGCCTGCTTGAACAGCATCGTTGCATGATTGAGCAGAGCTTTTACATTCCGTCCCTTTTGACCGGTGATGAAAGCAATCGGAGCGTAACTGAGAGTGGGAAATTGAGCACGCAAATACTCGACCCATTGATCCGTTGTCACGTCTCCCGCGAGCAGATCCCATTTATTGACAACAAACAGACTAGGCTTGTGATTTTCCATCACATACCCCATCAACTGTTTATCCACTTTACTCACGGGTTCCATGGCATCAAAGAACATCAGCACCACATCCGCCCTTCGGATACTTCTGTGCGCTCGCTGCAAGCCGTAGAACGCCAGGTCCGTTCTCGGGCTATTCCTTTTCCTCAGTCCCGGAGTGTCGATGGCGACAATGCTCTGCCCATCAAGTTCGAAAACAACATCAACGCTATCCCGAGTGGTTCCGGGGACTTCACTCACAATCATGCGTTCAGAATTCGCTAAGGAATTCACAAACGTGCTTTTCCCGACATTCCTCCTACCGACGATTGCAACATGCATACGTGGGGAGGCAACGGTCTCCGCATCAGGAGGAGGAAGTTTTTCAGCAATCGTTTCCAAAAGAGGTTCTCGATGACGATTCTGCGTGGTGCTGACACACAAAAAGTCACCGTAACCCAATCGATGAAATTCCTGAGATAAGGCGTCCTGGTGTGGCTGATCTGCTTTATTCGCGACAAGCAAAACAGGTCGCCCCAAGCCACGCAATCTCTCCGCGACTTCCTCATCCAAAGGCATCTGCCCGGTTTGCACATCAACGACAAAAAGAATGACATCGGCTGAATGTATCGCAAACTCAATTTGACGCTGGACATCATCGGTCAAATTATCCTCGTCGACGATTCCCATACCCCCAGTGTCAATCAATTCGAAATGGCGATCGCCCACTTCGATCAATGTCGTCATTCGGTCGCGAGTCACTCCGGCGTAGTCATCGACGATCGCAAGTCGACGACGAGCCAACCAGTTGAATAGACTACTTTTGCCGACATTAGGTCGACCAACGATGGCTACTTGCGGAACTGGCATGGTTTTGACTTATCGATTTGAACTTAGCGGAGGTGAGGAAGTCGGTCACCGAACCTCACTCTGGCGCTAGAAGTGACTGAAGGGTCTGGACCCAAGATCGTATTCGCCAAAACGCGAAACTGATAGCCCATAATTGCGTGGGTTTCGCCGTAGCAGCCTTTAAATGCAATCAGAGGGGGCAAAATCAATTAACGCGTCGATTTTGGAATCCGGCATCGACACACTCATTAATAAAACGTCGTAAAACACGGAATTGGCACGTTTTGATCTTCCACCGCCTAAACAAATCAGACTCACCACCTCATAATGTCGTCTCAAAAGATTTTCACCACCCACGTGCGATTTGGAATACTCCACCGTTTTTTATTCGTTCCCGAGCCATGCCATGAGCCACTCCGAGTCAGAGTCAGAAGCTACGAGCGAGGCACTCGACCCATGGCAAGTTAAAAACGAGGCATCAGCGCTTGCCCAGCATCTTCACCAAGCGGGTGTTCAATGGTTACCCAAACCCGACCCGCATAGCATCACGAAGTGGTCGCACCGGTTCGGGACAGCGCAAGGGTCAGTCGAAAGTGAAGCAATAGTCAAATCGAGCCGGACTACTGAACAGGAGTTGGCACAGCGTGGCGACCTAGAGAATGATCAGCGGAAACAGGCTGAAGCTACACAAAACATGGGAGCAAATCCGCAGCCGACCACCTTCTACTCAGCGAGCTCTAACTTGGGTGCGAGCGATCCGAAACGGAGACATCCGCCTACTCTGGAGATTATCGACGGACCTTATCTTGGTCAAAGTCTTTCGGACGAGGCGAGAAAGGCGAGCTTGGTGCAACTGGAATCAGAAGTCAAACAATGCTTCAACTGCCCTCAATTAGCAGAGAAACGCAACCACACTGTATTTGGTGAAGGCAGTGTTCGGCCGCGAGTCGTCTTTTTTGGCGAGGCGCCCGGTGCTGACGAGGATCGAACCGGACGTCCTTTTGTCGGTGCGGCGGGCGGACTACTCACCAAGATGATCGAAGCTTGTAAATTTGTCCGCGAAGATGTGTACATCCTCAACACAATCAAATGCCGACCTCCCAATAATCGCAATCCGGAACTGGCAGAGCGTGAGCAGTGCCGAGGTTTTTATCGACAACAATTAGATCTACTTCAACCTGAATACATCGTCTGCCTGGGAGCAGTGGCTGCACAAGAGTTGCTGCAAACGAAAATGTCCGTCGGCAGTCTAAGAGGGAAATTTCATCGATACCATACAAGCAAAGTTCTCGTGACCTATCATCCAGCCTACCTTCTTCGAGAAACGACACGAAAAGGTGCAGCTTGGCAAGATCTTCAGATGATGCTCAGGGACGCCAAAATCGAGTTCTAAAATCTCCCCCGCTCTTCAGCTGCAAAAAACACACACCCTGAACTCGGTTAGATGCTTGCAAAAAATGCTGCAGCTTTGCCTACGCGTCCCTGATGAATTTAAAAAATATTCTCCTGAGAAGTGGGTTTGACTTGAATCTGGAAAATCCGGCTGAGTGTAGGGAAACAGCGAACTTACGTCGGAAAAACGGACGACATCGATTCCTGATAAAAATCTTGGACAGTCCGATTACTCTTGACCACTTTTTGCGGATGCGAACAATCTTGGTCACTCGAGGGCAATGATTGCCTTCACTGTCGGTGGTGGAACCACCGAGAAGATCTACCGCGATTGCGATGTGCAGGGAGGCCATCATGTCCGAACGATCCGACGATGCACCCGAACCCATTACGGACGACGACGATCAGAGATCTGCTGATGAGAGCGATTTGGGCTTTAGTGCTTCTCCCCAAGCGAAAAATCCTTTATCGCTCCGTTCACTCATTCCCTCCGGACGTTTTCCGGGCCAGGAAGATATCCAATTCCGTCGGATCGCGTATGACGCCAAGCATTCCACGGCGGGAGATTTAGCAATCTATCGAATTGGCAAGGATTGCCCTTCTCGAGTCGTCGCGGATGCGACCGCACGGGGTGCCTCGGGAATCCTCACCGAGCAGGTACTTCCCTCGCCGATCCCACAGTGCATCGTTGGTGATGTTGAGCTAGCTCTTGCTACGTTGACAGCTGCGGTCACGGGTCGCCCCGATCGAAAATTATTGAATATTGGTGTAATCGGTTCCGCTGGAAAAACATCATCAACTCTACTCATTGCGTCATTACTGAGATCCTCAGGTATTCGAACCGCTGACTGGAATGATCTCGGGGACAGTGACGGCATTGTTCACTCCACCCCCAAATCGCGCATCCCCACAGGCTCGAAACTGGTGAATTGGCTGAAGGATGCGGTGGATAATCAATGCGCTGCTAGCGTGATTGAAATCTCGGAAGAGATGGCCAGACATGGGAAATACGACGCGATCGAATTTGACATGATTGTGGTCACCGGGTCGGAGAGCAGGACGGATGACTTTGGTCCACAGGGATTGCAATCTGCCCTGGAATGCCTCACCGCAACGGGTGTCGTCATCGCTCCAGCTGACGACCCGAGGACGCTTCGTACTATTCGCGGAACAGGTCTTCGCCTCGTCACCTACGGGGTGAGAAAGGCTGCTGATGTGACTGCAAAAATCATTGAGCAAGTGGACGGATTAAGCACGCTTGTCGTTTCACACCGAGAGACTAGCGCTGTGATGGAAACCACACTCTGTGGAGCAGCAATGGCAGCGAATCATGCGGCCGCCTCGGTTGTTGGGATTCTCCTGGATAGATCTCTACCAGAAATCGTGGAGCAACTCAGTCAACTGACAGTCATCCCTGGACGTGGTCAGCGACTCAGTCAGTGGAATCAACCTACAGTGATTCTAGAAAGTGGCGGAAATGTGGATCGGATCACCCAAGCACTACGCACCCATCACTCCATGAAGGCCAAGGGTAAACTGTGGTGCGTCTTTGCAATCACCGAGAGATTCAGCTCGCAAGAACTGGCTGATGGCGGTGCAGCACTAGAGCGATTTGCAGATCGAATGGTCATTACCTCAACACCTCGAGCAAAAGCCACCTTCTTGGCAAAGAGCCACGAAGTGCTGGATGGCGTCCAAAAATGCGCGGCCTTTCGACTTGTCGCAGATCGCTCTCGAGCAATTGACTGGGTTTTGCAAGAAGCAAGCGAGCAAGATACGGTCGTTATCTTTACCAATGAAACGAAGCAGACAGCACACGAGCAACGAAGCGATCTCCGCCGATTGCGTTTTTCCATTGAACAAAACTGGAAGATTCGAAAGGCGAATGAAACAGCTCCCCCCAAAACCACAGCACCGAATCTATCTATCTTCGGATGACTTGATCGGTTGTGCCGTTTAACTTTTCGGGCTGAGGGAGTGCAACATGAGTGCCTCCCATTCAATCCACTGGGCATTCTTACAAATCTCTAAACTCTCTCCCGACCTCCTCTGAGCACGCTCACAAGCATCAACAAAGTCGATGGGATCTGAGTAATCCCCCGATGATTGCTCGGAGATGATAGAGAAAGAAGGATGCTGCCCAACTCGCCGAAACCAATACTTTGCGTTACCAAAATCACACTCTCGTCGATGCATGATCCCGTGCCAGAAACTTCCGCTCGAGGTTTCAATCGATTGACTGATCGAGTGACTACGCTCCAAATCCCCGGCAAGCAACCACAACCCGCTTTCGGCCAGTGCACGTGGCTGATGATGAATCTCAGCCCAATCGGATTTCGAGACCTGAAGTAATCGTTCTGCGAGATCCTGGTTTGCTGGCCCCCCATCTAGGCCGGGCATTTTCGCGTCTACTACCGCTTCTGCCAGGTCTCTCGGCAGGATACTGGTCAGTGCGACGGCGAATTGATCGAATTTGGGCATCGATTGAGTCCAATTAGAGGGAGAGAATGATGATGGGAAGGCTACCGAGGCCCCCTCGGGATTGCTAGACTACTAGCCGAATTTAGGTAGCTATCGATAGAGCCTTCTTAGCCTACCTAAACCGGATTTCATTCCTAAAACTTGATTCCGCTTAAGCGATAGAAACTTGATGACCAATGGCGACAAGCCGGATGCACCGGCCAACTCATCACCCACAACAGCTCCCAATCCATCAGAAGTATCCAGCAATACGGGTAATCCTTCTGCTGAGGGAAAGGCCACCGATACCTCGGATGCGGTCACTTCGCAGACCGAAACTACAGAGGGCTCCACACCGCCACCAACGTCATCGGCCCCCGTCGCCCGTGGCTCAGGTCCATTGGCAATGAGGGGAATCAACAAACCGTCCTCCCCGACCGTGGATCCCTCCAAACTACAGGGTGGTAGCACCACTGCGGGAAAGAAAAAAAAGAAGGCGCCTCGACCGCGACTTGGAGGAGAAAAAGATACGGCAGCTGAAGACAATTCCCGTGGGGGTATCGCAATTCCGACAGCGCAACCGCGACGTTCCAAGATTTCCGTACCGAATGTCAGACATGCATTACCCGATGATGTGCAGGCAGAATTTGAAAACCTGCTGGGCGAAGATGATTTCAGTGGAATGATGGAAGGCCCAGCCGCTGATGCCGTAAAAAAGAATCCACTGGAGGATGGCGCACGGGTTCAAGGCTTGGTTCTAAAGATTCACGCAGACGATGTCTTCATTTCGCTGGGTGGTCCCGATGAGGGTGTTGTACCTTTTGTGCAATTCAAAGAAGAGCCTGTGATTGGATCATCTGTCGAGGTAATCGTCAGAGGTTTGAATCGTGAGGACGGACTTTTTTCACTGAGTCTGCCGGGAGGCACGATCGAAGCGAATGACTGGGAGGACCTGGAAGAGGGCACTGTCGTCGAAGCTTCTGTGACGGGCACCAACAATGGTGGTCTGGAATGCAAGGTTGGTGGCGTTAAAGGATTCATTCCTATCAGCCAAATTACCGAATACCGAGTGGAAGACACCAGCGAATTCGTTGACAAAAAACTTCTCTGCGTTGTCACTGAATCGAATGCAAGACGTGGCAATCTCGTGCTCAGGCATCGTGCTGTACTTGAACGAGAGCGGGAAGAGAAACGTCAGGAGCAGTTGGAAAAAATCCAGGTCGGAGATGAAACAGAGGGCACCGTAAGATCGATCAAAGACTTTGGCGCATTCGTCGACTTGGGCGGACTGGCTGGCGTGATTCCCATCAGTAACCTCAGTTGGGAACGCGTAAGACATCCCCGCGAGGTGCTGGAAGTGGGTCAGCAAGTCCACGTTAAAATCGATAAGATTGACGAAGCCACAGGCAAAATTTCCCTGTCGTACCGTGATCTGCTTGAGAACCCATGGAACGCAGCGGAAGCTGATTTTTCAGTGGGTAGTATCCATAAGGGAATTGTTAATCGGACGGCTACGTTTGGGTGCTTCGTTCGCGTTGCGCCGGGAGGGAAGGGA
>JAAXIK010000392.1 GCA_012270385.1 Rubripirellula sp. | reverse complement strand
GGATGATTTCCCTGACCATGTCGAATCCTCCGCAATGGAATATGTCTTTGATGCGAAGAGCAATGCATCGTCTTGGACTTTATCCCTACGACAACAAAACGTGAAGGAATCGTGGAAGGTTGTGTTGAATGAGAAGGAACTGGGGAGATTAGTGCGTGACGAGAATGACCTTCGAAGCGACTTTGAAATCCCGCCACAATTATTACAGGAATCCAATAATCAACTTTCTATCCATGCTGCTTCGTCCAAATTAGACGATGTCAGAGTCGGTGAAATCGAGATCCACGATCAATCGCTTGAGGCTCTCCGCAAACAAGCAACGATTGAAATCGTGATCACAGACAGCCAACAAAAACTCCTACCAGGTAGAATCACGGTCGTTGACACCAACGGAACGCTGATCCCGCTCACCCCTCTTGGATCTTCCAGCCCATCGAAATTAGTAGAGCAGAAAGGGAGTGTGCCTCCTGGGCCTAAGGATCAACTCTCTGATCCCATGCTTGCTTCTAGAGAAGGCGTGATCTACACCGCAACAGGTCATGCCTATTTCGGTGTGCGACCCGGCGTCTATCGCATCTACGCAAGTCGCGGGTTTGAGTACTCAGCCCCCACCGCTCAGGTCACCGTTGGTCGGGGCCAACATGCCAAACGCACTTTGCAACTCGCCAAGGAAGTGAATACCGAGGGGTGGGTTGCTTGCGATACCCATGTTCACACGGTGACCTATTCCGGTCATGGAGACTGCACCCTTCAGGAGAGACTGGTGACCCTTGCTGGTGAAGGAATCGAACTCCCGATTTCAACAGATCACAATACCCAAATTGATTATTCTGAGACGGCTCTTGCTCTTGGGCTATCTAAGTGGTTCACCTCAGTAGTGGGCAATGAAGTCACAACCCAAAAGGGACACTTCAATATTTTTCCCACCGCTGCTGAATCGGCTCGCCCCAATCATCTCGCGGCAAACTGGAAAGAGCTTTTTGATTCCATCTTCGGAAATCCACAGGTCAAGGTTGCGATCCTGAACCATGCGAGAGATTTACATTCCAGCTTTCGACCCTTCTCACCAGCGCACCATATCAGCCTAACCGGAAGTAACCTTGATGGTTTTGATAGGAGATTCAATGCCATGGAGCTGATCAATTCAGGTGCTGTGCAGACAGATCCTATGGAACTTTTTCGTGATTGGTGCGGACTGATCAATCACGGCATGAAAGTGACGCCGGTGGGAAGCAGTGATTCACATGACGTGACACGTTACATCGTTGGGCAGGGACGGACCTACATTGCAGCCGACGACAAGGATGTCAGCAAGCTCGACACAGCCGCCTGCGTGCAGGCTTTCCTCGAGGGCAAAGTCATCGTCAGCTATGGACTCTTCGCACACCTGACAGCCGAAAGGATCCCCGAAAATGGCGATGACCAGCTACCTGATGCTCAATCCGATCCGACTTATCCGCTGAGTGAAATGAAAAAGGCGGGTCCAGGCGATATTTTAAAACTCGGGACTCCGCAGAAGAATCCCCAGAACAACATGATTCGCCTGCACGCAGACCTACGTCACCCGAGCTGGTCCGAAGTCACCGAGATCGAACTCTGGATTAACGGACACCCCAGCGGCAAAGCTCCGATTCAGCTTGTGGCTCCCCACATCCCCGCTCGTCGCAAACATGATTCCACGACCACACTGCATCACCAATCAGCGGTCTCTAGTACAAGAAAATCGTATCAATGGCTCATTCCCGAGAATAATTTCAAGCATGACTCGTGGATATCTCTGGTCGCCCGCGGTCCGGGAATTCGCAGCCCCCATTGGCCGACAGCGAGGCCTTATCAACCTGATTCAACAACTTTCGAAGGATATACCTTTAGCTGCACGGGCCCGATCTATCTCGCCGTGGATGGGGATGGACAGTTCCGTTCTGCCCGAGAGATCGCTCAAAGCCTTGGCAAGACGTGGTTGGACTCAAAGGAGAAGAAACCTGAAGATCCGGGAACGCAGGCACTCCAAGAAATCAATCATGCACTCGGCGAATCTCACGCTTCGGTTAGAGACCAGTTCGCTGAACTCGCGTCCACGAAAATTGAGGACTTCTCGAACTGGGTGACCGGGTTATCACCAACACTAAAATCCCAACTTGAGCCGTTCCATCGTGCGTGGCAGCAGAGTGTACGCGCGCGATTAGAAC
>JAAXIK010000031.1 GCA_012270385.1 Rubripirellula sp. | reverse complement strand
CCTGATTAGGAATGGTCCAATCGGTTAGCCCTAATTCAAAAAATCGCCTGTTTCGGTCGTAACCGCAGTACTCTCACGAAGAAAATCTACCATTCGGTAGTTCAAAAACCTAAAAAACAGCCCAGTAATCCTTGCGTTTTGACACTCGCCAATCCATTTAACCGTGAAAAACGGTACGCAGACCATGATCGGATTGTTTGATCAGATACCGCGATCCATGCGATTTTCAGGATAGTCAAAACATAAAGAAGGCCAAGTTGATCTTTTCAGGCAGCATCGATCTATTTCAAATCCTTGGTGTCTGCAGGGGAGTTGGCGCTTTCCAACTGATCGATGATGGCTTGCGCTGCTTTGCTCGAGGCACCAGGTTCAGCAAATCGACAAGCTAGATCCCTCAACTGTTCCCTGACCTCCCTCGAATACTGCTGATCATTGAGCAACATATGAATCGATTGAGTGAGAAATTCTATCGTAGTCTCTGGGTTCCCTACAGAAACCATCTCGGGATATACCTTTTGGTCACTCATCAAGTTAGGAAGTGTGAAGCTCTCCAAATTCACTAAACGCTTCGCAATCGAATAGAATAGCCTCCCGACGCGGTAGGTAACTACAGCGGGGGTCTGTCGAGCCATCAATTCCAGACTTACGCTTCCGCTGACCATCATCGCACATTGACTAGCTTGGATGATCTCACTGGTTTTACCCACAAAAAAATCAATTGGTAAAATTCGATCTTCTTTGGTTAGCATCTGCTTACATAGCAAAGCATGACTTTCTCGATACGCTGCAACCAAAAACCGAGCGTGTGGGTTTCTGAGGTGCAGGCGTCGAATCGCTTCAAGCAGAATCGGCCAAGTTCGTTGCACCTCATGATCTCGAGATCCGGGCAACACACCAATTGGGATTTTGCCAGACTCCTGATCTTTTTCAAAAACACCAAGAAATTCACCGTCTAATTTCATCTCATAAACCGCATCGAAAAAAGGGTGACCGACATAGGTTGTCGAGATACCACGATCTCCAAAATACCTTTCTTCGATAGGTAGGACCGCGAGAACGTGATCTACATATCGGCGCATCTTTCTGATCCGCCATCCCGCCCAAGCCCATAATTGCGGAGGACAATAGTAAAATACTGGAACACCATGCTTCTTAGCTGCTTTCGCAATGTGCCAATTGAAACCGGGAAAATCCACCAAGACGACCGCTTGAACCTGACCGGCTTTAAATACACATTCGGCTCGCTTAGCAAACTTTAGAAACTGTCGTATTTTGGGGAGTACCTCAAGGAAACCCATCACCGCATGTTGCGTTAACTCCACCTCGATCTCGCAACCAGATGCTCGCATCTCGCTGCCCCCAAAACCCCGAAATTCAAGCGTTTCATCAATGTGATGCAACGCCTTAATAAGTCGGGCTGCATGCTGATCCCCACTTGGCTCTCCAACAGAAAAAAAAATAGATCGGGACATTCAGAGAGCTTTCACGAAGTAGAAACCAATGAGCTCGCGGCATCCCGCGTTATTAGAAAAATTGTACGACAAAGACGTCAATGCTGATCTCGCGTCCGAGTCAGGATACAACATGCCAACCTCGGCAAGCACACAGCTAAATACAAAAAAACCCGCTGAGGATATCCCCAGCGGGTTTTATGAACGTTACGCCTGAAAAGCTCAGAGCAAGCTCGCGAGAAAAAACTAGCGAACGTAAACTGCACTGGCCTGAATGACGCGACGATTTGTAGAAACGCGAGCACTAGGATCCACTACGGGAGCTGGGATTGGAGCTGCTTTCATGGATGTTACTGGGGCAGCAACACCACAAGCTGGCTCACATCCGCATGCTGGCTCTTCGCATCCGCATGCTGGCTCTCCTGCTTCTTCGCCTGCATCGCAAGAGTCACAACCCTTGTCGCTGCAAGTGGAGAACAATTTTGCCAAGAGTCCGCTGCACTTTGCACCTGCTGGGGAGTCACAAGCATCTTCTAAACTTTCAGCGATTGGATCACAATCACAAGCAGGATCTTCGTCAGCTTCATCACATCCACTGTCGCAACCGTTCATCATTGGGAACAATTTCGAGAGTAGTCCACCGCAGCTTTTTGCAGCAGGTGAATCGCACGCGTCTTCGCAACCTTCTGCCGCTGGCTCACAGCCGCATACAGGTTCTTCACAACCGCAAGCAGGGCCTTCTTCGCCCGCTGGAGCTTCGCATCCGCAAGCAGGCTCTTCACACCCGCATGCTGGCTCAGCCTCGCAATCAGCAGGTGCATCACACGCTGCCGTGTCACAGCTTGAACCACACTTGATACCAAGCATTCGGTCCAAAAGATCAAAGCCAAAAGTTGGGCTGCTAATTCCACAACCAATTACCATGGCCATCATTAATATTGTCCGCTTCATTGGAGCCACATCTCCCTTTCTCAATTTGGCGGGTCGATTTGCTTCAATTTGAATCATTTGTGCCACTAGATGAATCTGAGATATCGGCAAAGGCTCCAAGGCGCAGTCGGCGGACGAAGTCGCCGGCGAGCACACCTCCATGATCCTCTGATCAACACAAGCACCAAAAAGTGCCGACTTCGTTCAGTTGATCAAATGCCGAATTCTCTTATTTTTCCAGATGCCCCTATGAATCGCATCGATAGCACGGCTGCTGACATCCTCTGCCAGTCAGCACGTTTACACAGATCGTCAATTGGGTGACTTGAGCAACGAGCCGAATCCACTCCAATTGGGATCTGTATCGATATCGACTCCGCGGCGGTCCATAATCACTGTTACAGGTGATTTTCAGGCGGATGGTAAAGTTTGACGATAAGGTAATTTTAGCGGCCTGATAGTTCCTCCTTGATGGGCCACAAACGGAGACTTTGTTCCGCGACCAATGGCCCACCAGACACCCAAACCACCCCACAGCGGGGAATACTGAGAGGAACCCAGTTCTTTCATGGATTGCTGAACCGCAGATAGGCAAAACTTGGGAGCCTCAATAGGATTTCAAGAATTAGAACTGTCCACGAAGACCAACCTCTTCGATTCATAACCAGCCACTCCCATTTCACCCATCGCGTGCTTCTGATGACATCCGTGCCCACCCAAATTATCGATCTGAAGTCGCTACCAGCGGTGAATTGCCCCTGTGGTGTGGCGAGACGAGCATTCTCTGATAATGCGAATTTCCCTGGAACCGTGCACCTGACAGATATTCATCTGGATGCCAAGGCCCATTTTCACAGAGAACACACGGAAATCTACGTCATTCTCTCTTGTGATGCGGACGCGAAAATGGAGCTCGATGGCGTCCAACACGCCATACAGCCCCTCTCCGCAATCTTGATTCCTCCGGGGGTGAAACATCGAGCAATTGGAAAAATGCAGGTGCTCATCATTTGCAGCCCAGACTTTGATCCAAAAGATGAGAATTTCTAGAGGATTTCAGAAGTGGCCACCTTCGCGTAAACTCTGCAGGTAAGCTAATAGGATGCTTTCGTTTCTTCAAAAGCCTCCGCACCTCCTTCCCTTTACATTTGAGCTAATCCATGCGACTTTCCCTAAATTCTCAAACTGCAATCACCCTCATGGCTTTGGGCTTTGTCCTCAATCTCCTACCCCTCTGCCAAGCAGGAGATTGGTCATACTGGCGTGGACCCAATTTCAACGGCAGTGTCAATGCAAGCCAATTACCCGATGACTGGGATCCAGAGGGTGGTGAGGGGAGTAACCTTCTGTGGGTGCGTGAGGATATTGGTGGTCCATGCACACCGATCGTAATGAATGGGAAGCTCTACACAATCCAACGCTCCGAGCCTGGAACAGCTCGTGAAGGCGAGAAGGTAGTTTGCTTGAATGCAGCGACTGGAGAAACGATCTGGGAAAATCGTTACAACGTTTGGCTGTCTGATGTTCCCGCTGAGCGAGTCGGTTGGAGCAGTGTCGTAGGAGATCCGGAAACTGGATATGTCTATGCGTTAGGAGCCTGCGATATTTTTACCTGCATGAACGGAGAAACAGGTGAAACCATCTGGAGTCGCCCACTGCATGAACAGTTTGGCATGCTAAGTACTTATGGTGGACGGACGAACTTTCCCGTCATCCATGAAGATTTGGTGATCATTAGCGGAATCATCATCAATTGGGGTAACTCCGCAAAGCCGAATCATCGCCTGATAGCGATGGAAAAAGAAACAGGTGAGATCCGATGGTTCAGCGGAACTCGCGATTTGCCTTATGACACGACCTATTCTGCCCCAAGCCTTGTGACCATTGATGGGCAACGCCAATTGGTAATGGGTGCCGGGGACGGAGCAATTTGGGGCTTCCAACCAAGAACAGGCAAACCGCTGTGGCACTATGATCTTTCATTACGTGGAATCTTCGCTACGCCCCTCGTGGTTGGGAACCGCGTCTATGCGAGTCACAGCGAAGAGAATGTAGCGCCGTTTAATAATTTGATGGGAGGTGTAGTAGGTCTTGAAATTTCAGGACAAGGAGAGCAAACGGCGGTTAAAGAGTTATGGAAACAAATGGAGGTGGTTTGCGGATATAGTGAACCCGTGATGATTGGGGATCGCCTGTATGTCGTTGATGATCGTTGCAAGATGTGGATATTTGACGCAACAACTGGCGAGCCTATCGTAGAAAGAAAAGCGTTTGTTAGCAGTCGCCAACGTTCTGCTTTGCTTTACGCTGACGGGAAGATCTACGTCACGAGTGAGAACGGTCGTTGGGCTGTAGTTGCTCCGACAGAGGACGGTTTTGAAGTCCTTAATAAGGGAAGCATCCGAGATGGAGATTTCGCTGGGTCCCCTATCGTCGCCGACGCAAGACTTTATTTTCCCAGCACGACTGCTCTCTACTGTGTGGCAACCGAAGATTCCAAGCAGACTAACGAAGTACTTTCGGAGTTATTGGGAGAAGAGTCACCGATTGAACAGAATCCTTCGATTGCTCAACTGCAAGTATTTCCTGCCGAAGCAATTCTCAAACCGGGAGAACAACTTCCGCTGAAAGTGAAAGCCTTCAATAAAATCGGACAGGAAGTGGAGCTTACCGGTGAGGTCAATTTTGAAGTGGATGGATCCGGCACGATCTCGGGATCGGTCTTCACTGCACCCGAAGATTCGATTCATACAGGGTCAATCATCACAGCGACAATTGGTGACGTATCGGGGTCGACCCGAATTCGTATCATTCCTGAATTACCTTGGAAGTTCACATTTGATGGTCTGAAAGATCCACCGCTTTCGTGGGTTGGTGCGAGATACCGACATGTGATTCGTGAGGTCGATGGTTCACCTGCTCTGGTGAAGGTGAACACCATCCCGAAGGGAGCGAGAAGTCGCGCTTGGATGGGCCCAAGCGATTTAAAGAACTACACAATTAGTGCTGATGCCCGCGGAGCTCGCATGAGTGACCAGTTACCTGACATTGGCTTAACGAATCACGGCTACGTACTTGACTTGATGGGCGAAAGCCAACAACTGCAAATACGCACTTGGTCAGCACAGAACCGTCTCTCCTTAGGAAATGAAGCTTCAACGATTCCGTTTGAATGGAAAGAGGATACTTGGTATCGGATTAAATTTAGAGTCGATATTGAAAGCGAACCGCCTGCCGCGATCGCAGTACTCAGGGGCAAAGTGTGGCCCAAAGGTGAGGCGGAGCCCGAGGAATGGACTATCACAGCTACAGATGAGTCACCGAACCTGAATGCAAGTCCAGGACTGTACGGGAACGCCAAAGTTGCTGAACTTTATCTTGATAATATAGAGGTCGCCGAAAACAGTGACGAACCCTAGCGTCTTTTTCAGTGGCGTACTCGAAAGATCGCTCACTGACCGACAAAACTCAAATACTTAACCCCACCTTTTGCTCAGATCCCACCTGTAACATGTTGAATAAAGAACTCTCTGCCTGGTCACTTCTTTTTGGTGCAACACTCGCTGGCTGTCTCGCTGTGGTCGCCTCAAGCGGTTGCAAACCGCCAGCACCAGAAAACGTCGATCTTTCGACTGGTGAATATCAACCCGAAGTCTCCAACTCCAGTAATGTTACCGGGGATTCTTCAGCCGTCGAAAGCAATACCACAACAGGTTCCAATACGGCCATCGAGACCCCAAATGAGGAAGAGAGTGAGGAACAAGCTGAGGATACGGGACCAGAAAATAGCGCAACTCAAACTGAATTCTCTGCACCAGAGCAAGTTTTAAGTGAAGGTGGCGATTGGCCGCAGTGGGGCGGAACTCGCGAAAAAAACAATGTCCCCGGTGTAAAAAACGCCCCCACCGAATGGAATATTGGAAAGTTTGATCGCCGAACTGGTGAGTGGGATAACACTAAAGCAATCAACATTAACTGGTATGGAAATCTCGGAAGTCAAACCTACGGTAATCCTGTGATTGCCGGGGGGCAGGTTTACGTTGGCACCAATAACGGCGCGGGACACCTTAAGAGATTTCCTTCTGAAGTAGACCTGGGTTGCCTCCTAGCTTTTGATGAGGAAACCGGTGAATTCCTTTGGCAACACAGTAGTGAGAAATTGATCACGGGTCGAGTCCATGACTGGCCCCTACAAGGCATCTGCTGTGCTCCGCTCGTTGAAGGCAATCGACTGTGGTTCGTCACAAGTCGAGGGGAAGTTCGATGTGTCGACACGGAAGGATTTTATGATGGGGAAGATGACGGGCCTGTTACCGATGAAGTTGCTTTTGTTGCCGCGTTCATGAACGCAGGACCATCAGCCGACGCCCACGCAGTGACGATCGCATCACTCGCTGAAGGCAAACTCTCTGATGAAGCGCGCTCGTTACTTGATGATGCGGGTGAAAAGGTTGAAGGGGAAGTCAGCGTTGAAACAGTCAGCGAAGGTAAATCATGGAAAATCAGTGGAACCTTCAATGGCGTAGAACGCACTCTCACAGCAAAGCAACTTGGCCCACGCATTAAGTTTTTCAAGAACTTAGGTGTCAACGACAAGAGAGACGCAGATGTCATTTGGATCTACGACATGATGGGGCCGCAAATGGGCATTAGTCAGCACAACATGTGCTCCTGCAGTGTGACCAGCTATGGAGATCTATTATTTGTCAATACAAGTAACGGTCTGGACGAATCCCACCTTAATCTGCCAGCGCCTGATGCACCAAGTTTTATCTGCATGAATAAGAATACGGGAGAGGTTCTATGGAGTGATAGCTCCCCGGGTAAGAATATTCTTCACGGCCAATGGTCTAGTCCATCCGTTGGTATTTTTGATGGTGTACCCCAAGCATTATTCGCAGGTGGTGATGGGATCCTCTACAGTTTCCGAGCTAATTCTGGAGAAGATGGAAAACCTGAACTCCTTTGGCAGTTTGACTGTAACCCTAAGACGAGCAAGTGGATTCTTGGCGGTGAGGGAACTCGAAATAACTTGATTGCAACACCTGTTGCTTACAACGGCTACGTTTACATCGCAGTTGGACAAGATCCAGAGCACGGGGAAGGTGAAGGACATCTTTGGTGCATTGATCCCAAAATGCGAGGTGATATCTCACCGACATTAGCCATGAAAATCGATGAAAGCGGTGAGCGTGTACCCATCGCCCATCGTCGTATACAGGCTGTGGAGCCTGAAAATGGAGAGGTTGAAGTAGACAATCCTAACTCGGGTGTTGTTTGGCATTACAGCATGAATGATGGCAATGGCGATGGGGAAATTGATTTTGAGGAGGAAATGCATCGCTCAATCGGCACATGTGCGATCAAAGATAACGTTCTTTATGTCGCGGATTTCTCAGGGCTTGTTCACTGTTTGGACGCTCGTGGAAGCGAGGATGGCAAGCCGATTGTTCACTTCACCTATGACATGCTCGCCCAAAGTTGGGGAAGCCCACTGATCGCCAACGGACATGTATACATTGGTGATGAAGATGGCGACGTTGCGATCTTTGAATTTGGCAGTGAAAATAACGAACCGATCGACGAGATCAACATGGGCAGCAGTGTCTACAGCACACCGGTAGCTGCAAACGACAGGCTTTACATCAGTACCAAAGACAAGCTTTTCTCCATTGGTGAAAAGAAAGAGTGATCAGCACGATTCAGGTTGATAATGACTCCAAATCTCGTCAGCCTATACGGCAATCGTGCGCGTGGAGTTTTGGATAAGGATAGTAGTGAAAAAAAGATAACGGCTCTGATGTCAAAAACATTACTCGATTGTGGCAATTGCCAACCGGATTTTCAAAGTATCAAACGCTTGGTTAATCAAGCATTTGATGCAGAAGTTATCCAGTCTCACGCATTGGATGATACGCTGAAGCTCTTGAAAGAGAATCGAGTGAATTTGGTCACTATCAATCGAAAACTAGATTGTGACTACAGCGACGGTCTGAAAATTGCTGAAGCAATCAAAGCAGATCCGGATCTATGTCACACTCCCGTGATGCTAATTACAAATTATGAGGAGCATCAAGAAGCTGCTATAGCGGTTGGCTGTGAACGAGGTTTCGGCAAACTGGCATTAGCTGCACCCTCGACTCGGGACCGCCTTCGACCATTCTTGGGTGAGTGATACACCTATGAAGATTCCTCACCACAATTTACTTTTGCTCAATTAACAGATATCCGTGAAGAACGTCATTGCTCACTGGCAATGACGCTGCCATCTGATGAATACCCCACTTCGAAAACTTCTCGCCGCAAAAATTCATCGAGCCACGGTGACTGGTGCGGACGTGGACTATGAAGGCAGCGTTACCATACCCCCTGCCCTTCTTGAAGCATCTGGAATTCTAGCTTACGAATCAGTTCACATTTGGAACACAAGTCGTGGAACCCGATTAGAGACCTATGCTATTCCGGGTAAAGTGGGATCAAATGATATCTGTGCTAACGGAGCAGCTGCTCACCTCGTCAGACCCGGAGATAAAATTATCATCGCAGCTTTTACTCTGGTTTCGCAAGAAGAAGCAGAAGAACATCGACCGAGGCTGATCTTCGTGGATGAAAGTAATGAAATCAAACACCAAGGCCCTGAAATAGCGGGACCTTCGAAACGCCCCGCCTCATCCGAATCATAATCTCGTGCAAAACACTAGTGGACTCATCATTGCAGTTGGAATCGGCTTAATGGCCGGTGGACTGCTGGGAGCACAACCCAGTGTCAATGGATACTTAGGACGGCAACTCAGCCACCCATTACAGGCCTCGCTAATCTCTTTCGGAACGGGAACTGTGATCCTGCTGGTCATGTGTGCCCTCAGCGGTAACTTACCACCAGTTTTTTCAACCCCTGCACGTCAACTCCCTTGGTGGGCTTGGACTGGCGGAGGGATCGGAGTGGTTTTGGTCACTACTTCATTGATATTAGTCCCACGAATTGGCTCACTTCCTTGGTTCGCCGCGGTGATGACAGGCCAAACCGTTGCCGCATTGTTGCTCGATCACTTTGGTTTGCTGGGAAACCCAAAATCTCCTGCATCTGTCACCCGTATTGTTGGAACACTGCTGCTGGTTGCAGGCGTTTTTGCCATCGTTCATGCGAAAACCATGGAAGAACCACACAAAGCTGAGCCAAGCTCACCCCAAGTTTCGGATACGGACGAGCCGACAGGGCAACAGAAAAATAGCTGAATGTTGCCGGTTTTCCCTATTTTTCTGCTGCTGATCTTGATGATTTGCGGGTTGTTCTAGCGGATCCCCAGCAGTGAGAAGAAAAAACTTAGGGAAACTGGCGAAACCGTGTTGAACACCCGAAACCCAACTTGAGACTTAGATTCTCGAACTTTATTGTATTGAGTCTCAATCGGCTCGGTGACGGGCACATTTTGTCATCGGAATTACACTGTTTCATGAAATACAGTCAACTTGATCGCATCACATCGCTACATCCGGGACGTCACCTGACGGCGGAGAGGACTTTGAGAGCAGAGGAAGAGTACCTAAAAGACCATTTTCCTCTTTTTCCTGTCATGCCTGGAGTCATGATGCTGGAGGCTCTTCATCAAGCTTCAGCCTGGTTGCTGCATGTAGGAGATAAGTTTGAGTATCCTCTGGTACTCCTTCGAGAAGCGAGGGGTGTCAAGTTCGGAGACTTCCTCGCTCCTGGCGAGACCTTGGAGATTACATCGCAAATCGTAAAAGATGACGGACAGAAAGCCACAGTCAAGGCGACCGCATCCAAACAGGGTCGAGTCACCGTGAGTGCTAGATTGATTCTGGAACGAATGGAAAGTAATGATCCTGAATGGCTTGGGACAGATACACGTGTCCGATCCTTGATTGAAAAACTATTCTACGAACGATTCGGTGATCCCAGCACGATCCCTCAGTCTTTAGAGTAGCAAACTGAACCTTAGAAAAATTTACTAACCCCATCCACCACAATACAGTTTAAGGACAATTGAAATGGCACTATCACAAGATGAGATTTTTGAGAAGGTACAGGAGGCGCTCGTAGAGGCCCTGGGCGTCGACGACGATGAAGTAACCGCCGAGGCGACCCTTGTCGGCGACTTGGGTGCGGAGTCCATCGATTTCCTCGACATCGTCTTCAAGCTTGAGAAAGCATTTGACATCCAAATTCCTCGCGAGGAGCTATCTCCAGAAGACATCCTCACCGATAGCAACTTCGTGCAAGACGGTGTTGTGACTGCCGATGGTATTGCGGAATTAAAAAAGCGAATGCCTTGGGCTAATCTCGACACTTTTGCGGAAAATCCCCGCGTTCAAGATTTTGGCAATCTACTGACTGTGGGTGATTTGGTCGGTTACGTTACCAGCAAAACCGAGTAAGACCGCGTTATTCATCCGCGAAGCCGCGACGGCGATCGCAAGTTCAGTATCATCCGTTTTTAAAGCTCTAACTCATGCGTTGGTTTTGGATCGATCGCTTCACTGAGTTTGTCAGTGGTCAATGCGCGAAGGGCATCAAAAATGTCACCATGGATGAGGAAGTAGTGGATGGTTATTGGCCGGACTATCCAATCCTTACCTCCACCTTGATCATTGATGGAATGGCTCCGCTGGGGGGT